>CP076546.1:314615-629230 GCA_018889975.1 Bacillus sp. NP157
CGGCGTATGCCTCCGGCCAGAGCAACCTGCTGACGGCATCGGGTGCACCGGTACCGTTCCTGACCACCAACAGCGCCATCACCAACCTGCAGATGGTGCAGTTGCCGGACAGCAACAAGTTCGTGCTGCTTTACGGCCAGACCGGCCAGGCGCCGCAGGTGGCGAACATGCTCCAGCCGGGCAGTTCCGCCCGCCTGCTGCGTACCAACTGGCGTGAGATCCTGGACTGATCCGACCCCGGCCCGCCCCGTTGACCGGGGTGGGTCGGGCCGGTAGAATGCGCGGCTCGATGGGCGGTTAGCTCAGCGGTAGAGCACTGCCTTCACACGGCAGGTGTCACAAGTTCGATCCTTGTACCGCCCACCATCGATTCCTGGAAACCCGGCCTTGCGCCGGGTTTTCTTTTGCCCGGGGTCGTAAACCGCCAGTAAGGCGCCGCGTTTAGAATGTCCTTTACGCTCGCCGGGATCAAAGCCATGCACGAAGCCCTTGCCGAACTCCACATGATCACGCTCACGCCGTGGAAGATCATTGGCCTCATCGGCACCCTGTTGTTCACCGCGCGCTGGTTCGTGCAGTTCTACGCCACGAAGAAGAACAAGAAGGTGACCGTGCCGATGTCGTTCTGGTACCTGTCGGTGAGCGGCAGCGTGCTCACCCTGGCGTACTTCATCTGGGGCAAGAACGATTCGGTCGGCATCATCCAGACCGCGTTCCCGATGCTGGTGTCGTTCTACAACGTGTTCGCGCACCTCAAGCACAAGGACGTGGCGGAGACGACCCGGCCGGGTGGCCCCGAAGACAACTGATCAGTCCGGATCGTAATCGAGCAACGTAGCCAGCCACCGCTCGGCCTCGCGCCGGTCCCAGCCCTTGCGCTTCGCGTAATCGTCGACCTGCTCGCGACCAAGCCGGCCGACCACGAAATACTGGCTGTCCGGGTGCGAGAAATACCAGCCTGACACGGCGGCGGTGGGGTACATCGCCATGCTTTCGGTCAGTTCCACCGTGGTGTGCTTCGTGGCGTCGAGCAGGGCGAACAACGTGCGCTTCTCGGTGTGTTCCGGGCAGGCCGGATAGCCCGGGGCAGGGCGGATACCGCGGTACGCTTCGTCGATCAGCGCGTCGTTATCCAGCACTTCGTCAGGCTGGTAACCCCAGAATTCCTTGCGCACGCGTTCGTGCAAGCGTTCGGCGAAGGCCTCGGCGAGGCGGTCGGCCAGGGCCTTGAGCAGGATGGCAGAGTAGTCGTCGTGGGCCGCTTCGAAGCGCGCCACGTGGGCGTCGATGCCGATGCCCGCGGTGACCGCGAAGCCGCCGACCCAGTCCTGCACGCCGCTGTCCCTGGGCGCCACGAAGTCGGAAAGGCAGAAGTCCGGGCGTTCCACCGGCTTGTCGACCTGCTGGCGCAGGTGGTGCAGCACGCAGACCGGCTTGCGCTTGCCGATGCCCGGCGCGTCGTAGAGCTCGATGTCGTCGCCCACCTGGGCGGCCGGCCAGAAGCCGATCACGCCCTTGGCGGTGAGCCATTTTTCAGCGATGACCTTGTCGAGCATCGCCTGCGCGTCGTTGAACAGTTCGCTGGCCTGGGCGCCCACTACCTCATCGGTGAGGATGGCCGGAAACTTCCCGGCCAGTTCCCACGCGTTGAAGAAGGGCGACCAGTCGATGTAGCGGCGAAGCTCGGCGAGGTCGTAATCGTCGAACACCGTGATGCCTGGCGCCTGCGGCGTGGGCGGCGTGTACGCCTGCCAGTCGCCCTGGAAGCGCTGCTCGCGGGCCTTTGCAAGCGGCACCAGCGTCTTGCCGGTCCCGCGGCCCTTGTGGCGCTCGCGGACCTCGGCGTACTCGGCACGGACCTTGGCCATGAACTCGTCGACCAGGTCCTTGCTCACCAGCGACTGGGCGACGCCGACCGCGCGCGACGCGTCCTTCACCCACACGGTGGGCGACTTGTAATGCGGTTCGATCCGCAGCGCCGTATGCGCGCGCGAGGTGGTGGCGCCACCGATCAGCAGCGGCAGGTAGAAGTCCTGGCGCTGCATCTCGCGCGCGACCTGGCTCATCTCTTCCAGCGACGGCGTGATCAGGCCGGAGAGGCCGATGATGTCGGCGTTCTCGGCGCGGGCGGTGTCGAGGATCTTCTGCGTCGGCACCATCACGCCGAGGTCGATCACCTCGAAGTTATTGCACTGGAGCACCACGCCAACGATGTTCTTGCCGATGTCGTGGACATCGCCCTTTACCGTCGCCAGCACGATCTTGCCGTTGCTGCGCACGGCTTCGCCGGAGCGCTTCTTCTCTTCCTCGATGAAGGGGATGAGGTGTGCGACGGCCTTCTTCATCACGCGTGCGGATTTCACCACCTGCGGCAGGAACATCTTGCCGGCACCGAACAGGTCGCCGACCACGTTCATGCCGGACATCAACGGCCCTTCGATCACATCCAGCGGACGGGTGGAAAGCTGGCGGGCTTCCTCGGTGTCTTCCACCACGAACTGGTCGATGCCGTGCACGAGCGCATGGCTGAGCCGGTCCTGCACGTTCTTCTCGCGCCAGGCGGCGGATTCGACGACCGCGCCGCCCTTGCCGCCCTTGTACTTGTCGGCGATCTCGAGCAGGCGCTCGGTCGCGTCGGCGCGGCGGTTGAGCACCACGTCCTCGACGCGCTCGCGCAACTCGTCCGGCAGGTCGTCGTAGATGGACAGGCCACCGGCGTTGACGATGCCCATGTCCATGCCCGCGGCGATCGCGTGGAAAAGGAACACGGAATGGATCGCCTCGCGCACGGGGTTGTTGCCGCGGAACGAGAACGAGACGTTGGAGACGCCGCCGGAGATATGCGAAGCCGGGAAGCGTTTCTTCAGCTCGCGCGTGGCTTCGATGAAGTCCACTGCGTAGTTGTTGTGCTCTTCGATGCCGGTACCGATGGCAAAAATATTCGGATCGAAGATGATGTCTTCCGGCGGGAAGCCGATGCCGTCCACGAGCAGCTCATATGCCCGCGAGCAGATCTCGACCTTGCGATCCCTGGTGTCCGCCTGGCCCTGCTCGTCGAACGCCATGACCACCACGGCCGCGCCGTACTGACGCACCTTGCGCGCATGTTCCAGGAACAGGGCCTCGCCTTCCTTCATGGAGATCGAGTTGACGATGCCCTTGCCCTGCATGCAGCGCAGCCCGGCTTCGATCACGCTCCACTTCGACGAATCGACCATCACCGGCACGCGGGCGATGTCCGGCTCGGAGGAGATCAGGTTCACGAAGCGCGTCATCGCGGCCTCGGAGTCGATCAGGCCCTCGTCCATGTTGATGTCGATGATCTGCGCGCCGTTCTCCACCTGCTGGCGGGCGACGTCGACGGCCTCTTCGTAGCGACCTTCCTTGATCAGCTTGCGAAACTGGGCCGAGCCGGTGACGTTGGTACGTTCGCCGACGTTGATGAAGTTCAGGTCCGGGGTGAGGACCAGCGGCTCCAGGCCGGAAAGGCGGGTGTAGCGAATGCTCATGCGGCTTCGGCAGTGCTCTTGGGGGCGCGCGGCGCGTACGGCGCGACGGCGGCGGCGATCGCCGCGATATGGGCGGGCGTGGTGCCACAACAGCCGCCGACGATGTTGATCAGGCCACTGGCGGCGAAATCACGGATGGTCGCCGCCATCATCTCCGGGGTTTCGTCGTATTCGCCGAACGCGTTCGGCAGGCCGGCGTTCGGATGCGTGCTCACCGCCGCGTTGGCGATGCGCGCCAGCATCGCGACGTGCGGGCGCAGGTCTTCCGCGCCGAGCGCGCAGTTGAGGCCCACCGAGAGCGGCTGGATGTGTTCGACCGAGTAGAAGAAGGCCTCGGCGGTCTGGCCCGACAGGGTGCGGCCGGAGCGGTCCGTGATCGTGCCGGAGATCATCACCGGCACGCGCGCACCCAGTTCGTCGAACAGTTCGGACAGGGCGAACAGCGCGGCCTTGGCATTGAGCGTGTCGAAGATGGTCTCGACCATGATCGTGTCGGCGCCGCCTTCGATCAGCGCGCGCGCCGACTCGATGTAGTTCGCCTTCAGCGTGTCGAAGTCGATGTTGCGGAAGCCGGGGTCGTTCACGTCCGGCGAAATCGACGCCGTGCGACTGGTCGGTCCGAGCACGCCAATGACGAAGCGCGGCTTTTCCGGTGTCTCCAGCGTCATTGCGTCGCAGACTTCGCGGGCGAGCCGAGCGCCTTCGCGGTTCAGTTCCGGCACCAGGTGTTCCAGGTGGTAATCGGCCTGGCTGACCCGCGTGGCGTTGAACGTGTTGGTTTCGACGAAGTCCGCACCGGCTTCGAGGTAGGCCCGGTGCACGCCCTTGATGATCTCCGGCTGGGTGATCAGCAACAGGTCGTTGTTGCCTTTCAGGTCGCACTCGCCCGGATGGTCATGGTCGTGCGCGTGCGTGCCATCGAGGCCCCCGGCGAAGCGTTCGCCGCGGTAGCCGGACTCGTCCAGCTGGTGGCCTTGCAGCATGGTGCCCATGCCGCCGTCGAGGATCATGATGCGTTCGGCCAGGCCTTTTTCGATCAGGGCCACGCGGTCGGGATGGAGCCAGGGAAGGTTGCTCATGGGGTGGTCTCCGGTCAGGGCTTGCGCGCCAACAGGCTGATGACTTCGAAATGCGGGGCACGGCGCTCGCGGCTAAGGCGATCGCAGCTGACGACGTCAAGGCCGGCGGCACGCGCCATGTCGCCCAGCGCGTCGCAGCCAAAGCCCAGGTTGCGGTGATCGAACGGCTCCACCACGGCGCGGTGGTCGTGCTCGCCGAGGGTGACTGCGAGCACGCGACCACCGGGCTTGAGCACGCCGGCGACCTGGCCGAAGACCTCCGCCGGGCGCTCGGCGTAGGTGAGGGCGTGCATCATCAGCACAAGGTCGAAGCGGCGGTCGCCGACGTCGAGCGCATGCATGTCGCCCTGGCGGACTTCGACGTTCTTGAACGAGGCCACGCGCTGGCGGGCGGCCTCGACCACGCGGTCCGAGCTGTCGATGCAGAGGATGGAGTGGGCGTGCGGGGCCAGCAGCTCGGCGGTAACGCCGTCGCCCGATGCGATGTCCAGCACGTCGCCGGTTTCCAGCAGCTGGAGCAGCGAGCGGGCCAGGGTTTCCCAGGTGCGCCCGGGCGAGTAGTGGCGTTCCATGTCGCCCGCCACGGTGTCGGCCCAGCCCTCGTTGCTGGCGCGCTGGGCGAGCACGGCTGGCAGGCGCTCGGCGTCCTCGCGAAGCAGGGCGTCGCTCAGGGTGTCGCGCAGGGTGGCGACCAGCGCGACCAGGGTGGGGTCGGCTTCGGCGTTGGCCCGGTAATAAGCCGACACACCGGCACGGCGGTCCCGCACCAGTTCGGCTTCCTTGAGCTTGGCCAGGTGGGTGGAGACGCGCGGCTGGGCGAGGTGCAGCACCGCCGCCAGTTCGGCCACGGTAAGCTCTTCCCGGTCCAGCAGGGCCAGCAGGCGGACGCGGGTCGGGTCGGCCAGCAGCCGCAGGACGGCCGAGGCGGTCGACAGATCCATGCCACATCCTTATATCGCGATACAGAGATACCAAGGATGCGGCCCAGTGGGCCCAACGTCAAGGTCGCATGTTGCGGTGCACGGCGGCAAAGAGTCGAACGACCGTTAGAATGGGCGGATTGCTCCCCACCCAGACTTGCCGGCCCATCGGACCGGCCGAGGTATGACCCATGGATTTCCGCTTTACCGACGACCAGCTGTCGATCCAGTCCATCGCACGCGATTTCGCGCAGAAGCGCATCGCCCCGGTGGCCGCCGAATTCGATGCCAGGGGTGAATTCCCCCTGGAGAACATCCAGGAAATGGGCCAGCTGGGCCTGATGGGCATCGAAGTGCCGGAAGAGTACGGCGGCGCGGGCATGGACCCGGTCGCTTACGTCCTGGCCATGGTCGAGATCGCCGCGGCCGATGCCGCCACCTCGACCATCATGTCGGTCAACAATTCGCTGTTCTGCAACGGCATCCTGAAGAGCGGCACCGAAGAGCAGAAGCAGAAGTACGTCCGCGCCATCGCCTCGGGCGAGGCCATCGGCGCCTACGCGCTGACCGAGCCGCAGTCGGGTTCGGATGCTTCCAACATGCACACCCGCGCGGTGAAGAACGCCGACGGCGACTGGGTCATCAACGGCAAGAAGAGCTGGATCACCTCCGGCCCGGTGGCCCGCTACATCGTGCTGTTCGCCGTGACCACGCCGGGGATCGGCGCCAAGGGCGTGTCGGCTTTCATCATCGACACCCAGCGTCCGGGCTTCCTCGCCGGCAAGACCGAGCCGAAGCTCGGCATCCGCGCCTCGGCGACGTGCGAGATCGAATTCCACGACTATGTCTGCCCGAAGGAAGACATGCTCGGCACCGAAGGCAAGGGCTTCTCGATCGCGATGGGCGTGCTCGACGCCGGCCGCATCGGCATCGCGTCGCAGGCCATCGGCATCGCCCGTGCCGCTTACGAAGCCACCCTGCAGTGGTCGCGTGACCGCAAGGCGTTCGGTACGCCGATCGGCACGTTCCAGATGACCCAGGCCAAGATCGCCGACATGAAGTGCAAGCTGGACTCGGCCCTGCTGCTGACCCTGCGCGCCGCGTGGACGAAGGCCCAGGTCGAGAAGACCGGCGGCCGTTTCGGCACCGAAGCGTCCATGGCCAAGCTCGTCGCCTCCGAAGCCGCCATGTGGATCACCCACCAGGCCGTGCAGATCCACGGTGGCATGGGCTACTCGAAGGAAATGCCGCTGGAGCGGTACTTCCGCGATGCGAAGATCACCGAGATCTACGAGGGCACGAGCGAGATCCAGCGTCTGGTGATTGCGCGTGCGGAGACGGGCTTGCGCTAAGCGCAGGTAGATCCGCCTTCCAACGAAAGCCCTGGCCGTGTGCCAGGGCTTTTTTGTTGACGAAAAAACGCTTATCCCTGCGATTCGCGTCGACCGATCTCGAGCGCCCATGCGGGGTGATACCACGTCTCGTCAACGATCGTCCGCGGGATGTCGCTGTAGTCGATCGGCCGCCTTCGCAGCGCAGCGCGCTCAGCGGCGGTCATCGGCGGCGGCGGGTTATCGGGGTCAAGCGTAAAGTAAACGATCTTCCCAGTATCTTGCTGCTTCATGCCGGGTAGCCCTCCGGGCTGATATGAGGCGGATGCGATCTCCGCGTAACGTAAAGACGACGAACAATGTTTCGCTGTCGACGATTCCGATCGTGAAATGGCGATGTTCGTCGTGCTCGTTTCTATCCAGCTCCTCCATGGCGGAACGGTCGAGAAATACCTTCGTGGCTTTGATGAACGAGATGCCGTGCTTTGACAAGTTGCCGGCGGCCTTCTCTTCGTCCCATTCGAACTGGATGCCGCTCATGGCGAGCGGCGCCGCATGAACGCATGACGGTAGCGTCGATGTAAATGCTGGCGACGTACGATCTGCACGGCGGGAAGAAGCCTCGGAGACGGAAAACAAGCGTCTCCGAAGCGTCAGTCCAGCTATGCAGGGTATTTCCGCGGGCGGTGTAAGCTGCGCACTCGATGGTTGTCAGGCAAGGTCCAGGTTGCGAATCCCCTCAGGAAATGGCGCTTACCAGCGGTACGCCACGCGCGTGTACAGGTAACGCCCGCTATACCCGAACGGCGAGTAATCCGGATACGGCCAGGTGCCACCGACGGCGCCGTCGCTTCCGGTCTTGTACTTCTGCGGATAGACGTTGGTGAGGTTGTCGACGCCCGCGGTGAAGGTCCATCCATCCACGGCGTAGCTGGTCGACAGGTCGAGCACCCAGCGCGCGGCGAACCACTGGTCGTAGCCCGGGTTGCTCACGGGATCCTGGTTCTGCAGGAAGGTGCCATAGCGGGTCAGCGTGCCGTGCGCGCTCCAGTTGCCTAGCGTGTAATCGGTGCCCAGGGCGATCTTGTCGCGCGGCGCGCCGTTGGTGATGTAGCCCTGCGCAATGTGGCCGACGCGTACGAGTTCGAGGCCGTTTTCCGCGAGTTGCGGTGGGTTCGGCGCGACGCTGAGGATCGAGGTGTGGTTGCGGTTGTACGCGGCGGTGAACTGGACGATGCCTGAGTTGCCCAGGTCGAGCCGATAGCCGCTGCTGAAGTCGACGCCGCGCGTGCGGGTCTTCAGCGCATTGGTGAAGTAGCTGCCACCCTGGATGTTCGCGTAGCCCTGGCTGGTCAGGTAGGCCCGCACGTCGTCGCCGACGAGGTTCTCCGACGGCACGACGCGATCGCCGATGGTGATCTGGTAAACATCCAGCGAGAAGGTCCACGCGCCAGGCAGGTAGGTCGCGCCCAGCGTGTAGTTGTGCGATTTCTCGGCCTTGAGCGGCTCGGCACCGAGCGCCTGCGCGACCGGGTCGTTGACCGAAAAATTGCGGATCTGCGTCGGCACGCCGCCGATCACGTTGGTCGAGGTCGTGGTGTAGAACTGCTGCGCCAGCGACGGCGCGCGGAAGCCCGTTCCCGCCGTACCGCGCAGGGCGAACGTATCGGTGAAGTCGTAACGCGCGGACAGCGTGCCCGAGGTGGTGTTGCCGAAGTCCGTGTAGTCCTCGTGCCGCAGCGCGAGCGAGCCGCTCAGCTTGTCGGTGACCTGGTTCTCCAGGCTGACGTACTCGGCCACGTCGTGGCGCGAGTGATTGCCCGCATCGCCCGGTGTGAACCCCGGGAAGCCCTGCGAGCCGGTGCCGAAGTACGAGGCGGGATCGCCCGCTTCGATGCCGTAGCGCTGGTAAAGGTATTCCGCGCCGAATGCCAGCGTGACGGGATTTTGCAGCCAGCCGACCGACAGGTCTTTCGCGACGTCGACATCGAACGCCTTCTGCGTGGAAATAAGTCGCCCGGCGTTGAAGCGGGTGGGGCTGGCCGCGCCCAGGTCCACGTTCAGGGTATGGATCGGGTCGATGCTGACGTGGTCGCGGCCGTAGTTACCGCTGATGTCCCAGCGCCAGCCGCTGGCGGTCGTACCGCGTACCCCGGCCACCAGCGCACTGTCGATCGAGCGAACGTCGTTGAGGGGAAGGAAGCCCTCGGGATAGATCGACGGCACGTTGCGCGCGCTGTCGTAGGGGCGAAACAGCGCCGGCGAGGTGCCTTCGCGGCTGCTGGTGCTGGCGAAGGCGTAGAAATCGATGTTCGACGCCAGCGCGTACTGCACGTTAAGCAGCGCCTGGTGGTTGGTGATGTCCGGCTCGCCGATGCGTTGCGTGAGCTGTCCATACACCGGTGAAGTGGGATCGCGGAAATCGCGGCCGCCGCGGTTGGTTGCGTCGGCATGGCCATCCACCACGCTAAGCCGTGCCCAGCCCTTGTCGCCACCCAGCGGCACGCCCAGGCTGGCCTCGCCCTGCCATTGCTTGCCGTCGCCCGCACTGTAGCGACCCGCGGTGATGCTGGCTTCGTTGCTGCCGGGCTTGGCCGCACCCTTCAGCACGATGTTGATCACGCCGGCGATCGCATCCGAGCCGTACTGGGCAGACGCGCCGTCGCGTAGCACTTCGATGTGGTCGATGGCCGAGATCGGGATCGAATTCAGGTCGGCCGGCGCGGAGCCGCGTCCCAACGCGCCTTGCAGGTTGAGCAGCGCGGTGGTGTGCCAGCGCTTGCCGTTGACCAGCACCAGGGTCTGGTCGGGCGACAGGCCGCGCAGGGCGGCCGGGCGGACGATGCCCGAGCCATCGTTGCCGGGCGCGCGCGGGAAGTTCAGCGAGGGCACGAGGCGCGAGAGCACGGCGGCGAGCTGGGTGTCGCCGGCGGTCTGCAGGTCTTTGGCGGTCACGATGTCGATGGGTGACAGCGAACTTTCCTGGCTGCGGTTGACCGAGCGGGTGCCCGTGACGACGACCGTGTCGAGCTGGGTCGAGGCCTTGGTGAGAGCCTCGGCCGGGGCTGGGCCAGGCGATGCGGCTGCGGCAGGCTGTGTGTCCTGCGCACGCGCGGTGGGCGTGCCCAGGCTGGCGGCGACGAACAGGGGCAGGGCGAGGCGGCGGAGCGAAACGTGCGGCATGGTGCGGTCCTGGTGGGGGCGGACGGCGGCAGGCGCCGGTTCGCAAAAACGCACGCGAACGACGCTAGCTCGCCGGTGGGGGCGATGGCTTGTATGGAATGGAGGGGGATTGGCGGAGGGTGGGGCCGTTAGGGGCCCGGATCGCGCGCAGGCGCGCTCCTACTGGGGCGCGCGGGGTGTTACGCCATGCAGCGACAACACGCCTGGACCGGCAGGGCGGTCGACAGGGCGGGCGTGTTGTTGATGTGCTGCATGGTCGTGGTCACGTAAGCCTCGGTGTCTGGGCCGGTGAGACGTCTGGACGTCCAGATCGAAAAATCATGCTGTGGGATGACCGGACGAATGTCAACACCGGCGCAAAAAAAACCCGGCTTTCGCCGGGTTTTTCTCTTTACTGGCGTTCGACGCCGCGTCGGGGGTCGGAGTCGAAGGCCCTCACGTCACCGACGTTCGGTGCGTGCGGCTCGACGACGTTCACCGGCGAGTTACCGCCGCCACCGCCGTGCGGATCGGTACCGCCGCCCTGCGGACCGTCGTGGTCATCGTGCGGACCGTCGCCGTGGTGGCGAATCGTCTTCGATGCCTCGTCCAGCTTGTCGCCCAGCATGCGGCGCACGATCACGTAGAACACCGGGATCAGTAGCAGGCCGAGGAAGGTGGCGAACAGCATGCCGCCGATCACGCCGGTACCGATCGCGTGGCGGGAGTTCGCACCCGCGCCGGTCGAGATCGCCAGGGGCATCACGCCGAGGATGAAGGCCAGCGAGGTCATCAGGATCGGGCGCAGTCGCAGGCGGGAAGCTTCGACCACCGAGTCCTTCAGCGTCTTGCCTTCGCCCTGCTTCTCCACCGCGAATTCCACGATAAGGATCGCGTTCTTCGCGGCCAGGCCGATCACGGTGATCAGGCCGATCTTGAAGAAGATGTCGTTGGGCAGGCCACGCAGCTGCGAGAACACCACCGTGCCCAGCATGCCCAGCGGCACCACCAGCAGCACGGCCACCGGGATCGACCAGCTTTCGTACAGCGCGGCAAGGCAGAGGAACACGATGACGATGGACAGCACCATGAGCATGGTGGCCGAGTTGCCCGCCAGGATTTCCTGGTAGGACTGGCCGGTCCAGTCATAGCCGAAGCCCTTCGGCAGCTTGTCGTTCACCATGCCTTCCACGATCGACATGGCCTGGCCGGTCGAGAAGCCCGGTGCCTGGTTACCCACGATTTCCACGGCCGAGTAGCCGTTGTAGCGGGTCAGGCTGGGCGAAACGTTGGTCCACTTCGAGTGCACCACGGTCGACAACGGAATCATGTTGTCGGTCGAGGTCGACGAGCTGCTTACGCTGCTGCCGGTCGTCGAGCTTGACGCGGACGACGCCGCGAGCGAGCTCGGGGTGAAGATGTGGTCGAACGCATCGGTACCCATGCGGTACGGGGCGTCGGCCTGCAACATCACGCGCTTCACGCGGCCGCCGTACTGGAAGTCATTGATGTACACCGGCGCCAGTGTGAGCTGGATGGCGGTGTAGATATCGCTGACCGACAGGCCCATCGTCTGTGCCTGCGTACGGTCCACGGCGAGCTGCAAGGTGGGCGCATCTTCCAGCGTGTTCGGGCGGATGCCGACCAGGCGCTTGTCCTGTGCGGCGGCGCCGAGCAGCTGGTTGCGTGCCTGGGTCAGTTCGGTGCGCGACTGTCCGGCACGTGCCTGCAGGTACATGTCGATGCCGCCGAACTGCGAGAGGCCGCGGATCGTCGGCAGGTTCACCACGAAGATCGTGGCGTTGCGCACCGACTGCATCTTGCCGTTCATCTGCTGGATGAACTCGGCGGCCGTGGAATCACGGTCCGACCAGTCCTTCAGGCGGATGAAGTTCATGCCCACGTTCTCGCCCTGGCCGAGGAAGCTGAAGCCAGAGATCTGGAACACGCCATCCACGGCGGGATCCTTCAGGAGCACGGCGCGCATGTCTTCCTGGACCTTCTGCGTACGCGCGAGGCTGGCGCCCGGCGGCAGCTGCACGATGGCCAGCGCGTAGCCCTGGTCTTCGTCGGGGACGAAGCTGGTGGGCAGGCGCGTGAACAGGAATCCGCAGAGGATCGCGATCAGCACGAACACGATCATCCAGCGCGGGGCGTGGCGCACGGCGGAGGTTATGTGACCCGCGTAGGTGTGCGTCGTCCAGTCGAAGACGTCGTTGAACTTGCGATAGACGACGTTCTTCTTCTTGGTGCCGTGGTCGTCCTTGAGGATCGTGGCGCACAGGGCCGGCGTGAACGACAGCGCGAGGAAGGCCGAGAAGCCCATCGACACCGCGATCGTCAGCGCGAACTGCTTGTAGATGATGCCCGAGGCACCCGGCTGCAGTGCCGAAGGCACGAACACGGCCGCCAGCACCACGGTGATCGCGATGATCGCGCCGGTGATCTGGCCCATCGCCTTGCGCGTCGCTTCCTTCGGGGAAAGGTGCTCCTCCGACATGATGCGTTCGACGTTCTCGATCACGACGATCGCGTCATCCACCACGATGCCGATCGCCAGCACCATGCCGAACAGGGTCAGCTGGTTGATGGTGAAGCCCAGCGGCGACAAGCCCAGGAAGGTGCCCAGCAGGGCGACCGGGATGACCAGGGTGGGGATGATCGTGGCGCGGAAGTTCTGCAGGAACAGCAGCATCACGAGGAAGACGAGGATGATCGCCTCGACGAGGGTGTGGACCACTTCCTCGATCGAGATCACCACGAACTTCGTCGTGTCGTACGGGGCGAACCAGGTCACGCCATCCGGGAAGCTCTTGGCCAGGTCGGCCATCTTCGCGCGCACGGCGTTGGCCACGTCCAGCGCGTTCGCGCCGGGCAGGAGCTGGACACCGAAGGCGCCCGTCGGGGTGCCGTTCCACTCGGTGGCGAAACCGTAGCTCTGCGGGCCGAGTTCAACGCGGGCCACGTCCTTCAGCTTCACCACGGTGCCATCGTTGTTGGCACGCAGGATGATGTTGGAGAACTCTTCGGCCGAGGTGAAACGGCCTTCGGCGGACACGGTGGCGCTGAAGCCCTGGCCATCGCTGGCCGGGTCGGTACCGATGGAGCCGGCGGCGAACTGCACGTTCTGGCTCGACAGGGCGCTCTGCAGGTCGGTGGCCGAGAGGCCGTAACCGCGCAGCTTGTCCGGGTTGAGCCACACGCGCATGCCGTATTCGGCACCCAGCTGGCGGGTGCTACCCACGCCGGGGATACGTGCAACCTGGTCCAGCACCTGCGAGGACACGATGTCCATCAGGCGATGGCTGTCGATCGACGGGTTGGTCGAGGTCAGCGCGACGAACATCAGGAAGTCGGGGTTGGACTTCGCCACCACGACGCCCTGCTGGGTCACTTCGGACGGCAGGCGCGGGGTCGCCAGCGACACCTTGTTCTGGACCTGCACCTGCGCGATGTCAGGATCGGTACCGGTTTCGAAGGTGAGGGTGACCGTGGCCTGGCCCGACGAGCTGGACTGCGAGCTGAAGTAAAGCAGGTGATCGATACCGGTCAGCTGCTGCTCGATCACCTGCGTCACGGTGCTTTCGGTCGTATCCGCACTCGCACCCGGGTAGGTCGCCGTGACGACGACCTGCGGGGGCGCGATGTTCGGATACGACTCGATGCCCATGTTCAACAGCGAGATCGTGCCGGTCAGGCTGATCAGGATCGCCACGACCCATGCAAAGATGGGGCGGTCGATGAAGAAACTCGGCATGACGTGGCTCCCTTACTGCTTGCCGGCAGGGGCGGCCGAGGAGCCCGCCTGTGCCGGGGCCGCGCCAGCGGCAGGCTGCTGCTGGGCAGGCTGCGCGTTGACCGGCGCGTTGTCCTTCGCCTTGGGCACGCCCTCGACGATGACCTTGTCGCCGGGCTGCAGGCCACCGGTCACGACCCAGTTAGAGCCGCTGATGCGGTCGGTCTGGATCGGGTGGCGGATGGCGGCCGACTCGATGGTCTTTTCCTGGCCGCTCTGCGGGTCCTTCACCTTGGCGGTGCCAACGACCATCACGTAGGCCGAGTTGGAATCGCGCAGCACCGCGGTCTGCGGCACAAGGTAGACGTTATGCAGGTCGCCCAGGGTGGCCTTCACGGTCACGAACTGGCCGGGCAGCAGGCGCTGGCCGGGGTTGGCGAGCAGTGCGCGCAGGTCGGTGGTGCCGGTCTGCGGGTTCACCGTGGCCGACGAGAAGTCGAGCTGGCCGGCTTCGCCGAAGTCCGAGCCGTCCGGCAACTGGATGCGCACCTTCGACTGGTCGGTGGCCGACAGCGTGGCGGCGCCCTTGGCAGCGGCGGTGCGCAGCGTGTCCAGGTCCGACACGGACATGCTGAAGTTGATGTAGACCTTGTCCAGCTCGTCCACCTGGGTGAGCAGGGTGGTGTCACCCTGGCCAACCAGTGCGCCTTCGGTCACCTGCTGCTTGCCGGCGCGGCCGTCGATCGGCGAGCGCACGTCGGTAAAGCCCAGGTTGATGCGGGCCGACTGCACGGCGGCATCGGCCTGCTTGACGGCGGCATTGGAGGTGCGTTCGGTCGCCTCGGCGGTGTCGAGGTCGGCGCGCGACACGTAGTTCTTGCCGATCAGGCCACGGGCACGGTCGGCCTGGGCCTTGCTGTTCACCGCCGTGGCCTTCGCCGAGGCGAGGTTGGCCAGCTGGGCGTCCAGTTCGGCCTGCAGCGGCGCCGGGTCGATCTTGAACAGCGACTGGCCGGCCTTCACGTCCGTGCCTTCGTCATACAGGCGATGCAGGAGGATGCCCGGTACGCGTGCGCGGACGTCGGCCGTACGGTACGAAGACACGCGCCCGACCTGGTCCTGGACCAGCGGGACGTCCTGCGGCTGTACGGTGATGACACCCACCTGCGGCGGGGGCGGTTGCTGCGGGGCTTCCTGCTTGTGGCAGGCGGCAAGCGCGACGATGAGGCCAGCGGCCAGCAGGGTGGTGCGCATGGGCAGGGGTTTCATGAGAACTCCGTTCCTTTTCCAGGTTTCTTGTTCGTTCGCGGCCGGGCATCCGGGAGGATGTCGTACGCGTGCATAAATACGGTGACGGCGTGGCGGGCCCAGTCGTCCTGCGCCTTGGGCCCCCTCGCGCGCAAGCCAAACAGGCGGCGGTCCCCTTCCAGCCCATGCAACATGGACAGGAACAGCTCCGCTGCCACGTCCGGGTCCTCCCGGCGCATCTCGCCGTTATCCATCGCCTCGGCCATGCAACTGGACAGCCGGGACGCCACGGTTTCGATCGCCGTACGGAAGAATGTCCGCGCGGCGCCTGGAAAACGGGGCGCCTCTGCGATCAGCATCCGCCCAAGGGCGACGTTGTCGTGGTCCATCACGTGGGTCTGGTGCGCCTGGGCCAACGCCAGTAGCGTGGCGGCCAGGCCGCGGCGCTCCGGGGAGAGGCTCGCGTGCAAGGGAAGGACAAGTTGTTCGACGGCAGCGTGGAAGAGGGTGTCCTTGTTTTCGAAATGCGCGTACACGGTCTGCTTGGATACCCCCGCCTCGCGGGCCACGGCCCCCATGCTGACGCGATATCCGTCGCGCAGGAACAGTGAGCACGCCGCCTGGAGCACCCGTTGTTGCCGGTTTGGCGCCGGGAGGTTATCCAGGTGAGACATAGCTGTACCTGCTGGACTATACCGTCCAGTTTAGAATCTCCCCCGGACCAGCGTCAACGGGCATGAGTGCCATTCGCACGCGAATTGTTGCGTCGCACATTCCGTGCCAGCCGTGTGGGCATGCAGCACCCGACGCCGGTTCCTTGATATATGCCGCGCTGCGGTGAATTTAGCTGCAATAAGCATCGCCGTTGGTGTGGCCCAATGACACGTGCGGGAGCTATCCTTTTACGGTTTTCCCAACTTCCCCACATCGATATCCGCCCATGAATGCGATTCGCTCGGCCGAGAATGGCCAGTTCCAGACGCACGTTTTCGATGAACTGAAGAAAATCGACTACCCCGCGGAGCGCCTCAATGAAGCGCGCTTCTTCATCGACGCCTTCTTCGAGCGCATGGCGGAGGCTGACCATGCCCTGCACACGCCCGCTCGCTGGGCTGCCCTGATCGCCGACCTTCTGGCCTTCGCGCGCCAGCGCGCCCCCGGCAAGGCCAGCGTCCGGGTCTATAACCCGGGCGTCACCGGCACCCGTGCCGTGATCGAAGTCGTCACCGACGACATGCCGTTCCTGGTCGACACCGTGTCGATGGTGGCCGCGGCGCATGCCGACATCCACGCGATCATCCACCCGGTCGTCCCGGTGACGCGCTCGGCCGCCGGCCAGCTGGAAGCCATGGGGGTCGGCGAGCACGCCGAATCGATCATGCGTTTCGAGATCGACCGGATCGACGACACCGAGCTGGACACCGTGAAGGCCAGCGTCGAAACCGCCCTCGCCGACGTTCGTGAGGCCGTGGTCGACTGGCGCGCGATGCGCGCGAAGATGAACGAGGTCGCCGATGACCTCGGCAAGCGCGCCCTCCCGTATACCGCGGAAGAAGTGCACGAGGCTTCGGATTTCCTCCGCTGGGTCGCCGATAACCACTTCACCTTCATGGGTTACCGTGAATACGAAGTGGCGGCCGACGCCGGCGACGAAGTGCTGAAGACCGTCGAAGGCTCGGGCCTTGGCATCCTGCGCACCGCGGAGCGTTCGCTCGCACCGCGTTCGCTGCGCACGCTGGTGGCCAGCGAGCTGCCGCGCTCGGGTTCCACCGACGCGATCATCCTGACCAAGACCAACGCCCGCTCGCCGATCCATCGCGCGGGCTACATGGACTACATCGGCGTGCTTCGCTTCGACGCCAACGGCCGCCCGGCCGCGGAGCAGCGCTTCCTGGGCCTGTTCTCGTCGAATGCCTACATGGCCCATCCGCAGCACGTCCCGCTGGTGCGCGACAAGTGCGAAGCCGTGATGACCCGCTCGGGCCTGAAGCGCGATTCGCATTCGGGCAAGGCGCTGCAGCACATCCTCGATACCCTGCCGCGCGACGAACTGTTCCAGTGCAGCACCGACGAGCTGTTCGCGCTGGCCTCCGGCCTGCTCGAGCTGGCCCAGCGCACCCGCACCCGCCTGTTCATCCGCCGCGACAGCTACGGCCGGTTCTTCTCCTGCCTGGTCTACATCCCGCGCGATCGTTTCAACACCACGGTGCGCGAGCGCGTGGAAGCCGTGCTGCGCGAAGCGTTCCACGGCGAGCACGTGGATTCGGCCGTGTTGATGGGCGAATCGGCGCTGGTCCGCCTGCACGTCACCGTGCGTCCGCGCATCGGCGACCACCCGGCTTACGACGCGGCCGACATCGAGTCGAAGATCGTGTCGATCGCGCGTAACTGGTACGACGAACTGCGCGACCAGCTGGTCGCGACCGCTGGCGAGCAGCCGGGCATCATCCTCGCCAATCGCTATGGCAAGGCGCTGCCGGCCGGTTACGTGGACGAAGTCTCGCCGGCCGTGGCCGCGGCCGACGTACGCGCGCTGGCTGGCCTGGATGGCCCCGACGCCATCAGCATGTCGTTCTACCACCCGCCGCATCGCCCGGAAGAGCTGCGCTTCAAGGTCTACCGTTCCGGCTCGGACATCGCCCTTTCCGAAGTGTTGCCGCAGCTGGAAAACCTCGGCCTGCGCGTGCTCACCGAGCACATGTATGAAGTGAAGCTGGGCGACGCCGCCCTGTTCATCCAGGACTTCGAGGTGCAGCCGGTCGGCCGCCTCGCGTTCGACGTGGCGCAGGTTGGCAGCATCTTCGAAGATGCCTTCGAGCAGATCTGGCGTGGCAACGCCGAGAACGACGGCTTCAACCGCCTGGTGCTGGGCGCGAAGCTCAACTGGCGCCAGGTCGCCATCCTGCGCGGCTACTGCAAGTACCTGCTGCAGACCGGCGTGGCGTTCTCGCAGGCGTACATGGAAGACGCCCTGAACCGCTACCCGGCCATTGCCGGCCTGATCATCGAGATGTTCAACGCGCGCTTCGATCCACGCCGCGAAAGCCTCGATGGCGACCAGCGCAAGCGTGCCGAGGAACTGCTCTCGCACGAAATGCACGCGCTGATGGACCCGGAAACCCTGGCCGCGCACCCTGGCCTGATCGGCAACCTGATCGCCTCGCTGGCACTGCCGCGCGAGCAGCAGGCCACGGCCGTCGAGGAGGCCATCAACGCGCTGCTCGACAACGTGTCCAGCCTCGACGAAGACCGCATCCTGCGCAGCTTCATCTCGCTGGTCCACGCCACCCTGCGGACCAGCTTCTTCCAGGCCTGGGACGGCAGCTTCCGCGCCTACATCGCCTTCAAGTTCGATTCGCACAAGGTCCCCGAGCTGGCCAAGCCGGTGCCGTTCCGCGAAATCTTCGTCTACGCCCCGCGCGTGGAAGGCATCCACCTGCGCTTCGGTTCCGTCGCCCGCGGCGGCCTGCGCTGGTCGGACCGCCGCGAAGATTTCCGCACGGAAGTGCTCGGCCTGGTCAAGGCGCAGATGGTGAAGAACACCGTCATCGTGCCGGTCGGCTCGAAGGGCGGCTTCTTCGTCAAGCGTCCGCCCGTGGGCGGCGATCGCGACGCACAGCTGGCCGAGGGCATCGCGTGCTATCGCATGTTCATCAACGGCCTGCTCGACATCACCGACAACCTGGTCGAAGGCAAGGTCGTCCCGCCGCACGATGTGGTTCGCCATGACAACGACGACCCCTACCTGGTCGTTGCCGCGGACAAGGGCACGGCCACGTTCTCGGATATCGCCAACGCGATCTCCACCGAGCACGGCTTCTGGCTGGACGACGCCTTCGCCTCGGGCGGCTCCAACGGTTACGACCACAAGGGCATGGGCATCACGGCCAATGGCGCGTGGGAGTCGGTCAAGCGCCACTTCCGTGCCATGGGCCGGGATAGCCAGACCCAGGACTTCACCACGGTGGGCGTGGGCGACATGTCCGGCGACGTGTTCGGCAACGGCATGCTGCTCTCTGAGCACATCCGCCTGCTGGCTGCGTTCGACCACCGGCACATCTTCCTCGACCCGAACCCGGATGCGGCGAAGAGCTTCGTCGAGCGCCAGCGCATGTTCGCGCTGCCGCGTTCCTCGTGGGAGGACTACGACAAGTCGCTGATCTCCGCCGGTGGCGGTGTCTATCCGCGCACCGCCAAGTCGATCCCCGTGTCAGCCGAGGCGAAGGCCGCGCTGGGCATCCGCTCGGAAGGCACGCACATGGCGCCGAACGACCTGCTGTCGGCGATCCTGAAGGCACCGGTCGACCTGCTGTGGAACGGCGGTATCGGTACCTACGTGAAGGCCACCAGCGAGACGCATGCGGAAGTCGGCGATCGCGCCAACAACGCGCTGCGTGTCAACGGCAACGAGCTGCGCTGCAAGGTGGTGGGCGAGGGCGGCAACCTGGGCATGACGCAGAAGGGCCGCATCGAGGCCGCCCAGGCCGGCGTGCTGCTCAACACCGACTTCATCGACAACTCCGCCGGCGTGGACACCTCCGACCACGAGGTGAACATCAAGATCCTGCTGAACGATGCCGTCCAGCGTGGCGAGCTCACCTTCGAAGGTCGCAACAAGCAGCTCGCCGAGATGACCGATGAAGTCGGCCGCCTCGTGCTGTGGGACAACTATCGCCAGAACCAGGCCATCACCGTGATGGAGCACCAGTCGGTGCGCCGCCTGGGTTCGATGGCGCACTTCATCAGCACGCTGGAAGCCGAAGGGCTGCTCGATCGCCAGGTGGAGTCGCTGCCGACCTCGGCCGAGCTGACCGAGCGCAAGCAGCGTGGCCAGGGCATGACCCGTCCGGAGCTGTCGGTGCTGCTGTCGTACGACAAGATCCGCCTGTTCCAGCAGTTGCTCGATTCGGACGTGCCGGAAGATCCGTACCTGTCGCGCGAGCTGGTCCGCTACTTCCCCGTGCCGCTGCACGAAAAGTACGCCGGGCACATGCAGCGCCATCGCCTGAAGCGCGAGATCATCGCCACCGCCGTGACCAATTCCACGGTCAACCGCATGGGCGCGACGTTCATGATGCGCATGCAGGAAGACACCGGCCACGGCCCGGCGGCGATCGCCAAGGCCTACACCGCCGCCCGCGAAATCCTCGACGCCCGCGACCTGTGGGCCGAACTGGAGGCGCTGGACGGCAAGGTGGCCGAGGACACGCAGATCGACGCGATCCTGCAGATCTGGTCGCTGCTGCGCCACCTCACCCGCTGGCTGCTCAACCGTCCGGGCGGCTCGCTGGACATCGCGGCCAACGTCGACCGCTATGCGGCCGAGGTGACCACGCTGCGCAAGGCGTTGCCGGATGCCCTGACCGACACCGGTCGCGGTGACTTCAGCGCGAGCCAGGAAAAGTGGGAAGGCCTGGACGTGCCGGCCGAGCTGGCCGTCCGCCTCGCCCGCATCCCGGTGCTGCGCGCAGCGCTGGACATGGTCGAGGTGTCCAAGCAGAGCGGCAAGGACATGGCCACCGTGGCGCGCGTGTTCTACGAACTGGGCGAGGCCCTGGACCTGGAGTGGCTGCGCGGCCAGATCGAAGCGCTGCCGGTGGAAGGTGCATGGCACGCCCAGGCCCGCGGTTCGCTGCTGGACGAGCTCAACGCCCAGCATCGTGCGCTGGCCCTGCAGGTGCTCGCCATCGCCGGCGATCGTTCCGACATCAGCCCGGTCAAGGCCTGGCTGGAACGCGACGACGCCACGCTGAAGTACACCCGCACGATGCTTGCCGAGATCCTGACCCAGAACGCCGACTACCCGATCGCATCGGTCGCCGTCCGCCGCCTGGCCCAGCTGGCCCAGATCCCCGTCACCTGACGGGGATCGATCCCGCGCCTGCCCCGATGCCGCTGCACCTACGGGTGTCGGTGTCGCGCGCAGGCGCGCTCCTACAGTTTTGGCGGTTCGTGGGCTAAGCTGGCCGCTGGTCCTCCAAGCCGTCCTTCATGCGCCTAGCCTTCGTAGCCAGCGAAACAGACGTCGCCCAACGCGCCCGCCATGCGCTGGTGAAGCTTTACGGTGGCGTGGAGCCGGCGGACGCGGAAATCATCGTGTCGCTCGGTGGTGACGGCTTCATGCTGCGCACGCTGCACGCGCACCGCACGCTTGGCATCCCGTTCTACGGCATGAAGCTGGGGCGCCTCGGCTTCCTCATGAACAAGCACGACACCGAGAGCCTGGTCGAGCGAATCGAGCGGGCCCATCCCGCGGTGTTGCATCCGTTGGAAATGCACAGCACCTGCTGCGATGGCGTGGAACACCGCGCACTCGCGTTCAACGAAGTGGCCTTGCTGCGCCAGAGCAACCAGGCGGCGCACCTGCAGGTACGCCTCAACGGCGAGGTGAAACTCGACGAGCTGGTCTGCGACGGCATCCTCGTGGCCACGCCGGCAGGCTCCACGGCCTACAACCTCTCGGCCCACGGCCCGATCCTGCCGCTGGACGCCAATGTGCTGGCGCTGACGCCGATCAGCCCGTTCCGCCCACGCCGCTGGCGTGGCGCGATCCTGCCGCACGCGACGAAGGTCGGGTTCGACACGAAGGATCCGAACAAGCGCCCGATCAGCGCCACCGCGGATTTCCACGAGGTGCGCGACGTACGCAGCGTCGAGATCCGCCAGAGCCGCCGCCACGGCGTACGCCTCCTGTTCGATCCCGAACACAACCTGCAGCAACGCATCCTCGACGAACAGTTCGCAGGCTAACCCCACGCCCCCATGAATTCCCCTGACACCGACAACTCGTCCACCAACGCCCACGCCGACGCCTCCGTCCAGGACAACCGTCTCGTCGTCGCCATCTCCTCGCGCGCGCTGTTCGACATGGGCAGCAGCCACGAGCTGTTCGAACGGGACGGGCTGGACGCCTACCGCGCCTTCCAGATCGAGCACGAAGACGAACTGCTGAAGCCCGGCGTGGCGTTCCCGCTGGTGCAGAAACTGCTCGACCTCAACAAGCTCTCCGGCGACCTGCCGGCCGTGGAAGTCATCCTGCTGTCGCGTAACTCAGGCGACACCGGCCTGCGCATCTTCAACGCCATCCAGCACTACGGCCTGGGCATCTCCCGCGCAGCCTTCACCAGTGGCGCGCCGACCTCCGATTACATCGCGCCGTTCAAGGCCGATCTGTTCCTCTCGGCGAACGCCGAAGACGTGGGCCGCGCCTTGCGCGCCGGCGTTGCCGCCGCGACGATCCTGCCGTCGACCGCGCCGCCGCGTTCCACCGAGCAGCTGCGCATCGCCTTCGACGGCGACGCGGTGATCTTCGGTGACGAAGGCGAGCGTGTCTCGAAAGAGCAGGGCCTCGACGCGTTCCATCGCAACGAGTCCGAGCTCTGGGCCGAACCGCTTTCCGGCGGTCCGTTCCGCGGCTTCCTGTCGGCATTGCATCGCCTGCAGGCCGCGTTCCCGGCCGAAACCTCGCCGATCCGCACGGCGCTGGTCACCGCGCGCTCCGCACCCGCGCACAAACGCGTGATCCTAACCCTGCGCCGCTGGGGCGTCCGCATCGACGAAGCGCTGTTCCTGGGTGGTCGCGACAAGGGCCCGTTCCTGGACGCCTTCGGCGCCGACATCTTCTTCGACGACAGCCCGGCCAACGTCGAATCCGCCCGCCGCCACGTCGCCACCGGCCACGTCCCGCATGGCGTTAGCAACACCTGAACGATGATCCCACTGTAGGAGCGGCCCTGGCCGCGACATCTCCTCGCGAGGCGTCAAACGATATGTCGACGTGCCACAAGCGACACGCTTGAGGTCCTTGGTATAGACTGACGCCTGGGCGCGTACTAAAGTACGCCTCAGACGCCAAAGCCGGATGGCCACAAGCCAGCGTCGCCTGCCACCCAGTGGCTCCGCCCGGTGCGGACGCAAGAGGTTTTCGGACTACGGAGCCCCGCACTGCGGGGCTTTCGCTTATCTAGCGAGGCGGTTTTGGTCGCGTGCCCTTCAAGGCGTGGCGTACCAGTACGTCGAAGCCAATTCGACCGTTTGCCGGCAACTTCCTCTGCGTAGCAAGTGGATAGGCGCTCTGCACCACAAGGAGTACGGCTCGCGATCCGTCTCTCGGCCATCGTTTCAGATTGAAGAAGACGGCGAGGCGGATCGGAATTCCTTCATCGTCGACAATGTCGACGGTTACGAAGTTGTCGTCTTTGCCAAACGAACACCGTCGATTGGCCAGATCTCGGACAATTTTGGGAAGGTGCCGAGACAATCGATAGCGTATGGCGTCGAATTCGCGTGTTTCGCGCGCATCGCCATAACGGCCCTGCGAGTTTTCGTCTGTGCTCGGATGGCGGGTGAAGCAGTGGAGTCCGAATCCAACATGGATGAGCACATGCTCAGGTGCGGCAGCGCCGCGTTGCGCCATCGAGTGTACAAATCTAAACGGGTGAAGGTGGTTCAGTGGGTAGGCTCGCCCCCGTGGATCAACGTACGGAAGCCACCGCATCAGGCCTGCGTTCCAATGGACGCCCATGGTCGACCATTACCTTCGGGGCGTGCGGGAAAGCGCTGCCAGGATCTGGTGCTCGTGATGCATGACATGCTCCGTGTGAGGGAGTGCCGTCTTTTCGAATGAGGTAGCACGTAAAAATCGGTGCCTGCTGAGATGTGCGTCATCCCCGGAGCACAACGGCGTAGGCCGTGCGGCATTGCTCGCATTCAAGAAAATCGATAGTCTCGACGAAGACGCCAAAGCCGGATGGCCACAAGCCAGCGTCGCCTGCCACCCAGTGGCTCCGCCCGGTGCGGACGCAAGAGGTTTTCGGACTAAGAAGCCCCGCTATGCGGGGCTTCGCTTTTCTAGGCAGGTGCATGGACGCGCATTGCACGCGTCCAGCAACATCAAACGATGTTCGTCCACCGCCACCAGTCGGTTTTCTTCTCTTCGCGCACGAAGGTGAACAGGCCCGCGCCGAGGATCAGCACGATGCCGACCAGCATCGGCCAGTCGAGGTGGTCGTGGAAGATGAGATAGCCGAACAGGATCGCCCACAGCATCTGGCTGTACTGCGTGGGCGCCACGCGCGCCGCCGGCGCGTTCTGCGTCGCCAGCATCAGCAACACGGCGCCCACCGCGGCGAAGAGGCCGTAGCCAAGCACCAGGAACCACTGATGCGCGTCCGGCCAGACGAAGTGCGGCAGCATCATGATGAAGCCGGCGATCATCGGGCCGATCACGCCGGCACCGTACAGCGTGATGCGCTTTTCGCTGGCGCCGGCCATGCGAAGCGCGATGATCGAGAGCGCGCCGGTGATGCCGCAGATGATCGCGGCGACATGGCCTGTGCCGAGGTGGCGGAAGCCCGGGCGCAGCACCACCAGCACGCCGAGGAAACCGACCACCACGGCCGACCAGCGCCGCCAGCCCACGTGCTCGCGCAGGAAGATCACCGAGAGGATGGTGACGAAGATCGGCAAGAGGAAGATCAGGCAGAACGCCTCGGCCATCGGCAATGCGGTGAATGCCATCACCGCGGTGACGTTGCCGATGGCACCGGCCATGGCACGCAACAGCCACAGGCCCGGCAGCTTCGACACGACGATTTCGCTCCAGCGGTCGCCGGGCTTTTTCAGGAAGGGCAGGGCGGCCAGGGCCAGCACGGCGCCGAAAAACACCGCCTCGTACGCGGGCAGCGTGCCCTCCAGGGACTTCACGAAGGCGTCGCTCCACGCGTAGGCCGCGTAGCAGGCGAAGCCGAGCATCACACCCTTGAACATGGGGAGGGGTCCGGTAGGGGGTAGGCAGGGCCATTATGTAATCGTTTACCGGCCGGCACACCCTTCGCGGGCGCATGGTGGCTGGCGCGGCGCCCAGGCGGCGTGGCCGGAACGGCGCCAGCCACCGCCGATGCTGCGGGACGCCATGACCCCGCCACCCCGGGATCGCTACAATCGGGGGCTCATCCAACGACGAAACGACTCCCCGCATGGCAACCCGTCTCGACCCGCTCGATCTCTACGATGTTCGTTCGCTGCTCACGGAAGAAGAGCGCATGGTCCAGGACGCCGTCGGCCGCTTCGTCGACGAAAAGGTGCTCCCGATCATCGGTGACTGCTTCGACCAGGGCCGTTTCCCGGCCGAGCTGGTTCCCGAGATCGCCTCGCTGGGCCTGCTGGGCGCCACGCTGCCCGAGGAATACGGCTGCGCCGGCATGAACGGTGTCAGCTACGGCCTGATCTGCCAGGAACTGGAGCGCGGCGATTCCGGCCTGCGCAGCTTCGCTTCCGTGCAGAGCTCGCTGTGCATGTACCCGATCTTCGCCTACGGCTCCGAGGAGCAGAAGAGCGAATACCTGCCGCGGATGGCCGCGGGCGAGGTCATCGGCTGCTTCGGCCTCACCGAGCCGCACGGCGGTTCCGACCCGGCCAACATGAAGACCGTGGCCCGCAAGGACGGTGGCGACTGGGTGATCAACGGCGCCAAGATGTGGATCACCAACGGCAACCTCGCGCACATCGCCATCGTCTGGGCGCAGACCGACGAGGGCATCCAGGGCTTCATCGTGCCGACCGATACGAAGGGCTTCGCGGCGCAGGAAGTGCACAAGAAGATGAGCCTGCGTGCCTCGGTCACCTCGGGCCTGTTCTTCGACGACGTGCGCGTGCCCGACAGCGCTCGCCTGCCGAACGTGAAGGGCCTCAAAGGCCCGCTTGGCTGCCTCAACCAGGCCCGCTACGGCATCACCTGGGGCCCGATCGGCGCCGCCCAGGCCTGCCTGAAGGAAGTGCTGGACTACACCGAGCAGCGCATCCTGTTCGGCCGCCCGCTGGCCGCGAACCAGGCCGTGCAGCTGCGCATGGCCGACATGGCCCGCCGCATCACCACGGCCCAGCTGCTGTCGCTGCAGCTCGGCCGGCTGAAGGATGCCGGCCGCCTGCAGCCGACCCAGGTGTCGCTGGCGAAGTGGAACAACGTGCGCATGGCGCTGGACATCGCGCGCGACTGCCGCGACATCCTCGGCGGCGCCGGCATCACCACCGAGCACTCGGCGATCCGGCACGCGCTGAACCTCGAGTCGGTCATCACCTACGAAGGCACCGAGACGGTGCACCAGCTGGTGGTGGGCCGCGAGCTCACCGGCATCAACGCGTTCTGATCGCGGCGCCATGCACGGCCCGCGCATCGAAACGGATCGGCTGATCCTGCGTCCCACCGCGCCAGACGATTTTGGCGCATGGGCCGAGTGCATGGCCGATCCGGAAGTGAATCGCTTCCTCGGCGGCCCGCAACCGCGCGCGCTGGCATGGCGCAACTTCATGACCATGGCCGGTTCGTGGAGCATGCTCGGCTTTGGCATGTTCTCGGTGATCGAGCGCGCCACCGGCCGCTGGGTCGGCCGGCTTGGACCCTGGGAGCCCGAGGGCTGGCCCGGCCATGAAATCGGCTGGGGCCTGCTGCGCGAGACCTGGGGCAAGGGCTACGCTACCGAAGGCGCCGCGGCTTCCATGGACTGGGCCTTCGAACACCTGGGCTGGACCGAGATCATCCACTCGATCAATACGGAAAACATCGCCTCGATCCGCGTCGCCGAAAAGCTGGGCTCCACCTGGCAGGGCAAGGGCGTGCTGCCCGCACCGTTCGAAGGCGATGTCATCGACCTCTGGGGCCAGACGCGCGAGCAGTGGCTCGCCCGTCGCCGCTGATCCAACCACTCCGGGATTCCGCATGAGCCACCTGCCTACCGTGTACGGCCTGCGCTCGTCGGGCAACTGCTACAAGCTGCAGCTGCTGCTGGACCTGCTCGGCAAGCCCTACCGCTGGATCGACACCGACAGCTCCAAAGGCGCCACGCGCACGCCCGAATTCCTCGCGCTGAACCCCAACGGCAAGGTGCCGCTGCTGGTGCTCGAGGATGGCCGGCGGCTGGCGGAATCCAACGCGATCCTTTGCTACCTCGCCGAAGGCACGGCCTTCCTGCCTGCCGATGCGTGGGATCGCGCACGCACGCTGCAGTGGCTGTTCTTCGAGCAGTACAGCCACGAGCCGTACATCGCCGTCGCCCGTTTCGTCCGTCGCTGGCTGCCGGAAGACCACGAGCGCCAGGCCGAGATCCCGCGCCTGCACGAACGCGGCGGCCACGCACTGGACGTCATGGAAGACCACCTCGGCACCGAATCGTTCTTCAGCGGCGGTACGTTCGGCGTCGCCGACATCGCGCTGTTCGCCTACACCCATTGTGCCGCCGATGGCGGCTTCGACCTGTCCCGTTGGCCGCGCGTCGGCGCCTGGCTGGAGCGCGTGCGCGCCCAGCCGCGCTTCTCGCCGATGGCCGCCTGACCTTTCCCGAGCACACCATGTCCGTCCCGTACACCATCGCTGCCCGCCACAAGGGCTTCAACCGCGCCGAGATCGTCGACCAGAACTTCGTCGAATTCGTGCAGTTCTGGCAGGGCGACGTGGCCCTGCCGCCGCGCGACGACGAGCCGGTGCTGCCCGGCAGCACGCTGGATGCGCGGGGCTTCCGCGAGCTGCTCGAATCGCAGCTGATCAGCCGCCACCTCGACCTGATGGCGCGCGTGCTGCGCGTGCAGAACAAGGTGTTCTACACGATCGGATCCTCGGGCCACGAAGGCAACGCGATGGTCGCGCGTGCCACGCGGCATACCGATCCGGCGTTCCTGCACTACCGCAGCGGCGGCTTCATGGCCGAGCGCTTCCGCAAGCTGCCCGGCATGGATCCGGTGATGGATTCCGCGCTGTCGTTCGCTGCCAGCAGCGAAGACCCGGCGTCCGGTGGCCGCCACAAGGTGTGGGGCAGCAAGCCGTTATGGGTGCTTCCGCAAACCTCGACCATCGCCTCGCACCTGCCCAAGGCGCTGGGCACGGCCATCGCGATCGAGCAGGGCAAGCGCATCCGTCATGCGTTGCCGATCCCCGATGATTCCATCGCGTTGTGCTCGTTCGGCGATGCCTCGTCGAACCACGCCACGGCGCAGACGGCATTCAACGCCGCGGCTTGGACGGCGTACCAGAAGCTCCCCGCGCCCGTGCTGTTCATCTGCGAAGACAACGGCATCGGCATCTCGGTGAAGACGCCGAGCGGTTGGGTGGCGAACAACTTCGAGCGTCGCTCCAACCTCGATTACTTCTACGCCGACGGCCTCGACCTCGCCGGTGGCTACGCCGGCGTGCAGCGCGCGGTGGAGCACTGCCGGACGACGCGCCGGCCGACCTTCCTGCACCTGAATACGACGCGGGTGATGGGCCACGCGGGTACCGACTTCGAAATCGAGTGGCGCTCGGTCGAAGAGCTGGTCGCGCTGGAGGCGACCGACCCGTTGCTGCGCAGCGCGACGATCGCGCTTTCTTCGGGCCTGTACGACCGGGAAAGCCTGCTCGGCCTGTACGACAGCATCCGCAAGCGCTGCTTCGACGCGGCGGACGAAGCCGATCGCCGCCCCAAGATCACCACGCTGGACGAGGTGGTCCGCCCGCTGGCGCCGTACACGCCCGCTGCGGTGCAGGCCGAAGCCGCGCGCGTGGCACCGGCCGAAGAGCGCGAGCGCGTGTTCGGCGGCGCGGCGAAATTGCCCGAAGCCCAGCCGCCGCGTCACCTGGCCATCCAGATTGGCCAGGCCCTGCACGATCTGATGGCGAAGTATCCGGAAAGCCTGCTGTTCGGCGAAGACGTCGCCCAGAAGGGCGGCGTGTACACGGTGACCAAGGGCCTGCACAAAGCCTTCCGCAACACGCGCGTGTTCAACACGCTGCTCGACGAGACAATGATCCTCGGCCTCGCCCAGGGCTACGCCAACATGGGCATGTTGCCGCTCCCCGAGATCCAGTACCTCGCGTATTTCCACAACGCGTGCGACCAGATCCGTGGTGAAGCGGCATCGTTGCAGTTCTTCTCCAATGACCAGTACCGCAACCCCATGCTGATGCGCGTAGCGTCGCTCGGCTACCAGCGCGGCTTCGGTGGTCATTTCCATAACGACAACTCGATCACGGCGCTGCGCGACATCCCGGGCCTCGTGGTGGGTTGCCCGAGCCGCGGCGATGACGCGGCGACGATGCTGCGCACGCTCGCTGCGCTGGCGAAGGTGGATGGCCGCGTCACCGCGTTCCTCGAGCCGATCGCCTTGTACATGACCAAGGATCTGTACGAAGCCGGCGACGGCCAGTGGCAGTTCACCTATCCCGCGCCTGGCGAAGCGATGCCGCTGGGCGAAGGCCGGGTGTACCACGAAGACGCGGATGACCTGGTCATCTTCACCTTCGGCAACGGCGTGCCGATGAGCTTGCGCGCCGCACGCCGCATCGAGGCCACGCATGGCTGGAAGGTGCGCGTGGTCGACCTGCGCTGGCTGGTGCCGTTGAACGACGGCTTCATCGCCGCGCAGGCGAAGGGTGCGAAGCGGATCCTCGTGGTCGACGAAGGCCGGAAGAGCGCCGGCGTAGGCGAGGGCGTGATCACGGCGATCGTCGAGGGCGGGCACGGTGCGGTGCCGCTACGCCGGGTCGTCGGTGTCGATACGTTTACGCCGCTGGCGGGCGCGGCCTTCCTCGTGTTGCCAGGGGACGACGATATCGTCGCGGCGGCCGGGGAGTTGGCGTAACCGCCGATCAGGCCTTGGGGGCGGCCTTGGCGCGGACCAGGGTCGGACCGGCGGGGCCGGAGCAGACGACGCGGTTGCGCCCACCGAGCTTGGCGGCGTACATCGCCGCGTCGGCGCGTTCGATCAGCGACTGCACCGTGTCGGCCGGGGTGCGGATGGCGATGCCGATGGAGACCGTGAGCATTTCGCGGCCGTCACCGACGTGCACGTCCAACCGGCTTACCCGGCGACACAGGCGCGTGGCGATCTGCACCGCATGCTCGCGTTCGGCACCCTGTAGCAAGGCGACGAACTCTTCGCCACCGAAGCGGCCGAGCAGGTCGTTAGGGCGCAGTTCGTGGCGCAGGGCACTGGCCACGGCGACCAGTGCACGATCGCCGGCGGCATGGCCGTGGCGGTCGTTCAACGTCTTGAAGTGATCGAGGTCCAGGAAGAGCAGGGCGATCGGCCGGCCGTTGCCGGCTTCCAGCGTCGCCAGCGCGCCGTCGGTCCACGCGCGGCGGTTCAGCACACCGGTCAGCGAGTCGGCATCCGCGAGCTGGCGCGCCTTGTCGCGGTCGTGGCGGATCGTCAGCGCACGGTCGGACAAACCGATCGACAACACGATGGCCTCGAACGCGCCGATGGCGATCGCGGCGTCCGGTAGCCACGGCGCATCGGCGAGCATGCCCTGCAACTGCGCGCCGCACAGCGCGGTGAGCAACAGCAGCGGGGTCCAGCCGACCAGGAAGAACCAGGCGTGGCGCGAGCCGCGCACGGCGGCGATGGCGCCGGCGACGAGCAGCAGCACCGCGCCCAGCAGGAGCAGGGGCTGCAACAGCAGGTGCGCCGTGCTTACCAGCAGCGCCACCCCGGAGACCTGGCAGGTGGCGATCACCGGCATGCCGATAGCGAAGGCCAGCACGGGCGTGCGCAGCAGCGGCACGTAGTCGTCGACCTTACAGAAGCGCAGCATGAACAGCGCCGCGAACGACACCGACAGCGCCGTGGCGGCCGTGCCCAGCGCATCGCCCATGCCGGCGAGCATCTGCAGTTCCAGCGGATGGAAGACGTAGCCGGAGCGCAGGCCCTGGATCAGCGCATAGCAGACCAGGTAGGCGGCGTACCAGCCGAAGGTCATGTCCCGCAGGATGATGGTGAAGCACAGCGCCATCAGCGCCATGGTCAACATCACCGAGAAGCAGGCCGTGGCGAACACCAGCCAGCTCGCGTCATCGGCGAGGAAGTTCGGCCAGCTCTCCATGCTGATGGTGACCGCACCCGGGGCCTGGTCGGTCGGCTCGAATTTCAGCAGCAGCGGCCGGGACGCGGGCACGGACTCGGGGATGGCGAAGATCAGCCGCCCGTGGCCGTGCAGCGGTGGGCCGAAGTCGTCCAGCGCGGTCGTCGACTTTTCCGTCGGTGAGTAATACAGGGTGACCTTGCCACCGCCCGGGTTGTGGATGCTGAGCACGCGCTCGTCAGCGGACCAGGGCGGCAACTGGCGCAGGATCACCCAGGTGCCGGCGTCGCCGGTGTGAAAGACCTGCATCCGTGAGGGGTCGAACGAGGGCAGTGGCGACGTCCAGGATTCGGCCAGCACCCGCGCCGCGTCATCGCCCGGGCGTACTTCACGGTAATTGCCGGTCAACGAGGGCGCCGCCTGCGCGACGCCCGCCAGCAAAAGCATCGCGCACAGCATCACCGCCTGCGTAAGGCGGATCACCCATGCGTATTGCCCCTGCTCACCCACGGTCGAATCCCTTGCAACGCTGCGGCGCACCCTACTGGCGCGCGGCCTTGGATCCGATGCGATCTACGAAAGCCCGTCTCCCCCAAAAGCAACTCCATTGTGCCTTTGCCGGGGGAGGTCCGCCATGTTCACTTTGTGAAATCCGCCCGGCCGAAGGGCCTGGGGCGGGCGGCACCGTCCGTGGCGGCAGGCCGGCGGGGCGCTTGCCCGTGGCGAGGCCCCCGTACAGCCGCTTGCGGGGCGCCCTCAGCGGGGCTTGGGCACCGCCACGGCCGCATAGCGCTCCAGCAACTGGGCCTGGGCGTCCCGCACCGGCGCACCGGGGGCCGGCTGGACCAGCACGTAGTTCCCGTTCGCCTGCTGCATCCACGCGGAGTGGTTGTCGGTCAGGTACAGGTCCAGCTCCTTGCGCACCCGCTGGCGGAGCTTCTTGCCTTCGATGGGGAAGCAGGTCTCGACGCGACGGTCCAGGTTGCGCTCCATCATGTCCGCGCTGGCTAGGTAGAGGTCTGGCTCGCCGTCGTTATGGAACCAGTACACCCGGCTGTGCTCGAGGAAGCGGCCGACCACCGAGCGCACGCGGATGTTGTCGGAGACACCCGGCACGCCTGCGCGCAGGCAGCACATGCCACGCACGATCAGTTCGATCTTCACGCCGGCCTGGCTGGCGCGGTACAGCGCACGGATCATCTTCGGGTCGGTGATGGCGTTGAGCTTGCAGACGATCTCGGCCTTCTTTCCCGCCGCGGCGTTGCTTGCTTCGCGACCGATCAGTTCAAGCAGCGTCTTCTTCAGCGTGAACGGTGCATACAGCATGCGCTTCATCTTCAGCGCCTTGCCCATGCCCGTGAGCAGGCGGAACAGCTTGTGCACGTCGTCGCACAGCGCTTCGTCCGAGGTGAGCAGGCTGTAGTCGGTGTAAAGGCGGGCATTGCCCGAGTGGTAATTACCCGTGCCCAGGTGCGCGTAGCTGACCAGCTTGCCGTTCTCGCGCCGCTGCACGTAGGCCAGCTTCGCGTGCGTCTTTACGCCCACCACGCCGTAGGTCACCACGGCGCCGGCCTGCTGCAGGCGCGAGGCGAGGCTCAGGTTGGACTCTTCGTCGAATCGCGCGCGCAGTTCCACCACCGCGGTGACTTCCTTGCCCGCGCGCGCGGCTTCCACCAGCGCATCGACGATTTCGGAATTGGCACCGCTGCGATACAGCGTCTGCTTGATGGTCAGCACCTGCGGATCCTTCGCGGCCTGGCGCAGGAAATCCACCACCGGCGAGAACGATTCGAACGGGTGGTAGAGCAGGATGTCCTGCTTGCCGATCACCGAGAACATGTCTTCGGCGTCGGCCAGCGCCTTCGGCAATGCCGGCACGAACGGCGGGAACTGCAGGTGCGCGTAGTCCGACTTCACCGTCATTTCGAACAGGCGGGCGAGGTTCACCGGGCCATTCACTTCGTAAAGCGAATCGGCTTCCAGCGAGTATTGCTTGAGCAGGTAATCGACCAGCGGCTTGGGGCAGTTATCCGCCACTTCCAGGCGCACCGCATCGCCGTAGCGGCGCGAGAACAGTTCGCCGCGCAGCGTGCGGGCAAGATCCTCGACGTCTTCCGGATCGATCGAAAGGTCGGCGTTGCGGGTGAGGCGGAACTGATAAGAACCGATGACGCTCATGCCCGGGAACAGGTCGTCGGCATGCGCGTGGATGATCGACGACAGCAGGACGTAGTTGTCGCCGTCCTCGCACACTTCCGGCGGCAGCCGGATGATGCGCGGGAGGATACGCGGCGCCGGCACGATCGCCAGGCCCGAGTCGCGGCCGAACGCATCGGTGCCTTCCAGCTGCACGATGAAGTTGAGGCTCTTGTTGACCAGGCGCGGGAACGGATGGGTGGGATCGAGGCCAATCGGCGTGATCAGCGGCGCGACTTCGTGGCGGAAGTAACGGCGCACCCACAGCTTCTGCTTCTGCGACCACTGGTTGCGGCGCACGATGCGGATGCCTTGTTCCGCCAGCGCCGGAAGAATTTTTTCATTGAGGATCGCGTACTGTCGTTCGATCTGGTGATGCGCAATCTCGGCGATTTCGGCGAGCACGCGGCGCGGCGGGATACCGTCGGCACCGATCACTTCATGGTCGAAGGCGATCTGCTGCTTGAGCCCGGCAACGCGGATCTCGAAGAACTCATCCATGTTGGACGAGAAGATCAGCAGGAATTTCAGGCGCTCGATCAGCGGCTTGGATTCATCCAGGGCCTGGTCGAGCACACGGATGTTGAATTGCAGCTGCGACAGTTCTCGATGGATGTAGAGCGACGGGTCGCTGACATCGGCCGCAGGCGCTTCCACAGGCGGCGCCGGGACCTTCGTGGCCGGCGTTTTCGCCGTGGCGTTCGGTTCGGTGGCAGGCGTCATCGTATCCAAGCGTCAGTCCTCGTCGCGGCTCGCGACGCCCTGATGGTACGCCGCCCGGGGAGCATATGACCGCGTTTTGACACGCCCGTGACATCCATCAAGGAAAACGGCAACGGGCCGTTCCGATCAAACCACCAAAGGCTCCGGCTCCAAAACCACCCCAAACCGCCCCTGCACGCCCCCGATGACCTTCTGCGCAAAGGCCCAAAGCTCCGGCCCCGTCGCCTTGCCGTGGTTCACCAGCACCAACGCATGCCGGTTCGACATCCCCGCATCACCCTCGCGCTGGCCCTTGAACCCCGCCGCCTCGATTAGCCAGCCCGCCGAGATCTTCGCCGTGTTGCCCGCATGCGGCCACACCGGCAAGCCCGGATGGGCGAGGGCCAGTGCATCGGCCTGGGCCTGGCTGACGATCGGGTTCTTGAAGAAGCTACCCGCATTGCCGATCACCGCAGGGTCGGGCAGCTTGCGCGAACGCAGGCGAACCACCGCTTCGGCCACGTGGTACGGGGTAGGACGCGCGATACCCATCTTTTCGACTTCGTCGCGGATGCCGGCGTAGTCGAGCGACAGCGGACGCTCACGCGGCAGGGCAAAGGTCACCGCCACGACGATCCAGCGGCCGGCCTGTTGCTTGAAACTGGAATCGCGATACGAGAAGGCGCACGCCGCCTTGTCGAGCAGCACGAACTCACCCGCATGGGTGTCGTAGGCTTCGACGGTGTCGATGAACTCCGACACTTCCACGCCATAGGCGCCGATGTTCTGGATCGGCGCGGCGCCGACGGTACCCGGGATCAGGATCAGGTTCTCCAGCCCCGCGTAGCCCTGGCCCAGCGACCAGCGCACGAAATCGTCCCAGCGTTCGCCGGCCGCTACGCGGATCAGCACGCGATCGTCGCGCTGGAACGTCTCGACGCCCGCATTGGCCATCGCCAGCACGGTGCCCTCGATGTCGCCCTTGATCAGCAGGTTGCTGCCTTCGCCCAACACCAGCACCTTGCCGGCCTTCACGGCGGGATAGGCGAGGATGTCCGGAAGCTTCGTCGGGTCACGCACTTCCACCAGCATCGCGGCGCGCGCGTCCACGCGCAGCGTGTTGCGACCCGCCAGCGGCGCGTTGGAGGTGAGGGTGAAGCCGCCCATGTCGACGGGCGCGTTGTTAAGGGTCATGCGAGGATTCCGCGTCGACGGATTTCCGCGACCGCTTCGTTGATCAATCGGGGGCCACGATAGACGAGGCCGGAATACACCTGCACCAGCGAGGCACCCGCCTCGAGCTTGGTCGCGGCATCGTCGCCATCGAGGATGCCGCCCACGCCGATGATCGGCAGGCGGCCCGCGACGCGCGTCGCCATGCCACGTAGCACTGCGGTGGACTTTTCAAACAGCGGGCGACCGGACAGGCCACCGGTTTCATTCGCATGCGCATGGCCCGCGACGCCGCCGCGATCGATCGTCGTGTTGGTGCAGATCACGCCATCGATGCCGGAGGCGAGCAACACCTCGGCGATGCTGTCGAGTTCGGCCTCGGTAAGGTCCGGGGCGATCTTCAGCAGCATCGGCTTGCGCGCACCGTGCTGGCTGGCCAAGCGCTCCTGCGCCTCGCGCAGAGTGCCGATGAAGCGGCGCAGCGTTTCTTCTTCCTGCAGGTCACGCAGGCCCTGCGTGTTCGGCGAGGAGATGTTCACGGTGATGTAGCTGGCCAGCGGATAGGCTCGTTCCAGGCACAGCAGGTAATCGTCGGTGGCACGCTCGTTGGGCGTGTCCTTGTTCTTGCCGATGTTGATGCCAAGCACGCCGCGGAAGCTGGCCTTTTCAACGTTGCGCACGAGCGCATCGATGCCGCCGTTGTTGAAGCCGAGGCGGTTGATCACGGCATCGTGTTCCGGCAGGCGGAACATGCGCGGCTTGTCGTTGCCCGCCTGCGGACGCGGCGTCACGGTGCCGATTTCGACAAAGCCGAAGCCCATCGCGGCCAGGCCGTCGAGGTGGTCGCCGTTCTTGTCCAGGCCGGCCGCGAGGCCCACCGGGTTGGGAAAGGTGATGCCAAACACGGTCACCGGGAGGTCGGCCGGCGGGGTGTTCAGCAAGTGCGAGAAACCACTGCGCTGGGCGACATCGCTGGCGTACAGGGTCAGGCCATGCGCCGTCTCGGCGTCCAGTTTGAACAGCAGGGGGCGGATCAGGTCGTACATCAGGCGTCCGGACGTCCCGCGAACACGCGGGTGTCGTAGTCAAAATCGATGGTGCCCTCGTCCTGCGTGGCGTCGAACAGCGAGCGCAGGGCGGCGAGCATGGATTCGTGGTTGGGGTGGCCAGGCTTGGGCGCGTACGACGACGACATCAGCCGGCCCTGCAGGGCATCGTAATCCAGCTTCTGGCCGTGCGGAAACGAGGCCATGCCGCGGTAGCCGTGGCCAAACCAGCGCGCCATGGCCTCATCGTCCGCGTAACGCTCAGCCACGCCGACATAGTCCACGCCATATTCGTGCAACAGGCGTTCGTAACCTTCGAGGAAGGGCGTGCCGACCAGCCGGCGGGTGTTCCAGAACACCGCGACCAGGCCGCGCGCGGATAGGATCCGCGCAAACTCCGCGCGGACCTTCACCAGGTCGAACCAGTGGAAGGCCTGCGCGGCGATGACCAGGTCCTGCGAGGCGTCCGCGAGCCCCGTGGCCTCGGCCGTGCCGTCGACCGCGTGGAAGCGGCCTTCGTCGCCCAGCCACTGGGTGGCGGCGGCGCGCATGGCGGCATTCGGTTCCACGGCGGTGACGCGGTGGCCGTCGTCCAGGAACAGCTTGCTGGAGATGCCGGTGCCCGCGCCCACGTCGGCCACGGCCCAGTCGTGTTTCACGCCCAGGCCGTGCAGCCAGTCGACCAACGCCCGCGGGTAGTCTGGCCGGTAGCGGACGTAGTCCTCTACGCGATCAGAGAAGCGTTCCGTGGAGCGCAGGTCGGCCATGGCGTTGCCTCTTGGGTCAGAACTCGAACTTGATGCCCTGGGCCAGCGGCAGCGCGTCGGAGTAGTTGATGGTGTTGGTCTGGCGGCGCATGTACACCTTCCAGGCATCCGAGCCGGACTCGCGGCCACCGCCGGTTTCCTTCTCGCCACCGAAGGCGCCACCGATCTCCGCGCCCGAGGTGCCGATGTTCACGTTGGCGATGCCGCAATCCGAACCAGCTGCCGACAGATACTGTTCGGCGGCCTTCAAATCCTGCGTGAAGATGGCCGACGACAGGCCCTGCGGCACGGCGTTCTGCATCGCGATGGCTTCGTCCAGCGTGTCGAACGGCATCACGTAGAGGATCGGGGCGAAGGTTTCGGTCTGCACGCCCTCGTCGGTGTTCTTCAGGCCGGTGACAATGGTCGGCAGCACGAAGTTACCCTTGCGATCGTCCAGCGCCTTGCCGCCCGTGCGGACATTGCCGCCGGTGGCCTTCGCCTTCTCGACAGCGGCGAGGAAGCCCTGCACGGCTTCCGGGCTGTTCAGCGGGCCCATCAGCGTGGTGGCGAGGGTGGGGTCGCCGATCTTCTGCTCGACCTGGCCGTAGGCCTTCACCAGCGTGTCGACCACGGCATCGTGGATCGACGAATGGACGATCAGGCGACGGGTGGAGGTGCAACGCTGGCCGGCCGTGCCAACCGCGCCGAAGACGATCGCCGGGATGGCGAGCTTCAGGTCGGCCGACTTGTCCAGGACGATGGCGTTGTTGCCGCCCAGTTCGAGCAGGCTGCGGCCCATGCGGCGCGAGACGCGTTCGCCGACCATGCGGCCGACTTTGGTGGAGCCGGTGAAGCTGATCAGCGGGATGCGCTTGTCGTCGACGAACTTCTCGGCGATCTCGGTGCCGGCGTCGTTGAACAGGAAGAAGATGTCCGGGAAACCGGCTTCCTTCAGCGCGTCGTTGCAGATCTTCATCGTCGCGATGGCCGAGAGCGGGGTCTTCGGCGACGGCTTCCAGATGCAGATATCGCCGCAGATCGCCGCGAGGAACGCGTTCCATGCCCACACGGCGACCGGGAAGTTGAAGGCGCTGACGATGCCGACCAGGCCGACCGGGTGCCACTGCTCGTACATGCGGTGGCCCGGGCGCTCCGAGTGCATGGTGTAGCCGTAGAGCATGCGGCTCTGGCCGACGGCGAAATCGGCAATGTCGATCATTTCCTGCACTTCGCCGTCGCCTTCCGGCTTGATCTTGCCCATTTCCAGGGCGACCAGCGAACCAAGGGCGTCCTTGTGCTTGCGCAGGGCCTCGCCGCAAAGGCGCACGGCTTCGCCACGGCGCGGAGCCGGGGTGGTGCGCCAGACTTCGAAGGCTTCCTGTGCGCGCTGGACGATGGTCTCGTAGTCCGCGGCGCTCGTGGCGTTCACCGTGGCGATGACCTCACCGGTAGCCGGATTGACGGGCGACAGGGTGCCGGCAGCCTTGGTGGCGGCCCATTCGCCGCGGCCGAGGTAGGTGCCGGATTCGGTTTCGGCGAGGCCGAGCGCTTGCAGGATCTTGGCGGACATGAAGACTCCTTGGACGGGGGCGGACACGGCGTCCGCTACCCAGGGGAAAACCGCAATTCTAGCAAACGACCCCTTCACACCCCGTTGTGCGCCGCAGGACAGATGTCGCGGCCCTGTCTAGGCCGGAGGTTCTTGCGGTAACCGGGAGAAGACGCGCGGAAGCCTATGTTAGGACTGGAAAAGAGCTGAAGGCCTTGGTGCGCCTTGGCAGGGCCGGAAAACAGGCCGCCGCCGTACCTAATGAATTGCGGAGTGCCGACATGACGCGTATCTACGAGGTTCCCTACCGTTCTGAAGATGGCCTGGGCTGGCCCGTCCGGGTCGACGGGCGAATCATGGCCCGGTACGACAGCCGATATGACGCGTTGGCCGCCGCCGTGAACAAGGCCGCGGCGGATGGCGGCGACTCGAGCATCGGGATCGAAGGCGCCGACGGCGTCTGGCGGCCGTTTGGCAGCGATGCGAAGCGGCCGGCGAGGGTGCCGGCGATGCCGGCGCGGCGGTTTTCCGTAGTCCGCTGATTCATCACGGACGGGCGCATCGCGCGCGCCCTTATTCGGAAATCCTGCTCAGGTTCTTCTCGAAGTTGTCGCCGTCGCGCTCATCGGTTAACGAATAAAGGCTGTAGCGACGGCCCAGTCGTGCACCGCCATCGCGGAAAAGGGGCTGCCAGACCACGTTCGCGCGTCCCGGCGACGAGCGCTGGGTCAGGAAGTCGAACGGCACCGAGAAGTAGATGCCCTTGTCGAAGCTACCTTCGCCGAACTGCCTGGCCGAGACGTTCGTCTTGGTGGCCCAGGCGCCCATCCGCACCCCGTTCGCGAAGCCTCGCGAAAGATCGAGCGTCACACCGATGTCTCCCGCCAGATACCTGCCTACGCTGGCGGACACGGTCACGTCATGGAAGCCGGTGTCGAGATACCCGGTGAGATGGCCCGTCGCTACGTGATACCGGCGGAAGCCAAAATCCTGGTCGTAGTCGCGCTGTTTGACCCAGTTGGCATCCAGACCTATGGCGTAGTGCTCGCCCGTGGGCCTGTAAAGCACCTCGCCACCCGCACCGCCGTACATGGATTCCAGCATGCCACCGTAGACCATGCCGTACAGGTCGGTGTCGAGGCGTTCGACGTGCGTAACCTGGAACACGGGCAGGGTGAAACGCGACGACGTTACGTACTGGCGGATGTCCGTGCGGACGCGCGGCAGGTTGCTGGGTGCGTCGTACTTGAAGCGGTCGTAGTTATTCAGCAGGTTCGCGTAGATCGCGCCGCTCCACCACGTGTGTTTGGTGATCTGGAAGTCGGCGTCGTAGTTCGCGTAGATCTGGTACAGCACGAACGCATCGGGTCCGCCAAGCATCTGGCCATAGCCGATGCCGAAGGCCCCGTCCCAACGCTCGGGCGGATCGGTGAAGAGCACTTCCTCGCGCTGCGGCATCGGCGGCGTGCGCTGCGTGCCACGGCGGAAGGTCTCCACATCGATGCGCTGGTCGACCAGTTCGTTGAACGACTTGCGGCTGATCGACGTTTCCACGATCGGCACGTCATGTCGATCGGTCAATACGGTGAACCAGTTGATGGTGCCGTCGAGCTGGTTGTCGAGCACCCGGGCGGCACGGCCGATTCCCTTCGCCTTGTAGAAATAGCGCGTCTGCGCCGCCGTGACGATCAGTTCGCTGCCACGCCGGGACACCCGGGTCACCTGGAAGCCGGCGTTGTCGCGCAGCTCCTTGCTGACCGACTTCCAGTCGACCTGTTCCGGCGCAAGGTTGGCAGGATGCCGTTCCGGGACCGGTGGGTCGAAGATCTTTACCGGAGGCACGTACTGGGCCAGGTTCGTGTGGAAGGTAAAGCCGGCCATGATCGCGCGCCCGCGCTCTAGCGCAAGGCTGAGGTCGACCGCGCTGGACGCGCGATACACCGCACCGAGGTTGACCGGCGTTCGCTGCGGCTGGTTATTCTTCAGCGGCTCGTGCTTGTAGTCGTTGCCTTCGTACTCGACCTTGACGACCAGCTTCTTCCAGGGTGTCTGCCAGGACACGCCACCGAACGCCGCCATGGGGCCGCGGAAGTAGTTGTTGCTATTGAACTCGCCGCCCGTCGTCGCGCCTCGGCCGGGTCGCGTGCGGAAGCGATCGTCGAGAACACCAAGCGGATTGCTGATGTTGCCGCGATTGCCGACGTAACCCCAGCCAAGTCCGAGCGAGACGTCGAACGGCCCGAAACGCTTGCTAGCTGCGACGTACTCGCCCGAGAACAAGCCGGTGCCGCCGATGTCGCGCGCGCCTACGGAGACGTCGGGAAGATAGTGGCTTTCTTCCCAGATCCGCAGCTTGAAGTCGATCGACTTGTCCTTATAGCTCTGGCCACCGCTGAGCGAAGCGGGTCCGTAAAGGCGATTGTCGACCGCTACATAGCGGAAAATCGTTTCGAGCCACGGCAGCGGCTGCAGGGTCACGTTGTAGCGCGTGTAAGGGCTTGTACGTGACGCCGTGAGGGATAGTTCGCCCTCGTCGGCCATTCGTGCCGTGGGCGTCTGCCACAGCCCGGCACCGCCGAAGTCGGACGTCGTCGGCGCATCGGCAGCGTGCAGTGTTACGCAGATAAGCGCCGCAAGCGGCGAGAGGCGCAACGTCAGTCGCTTCATCCGGGAGCTCGTCACGGCAGCACCTGCGTTGCAAGGAATGCCGCGATGTCCTGGTCCAGTTCGGGGTCGACCTGCATCGTCGCCGATGCCTTGACCGGCACATAGACGATCGCGCCCGGCGCGAGCGCCAGTGGCTCGGAGCGGTTCCACAGCGCGCGCCCCTGCTTGAAGACGGTGCCGTCGGGCTCGATCACGAAATAGGTCTCGTCGTCCGCCGCCCGGTCGGCGGTGCATCCGCGCAGATAGCGACGAGCATCCTGCAGCGGGATGAAGGCGGTTTCGCAGCTGGCGGGGACGGCGCCGACAATGCGTACCGTGCCAGGACGGACCGGGAAGTGCAGGCTGTCGCCGTCCGCCAGGTGTAGGTTCCTGGCGTGAGTGATTTCCGCTGCGCGAGGATCCAGGTAGGCGCCCGCGACACGGCCGGTAACCGGCAGGCCTTTGACCAGCGCGAGAACATGCATCGTCGCATCGATCACACGATCGTTTCCGGCCTTGCCCGCATCGGCTGCGACGAGGCTGAGGCTGTTGACGATGCCGGCCTTGAGGCGAACCTGTCGTTCGACCTGGTCCACCCGAATCAGCGAGGCCCCCATCGGATAGGCGTCGGGCGTGGGTGCGCCTGCGTTGCCAGCGTCGGCATATCGCGCGGATGCGGGAAACTCGAACTCGCCCGCGTGGCTGACCTGGCCCTCGACGCGAACGCGAAGCCTGGCATCCGCGGCATGCGGCGCGCCGTTCAGCAGCAAGGTGGTGACGAGAACCGACAGGAAGGCGCGCATCACGGACCACCCTGCAGGCGGGGTTTCAACTGCGTCACCTCGACCCGGAGGCCGGGCGCGAGGGTCTGTTGGCTTTTCCAGATGAAGCCCGTGTCGGGATCGACCCAGTAATGGTTCTCGACAGACCAGCCAGCCGCAGCGCTATCGCGCCGCTCGTCGATGCGCAGCAAGGTTTTCGGTCGCTCCAGGATGGTGACGGTCTCTAGTGCGCCGCGCGTAAGGCGGCCGTGCACCGGTACGCCGAAGCGATATCCGGGCGACCAGTCATCCACACTGTCGTATTCCACCGCATCGGTAACGTGGTTCAGGCCGGCGGCGAATGGATCCATGCCGACGATGCGGCTGGCGACCAGGTCGCCATCGAGGTTAGCCGTCTTGGCGATGCGCCCGTGTTCAAGGAAGACCGCCGTCTCGTGTGGGCCGTACCAGGCTTCGCGGGTCCCATCGACATTACCGAGGATCAGCAGGCCTTTGCCGTGTTGGGTTTCGGCGAGGGCCTGGAATAGCGGTCGACTGGCCACTTCCGCGGGCGACACGGGCAGTGCATCCCCGCCAAGCACGCCGCCGCGCACGGTTTGCACGAGCGAGCGCGACAGATCGCTGCAGGCGCCCAGGCCGGCGATGGCCAGGCACAGCGCAGCGCTGGCGAACCTGCGCCAACCCATGCGTACAGCCTCCGACGTCCTGTCGGACGAGCGATCAGTGTCCAAGCGAATCCTTGAGCTGACGTCGCGTCTGGCGCGACGTCGCGTTCCTTACTGGGCGCGGTCGACGTTGTAGTTGGCGGCCGCGGCGTTGCTGATGATGCCGGAGAGCGGCAACAGCTGGCTGATCAGTCGATTCCAGCGGGTGATGCCTGCTGCGCCGACAAAAACGACGTCGCCGGGCTGCACGTCGAAGTGATCACCCAGGGCGTAAGCCGTCGGCGAGCGGGCGTCGAGCTGGTAGACAGATGCCGGGTCGTGATCCAGGTCTTTCATGCCGCGGATGACGTAAACCGCCTTGCCCTTCGACGTGCTCTGGTTGAGCCCGCCTGCCTGGCCGATAGCCTGGGTGAGCGTGAGGCTGTCGATCTTGAACTTCAGCGGGCCCGGGCGAAGCACTTCGCCGACCACGTAGACTTCCTGCCGGTCATTGAAGGGCAGGAACACGCGATCGCCGGCCTTGAGGTAGATGTCGCTCGCCGAGGTACCGCCACGGCGCATGGCATCCAGGTTCAGATGGTAATCGTGGCCGTCGCGGGTAAGTACGAGGCCGGAAAGGTTCGCCATGTCCGGGTTCACGACCGCGGCGCCCATGGCGCGGCCGAGCGTGAGCGGCGCGGTGTCGAACACCTGTGCGTCGGTGCGTACGAAGGCACCTTCCATCACCACGCGCGAACTGCCGTAGGTAATGATCGAGATATCGACCTGCGGGTCTTCGACGTACGGCGCGAGGCGCTGGGTGATCAGCGTACGCAGCTGCTCGACCGTCATGCCATCGACCTTGACCACGCCGGCGAACGGATAAAAAAGCGTGCCGTCCGAGCGCACTGCGCGCCCGTTGGCGGCCGCCACCTGCTGCGGACCGGCAGGGGAGGTCAGCTCGGGATGTTCCCAGACGGTGATGTACAGCGTATCGCCGACACCAATGTGGTACGGACCGGGCCGATAATCGAGCAGTTCCTGCGGAACCTGCGTGTGGTCGCGCGTCGCGCTGTCCATCGCCAGCAGCTTGCGCGTGATCGGGACGATCTCAACGGCGCCAGCGGTCGCATCGTCTTCGCGGAAGATTTTCGACGTGGAGACGTTCTGGCCAGGTACGAATGCACAACCGTGCAACATGGCTGCGCCGAGAAGCAGCGCACTGAGGAAAACAACTTTCATTTGGCCCTGGGCCCCTGCATCGCCCGCAATCCAATTGCCGGCTCATGAAACGAAGCGTGCCGGGGAGGCCCGGCACGCTGACTACACGTTCAAGCGTGGATTAGCGCGAGCCGGTGGTACCGGTCGAACCAGTCGAACCGGTGGTGCCGCCGGTCGAGCCACCCGTGCCCGGACCCGTACCGCCGCCCGTGTTGTCGTCGCCGCCGTGATGGTTGCTGCCACCGCCATTGGCTGCGCCAACAGCCACCGCAGCGACTGCAACGGCGCCACCCACATAAAGAGCGGTCATCGTGCCAGCCGTCGCGGCACCAGCGCCCGAGGCGCCACCGGCAACTTCCGGCGTGGCATCAGCGTTGGTCGAGGTAGCGGTCTGTGCAGCCGGAGCGGCCGGTGCCACCGGGGTCGCCGGCGCGGTCTGCTGGGCAAACGCCGAGCCAACCAGCGAGACGGAGATCAGGGCGGCAAAAAGCTTCTTCATGTAGTTCCCCTCCATGAGTTTCGGAAAATGATGCTGGTCGCGAGTATAGCGGGTGATCTCAAAAAAATGCGAGACCGACGGTCGGGCGTGCCCGGTTGCACGGTGCACGATGCGTGACGCTGGTCGGTCCTTCCATCGTGAGCTAGCCTTGCAGGCTTGGTTCGTAAGCCCGGACGGCTTGGGAGAGTGTCGCGTGTTCAAGCGCATCCTGACGGTATGCATCGGAAATATCTGTCGCAGTCCAACTGCCGAGTATGTGCTCAAGGCGCATCTGCCGGCAGACGTCATCGTCACGAGCGCCGGTATTTCGGCACTTGCCGGGAAACCGGCGGATCCGATGGCGCAGGCGCTCATGCTTGAACACGGTATCGATGGCAGCGCCCACCTGGCACGCCAGCTGACCAGCAGGATGCTCCGGGAGGCCGACCTCGTCCTCGGGATGGAGAAGGCGCATGTCGCCGAGATGATTCGCATGGCGCCCGAGGCGAGCGGCAAGATCTTCCTGCTGGACAAGTGGACCGGTGGTCGTGACATCGCCGACCCCTACCGGCAACAGCGCGAAGCGTTCGAGCACGTGTACCTTCGGATCGAAGAGGCGGTGGAAGGCTGGCGTAAGTACCTCTGATTCGATAATGGCCATGGCAGGGTAATTCTAACCAAGGGCCACTTCCGCTATCATCGACGGGTTGTGCGATCTGCGGCGCCCTGGATCATTCGATGCGGCGCGCGGAGGGGAAGGAAGCCGGTTCTGCCGGGCTTGGCAAGGTAATGCCATAGCGGTCGCCTGAATACCCATCTCTCCGTACCGTCACGTGGCGAAAGCTTGCGTGGCGCCGTTGGCGCGTTCTCAACCTCGCAGCGTCCCTTGCTGCGTGTCGTAGGTGCGCACAGGGTGCGCAGCAGTACTTTCCTTGGATGGGGCACGTGCCAACCATGGCCGACACAAATTCTTCCAGTCAGCGCGACGACGACATCGACCTCAGCGAACTCGTCGGGGCGCTCCTTGACCAGCGCTGGCTGATCATCGGCATCACCGCGTTCTTTTTCGTCGTCAGCGTGGCGTACGCCATCCTCGCGACGCCGGTCTACCAGGCCAACGCCATCGTCCAGGTCGAGCAGAAGGTCCCGAACCTGCCGGGCCTGAGCGCGCTGACCCAGACGCTTGGCGCATCGAGCTCCGAGGCGACGACCGAAATCGCACTGGTCACCTCCCGCACGGTGATCGGCCAGGCGGTTGACGAGCTCGGCCTGACCACGGACGTCCAGCCCAAGCGCTTCCCGATGATCGGCGACTTCGTCGCCCGACACTTCTCGCCCGACCATGCCGGCGACGTGGCTTCGCCGTGGCTCGGCTTCAAGAGCTACGACTGGGGTGGTTCGGCGATCCGTGTTTCCGCCCTGGACGTGCCGCGCGGTTTTCTCGACCAGGCGCTCATCCTGGTCGCGGGAACGGGTGGCTCCTTTACCGTCCTGAATGGCGATGGCGACACGCTCGTCGCCGGCAAGGCTGGCGCACCGGCGTCGGGCCACGGCGTATCGATCACGGTGGAGTCGCTCAAGGCCAACGCCGGGACGCGGTTCGTCGTCGTCCGCCATCGTCCGCTGACGGTCATCAGCCAGCTGCAGATCGCCATCGCCGCGGCGGAGCAGGGCAAGGACTCGGGCATCATCGAGCTGACCTACAACGACACGAACCCGGAGCTCGCCGCCTCGTTGCTCGACCACGTGAGCCAGGGCTACGTCGAACAGAATATCAACCGTAATTCCGCCGAAGCAGCGAACAGCCTCAAATTCGTTCGCCAGCAGATGCCGATCGTTCGCGGTGACCTCGAAAAGGCGACGGCAGCCCTTTCGGCGTTCCAGTCGCGCGCGCATTCGGTCGACATTACCCTGCAGACCAAGGGCCTGCTGGACCAGGAAGTGGCGGTCGAGAGCGCGATCCAGGAACTGCGCACCCAGTTGCCCGACCTGGAGCGCCGCTTCACCGCCATACATCCGGCCTACCGTGCCCTCACGCAGCAGATCGGCCAGTTGGAAGCGAAGAAGGCCGTGCTCGAGAAGCAGGTGGGCACGCTGCCCGATACGCAGCAGGAGCTGCTCCGCCTGACCCGCGACGTCCAGGTCACGAACGAGACCTATACCGGCCTCCTCAACCAGGCGCAGCAGCTCGACATCGCGCGGGCCGGCACCGTCGGCAACGTCCGCATCATCGATCCAGCCGCCGTGGATACGACCCAGCCGGTCAAGCCCCGCAAGGCGGTGATCGTCATCGGCGGCACGTTCCTCGGTGGTGTGTTCGCGCTTGCGCTCGTGTTCCTGCGCCGCATGTTGAACAGGGGCGTGGAAGACCCGTCCGAGATCGAGCAACTGGGCTTGCCGATCTATGCCTCCATTCCGGTGAGCGACATCGAAAAAACCTCGTCCGTGCGCGGCAAGCGGATCAAGGGCGACGGCCACCAACACCTGCTGGTCGTTACCGACCCGGCCGACCTTGCGTCCGAGTCGCTGCGCAGCCTGCGCACGAGCCTGCATTTCGCGCGCATGGAGGCCAAGAACAACGTCTTGATGATCTCCGGTTCCAGCCCGGAGGCCGGCAAGACCTTCGTTTCGGCCAACCTTGCCGCCGTGATCGCCCAGGCGGGCCAGCGCGTCCTGCTCATCGACGGCGACATGCGCAAGGGTGCGCTGCACCGCGTGATGGGCGGCAAGCCCGAGCGTGGCCTGTCCGACGTCGTTTCGGGCCAGCTTTCGATCGAGGAAGTCACCCGTACCGTTCCCGGCGTGGACACGCTGCACTTCATCTCCCGTGGCAAGGTGCCGCCGAATCCGTCGGAATTGCTGATGGGCTCGCGCTTCACGGCGATGATCGAGGAAGCGCGGTCGCTGTATGACCTGGTGCTGATCGATACGCCGCCGATCCTGGCGGTTACCGATGCCGCCGTCATCGGCCAGCATGCAGGCACCAGCCTGCTGGTGGTCCGCTTCGGCCTCAACCAGGCTCGTGAGATTGCCGTCGCGAAGCAGCGATTCGAACAGAATGGGGTTGCCCTGAAGGGCGCCATCTTCAATGCCGTGGAGCGCAGGGCATCGGGTTACTACTCGTACGGTTATTACGAGTACAAATCCGCGACCTGATCCATGCCGTGGGCCTCGGCCCGCACACGAACAGTACGGAAACGATATGCACGCTCTTGATGACGCAAAAATCGCACTGATCGGCCTCGGGTACGTAGGCCTGCCGCTCGCCGTTGAGTTCGGCAAGCGTTATGCGACGGTCGGTTTCGACATCGATGCCGGGCGCATCGCGGAGCTGCGTGCCGGCACGGATCGCACCCTTGAAGTGGAGCCGGAACTGCTCGGCGAGGCCACCCACCTATCGTTCGAAAGCCAGCTTGAGGCGATCGCCGGCTGCAACGTCTTCATCGTGACGGTGCCTACCCCCATCGATTCGGCCAAGCGCCCCGACCTGACCCCGCTCGTGAAGGCGAGCGAGGCGCTCGGCAAGGTGCTCAAGCGTGGCGATATCGTCGTGTACGAGTCCACGGTCTACCCGGGTTGCACGGAAGAGGTGTGCGTGCCGATCCTCGAGCGCGTCTCGGGCCTGTCGTACAACGAAGATTTCTTTGCCGGTTACAGTCCCGAGCGGATCAACCCGGGCGACAAGGATCATCGGGTCACCAACATCCGCAAGGTCACCTCGGGCTCGAATCCCGGGATCGCCGACTTTGTCGACGCGCTCTACGCAAGCATCATCGAAGCTGGCACCTACAAGGCCAGCTGCATCAAGGTCGCCGAGGCGGCCAAGGTCATCGAGAACACGCAGCGCGACCTCAATATCGCCCTGGTCAATGACCTTGCGATGCTGTTCAACAAGCTGGGCATCGACACCCTGGAAGTCCTCGAGGCCGCCGGGACCAAGTGGAACTTCCTGCCGTTCCGTCCGGGACTGGTCGGCGGCCATTGCATCGGCGTCGATCCCTACTACCTGACCCACAAGGCCCAGGAAGTGGGGCACCACCCGGACGTGATCCTGGCAGGCCGTCGCACCAACGATGGCATGGGCGCGTACATCGCCGGCGAAGTGATCCGCCTCATGGTGACCAAGGGGCTCAACCCCGTCCGTGCCCGGATCCTGGTCATGGGCCTGGCGTTCAAGGAGAACTGTCCGGACCTGCGCAATACGCGCGTCGTCGACATCGTGGCGGCGCTCCGTGGCTATAACACCGAGGTCGACGTGTTCGACCCGTGGGTCGACAAGGCCGAGGCGGTCCATGAATACGGTCTCGAGCCGGTGGCCGCCCCGGTGGCCGGCGGCTACGACGCGATCCTGCTGGCGGTGGCGCACAAGGAGTTCGCGGACCTGGGCGCGCCCGGCATCCGGGCTTTCGGTAAGCCCGGCGCCGTGGTCTATGATGTGAAATACGTGCTGCCGCGTGACGCGGTCGACGGTCGACTCTGATTAAGAAGGCTTGTTCCTATGAAAGTGCTGGTTACGGGTACGGCTGGGTTCATCGGGTCCCACGTGGCTATCAAGCTGCTGGAGCGGGGTGACGAGGTCATCGGGTTCGATAGCCTGAACGACTACTACGATGTCACCCTGAAGGAGGCCCGCCTGGCCCGCTTCATGGATCATCCGAACTACACCCACGTGAAGGGCGACCTCGCCGATCGCGAGGCGGTCGAGCGCGTGTTCGCCGAGCACAAGCCTGAGCGCGTCATCAATCTCGCCGCCCAGGCCGGTGTCCGCTACGCGGCGGAAAACCCGCATGTCTATGTCACGAGTAACGTGACCGGTTTCCTGCATATCCTCGAGGGATGCCGGCACCACGGCGTGAAGCACCTTGTCTTCGCGTCCACGAGCTCGGTCTACGGGGCCAATCGCGACATGCCGTTCTCGGAGCACAGCTCGACCGAGCATCCGCTGACGCTTTACGCGGCCACCAAGAAGGCCAACGAACAGATGGCGCATAGCTACGCCCATCTGTACGGCATCCCGTGCACGGGCCTGCGCTTCTTTACCGTGTATGGCCCCTGGGGCCGTCCGGACATGGCGCTGTTCCTGTTCACGAAGGCGATCCTGGAAGGCAAGCCGATCAACGTGTTCAATCACGGGCACCACAAGCGCAGCTTCACCTTCGTCGACGACATCGTCGAAGGCGTGGTGCTGGCGCTGGATAACGTTGCGACAGTCAACGAGGGTTGGGATGCGATGCATCCGGATCCGGCGGAAAGCGGTGTCGCGCCGTACCGGATTTTCAACATCGGTAACGAGAACCCGGTTGAGCTGCTTACGTATATCAAGACGCTGGAGCAGTGCCTCGGTCGCGATGCCGTCATGAATCTCCTGCCGCTGCAGGCAGGCGACGTACCCGACACCGAAGCGGATATTGCCGACCTGAAGGAAACGCTCGGCTATCAGCCCAAAGTCTCGGTGGAAGAGGGCGTCGCCCGTTTCGTCGAGTGGTACAAATCCTATTACAAGGTCGCTGGCCACTAACCAGGGATAGGGAGCCCGTCGGGATGCATTCCGGCGGTTCCGGGTCAGGGGACCTCGGTAGCAGATGGTTTTCAGGAACGCGGCAATCTTCATGAGCGGCACGGTATTGGCGCAAGCGGTCACGCTTGCGGCCGTGCCCGTGCTTGCACGCCTGTACGATCCCCATGACTTCGGTGCGTTCGGCCTTTACACCACGATTTTGAGCATCCTGGGGGGTATCGGCTGCCTACGTTATGAGCTGGCGATCGTGCTGCCGAGGACTCGCCATGGCGGTGCACAGGTATTCGCACTCGCTGCCTTGGTGGCGGTGGCGTTATCGTTCCTTGTACTCATCGCCGTTGCGCTCTGGCGTGTCGAACTGGCTGCGCTGTTCAAGCAACCCACGTTTCGTACTCTCCTGTGGTGGATGCCGCCGTCCATCCTCGGATTGGCGGCATACCAGGCGCTCAACTACTGGGCCACGCGATCGTCGCGATTCAAGACACTGTCAAGCTCGCAGGTGTTCCGGGCCGTTGCCGTAACGGCGACGCAGGTGGGAAGCGCGGGCCAGATGGCGGCCGGTGGCGGACTGGTCGTCGGCCAGTTGGTCGGGCAGTGGGTGGCCAACGTCACGCTGTTCCGGCAGGTCGTACGACATGACCTGGCTGTCGTCAGGACCGCCCTCAGGCCGTCGCGCATGTGGCGACAGGCGCAGCGATATGCCTCGTTCCCGTTGCATGGGGCACCGCAGGCCCTGTTGAATTCGGTATCGCAAGCCATTCCCGTCCTCATGCTGGGCATGTATTTCGCCCCGGCAGTCGTCGGCCTGTACGTCATGACGAATCGCGTCGTTGCCGCTCCGATGACGCTTATCTCGCAAGGTGCGCGGCAGGCGTTCATGCCGAGCTTCGCGCGCCAGCTCAACGCGGGCGACCGGTTGTTGCCGCCATTGCGCCGTTACACATTGATCCTTGCCGGGCTGGGTCTTCCGGCGACCGTTCTGTTCGCACTATTTGGCGGAGTGCTGTTCGGCTTCGTCCTCGGCGAGCGCTGGACGGAAGCCGGACACTACGCTGGGTGGGTCGGTGTGTGGCTCTGGCTGGGCATGGCCAATGTGCCGGCGATCACCGTGCTTACGGTGTTGGAGCGGCAGCGCACGCAGTTGATCTACGAGATCGTCCTGTTACTGGGGCGCGTCGCCGCGCTGGCTTCCGCGGCATGGACCCACTCGGCGCTGACGACCATTGCGTTGTTCTCCGTTGTCGGCGCCGCCGCGAACGGCTCCCTGGTACTGATCGGCCTCAGCGCCGCGCGAAAGCACGATGCACGACTCACTCTCACGGAGGCCTGACGTGGCCCAGTCACTTTCCGGCGCGCGTGCGTCCGTCGCCCCGACCGTCGCGGTGCACGTGGCGGGCGAGCCAACGGGCTTTGCTCGCCGTTGGATTCCGCTGCTGGAGTCACGCGGGGTGAACGTCCTGCAGGTCAATTGCTTTGGTGACGATGCCATCGATCGGTTGAAGGGCGCTGACGCGCTGATGTGGCATTGGTCGCACTCCGATGCGCGTGCCGTGCTGATGGCACGGCAGCTGCTCGCATCGGTCGAAGCGGCAGGGAAGGTCGTTTTCCCCGCATTGAGCACCGGGTGGCATTTCGACGACAAAGTGGGTCAAAAATACTTGCTGGAGGCGATTGGTGCGCCGCTGGTTCCGACGCATGTCTTCGTCCAGCGCGAAAGCGCACTGGCGTGGATAGAACAGGTTGCGTATCCGCTTGTATCGAAATTGCGTGGCGGCGCGGGCTCGCAGAATGTCCGGCTGGTGCGGGATGTCCGCAGCGCCCGTGCCTTCGTTCGCCGGGCGTTCGGTCGGGGCATTCCACCGCTTGATCGTACGGCGCTCCTGCGGGATCGGTTTGTGCGCCTGGCGAGAAAGCCAGCGATGGAACGGCCTGGCCTCGCCCTGCGCGCCATCGCACGATGGCTGGTACCCAGCGCCGTCGAACGGGTGAAAGGTCGTGAATCGGGTTACGTCTACTTCCAGGACTTCCTGCCGGGGAATCGCTTCGATACCCGCGTGGTCGTGATCGGTGGCCGGGCATTCGGCCTCAGGCGCTTCAATCGCGACGGCGACTTCCGCGCGTCAGGTAGCGGAAAAATCGACTATGACGCCTCGGCAATAGACCCGAGGTGCGTCGAGATCGCATTTGCTGCGTCCCGAAAGCTGGGGGCCCAGTGCCTTGCTTACGATTTCGTTTTTGACCAGACCGGCGCGCCGCTCATCGTCGAGGTCAGCTACGGATTTACATCGGCAGCCTATGACGCATGCGAGGGTTTCTGGACGGAAGACCTGGCATGGCATGCAGGGCGTGTCGAGCCAGAGGCGTGGATGGTGGATGGAATAATGGCTCAAATAACGGAATCTGAGGTCGTTTGATCGTCATGGTTTTGCCCTCTCTCAAGCGCGTGCTGACGATCTCGGGTGCAGTTGCGATCGCTCTCTTCCTGACGTTCGTTCCGTGGGAGTCGATCCGTCACGCCGACTTCGGCGATTTGCAGAACTATTACGCGCACGCCGAGGCTGCCAAGAGCTATCTGGATGGTAAGGACCTCGATACCGCAACTTCGTTTGTCACTAACGAGGTCATCTGGCACCTGCTAACCGAGTCCTGGATCCAGTATTATGGTATCCAGCCCGAGTACGCTTTTCTGGCGATCTCAGCTCTGACGCTGGTTTGTTTCTTCGTCTTCACAGCATCGCGGCTGGGTATCCGTTGGTCCGTGCTACTGATAAATCCGCTGGTCATCGACCTTGCGTTTTCACAGTTGCGAATGGCGCTGGCGATTTCACTGCTTTTTATCGCGTATAGCGTGCGGAAACGCGTGACGAAAGCTGCCGTTGGCATCTTGACTCCGCTCATCCACACAGCATCGCTTTTGTTCGTCATGTTTGGCGTCGGCGCGGCCCTGATCTCTCGCTGGTTAGAGCGTGGCCGTATTTCGCGACGCAAGGCGTTCCTTCTCCCAGCATCGCTCGGCGTTGCTACCGCGTTGGTGCTCGGTCCTCTCCGAACGATATTGCTCACGCTGGTGCACGACAGGCGCGCCGAATATGCCGACATGGGAAGTTCCGTCCTGTATTCATCGTACTGGGCTGTTCTCCTTATTGCGCTTTATTTCCAGCCCGCGCGGTACTTCAAGTCCGCGGAGAATTGCTTTGCGATCATCATCCTCGCGTTGGTGTCAGCGAATATGGTCGTTGGTGGTTACTCGACGCGTTTCCTCGCTGCATCGTTTCCGCTCTTGTTGGTATCGATGGCTAATATGCGTGGGCCCGTGAGGTACATCATGCTCTTCGCGTTCATCGTGTATGCGACGGTTCAATGGATTGTATGGATTTGACCGGAAGCATCGTCCAAGGCCACGAGCGCAGAGCTTTTATCCTCGTCCCATCAGACCGTTCTGGCGGCGCCGAGCGTGTGCAGAAGATCGTTGCGCTGGACCTCCTGGCCCGAGGCTGGCAAGTAGATATCGCTTGCCTTTCCGAAGGCATTCGCGCCGTATTCGCGCCGTTGGCAAGCGAGCGCTGCACGGTCACGATGCTTTCCAGGACGCGTGAGCTGCACGGTGTCGCTGGCATGTTCCGGCTTGCTTTCGGCACGCTGCGAAAGCGGAACTACGATCTGTACTTTTCTTCGCATACGCACTGCAACGCGTTCCTGTCGTTCCTTCGCCTGATGCGACTGATCCGGACGGATCGTCTCGTCGCGCGTGAGTCGACCGTCGTGGGGCGTCGGTTCAAGGGTTTCACGCGCCTGTTCTACAAGACCTGCTACCTGTTCTACGGCGCCATCGACATGGTGGTTTGCCAGACGGAAGAGATGCGGCGGCTCTTGCCGGCTTTTGCGCCCCTGCTGGATTCGAAGCGGCTGGTAACGGTGCCGAATCCGGCACCGCGAGCCAACGTGGAACGCCGCGATGCACCGCTGCGCGACCCCATCGAACTTGTCGCCGTGGGTCGATTGATCCCCGAGAAGGGTGTTTCGGTGCTGCTGGAATCTGTCCGGCGCTTGCACGCGACAGGCCAGCGCGTTCGTCTGCGCGTGTATGGTGACGGCCCGCTGCGCGCCGAGCTTGAAGGTTTGGCTTCTTCGCTCGGGCTGGAGAGCGTCGTCCGGTTCGAAGGCGTGACGACGGAAGCACTGGCGCGCATGTCCGACGCCGATGTGTGCGTGGTGTCGTCCATCACGGAAGGGTTTCCGAACACGTTGCTGGAGATGATGCAGGCCAATGTCCGTGTCGTCTCCACCCTTTGCGCGGACGGCATTGATGCGATCGATGGACTGGTGACATGCCCGGTCGCTGATGCTCAGGCGCTTGCCGAGGCGATCCAGGCCGTGATCGCCGGGCCGACGGAGGGACGCGCGAGATTGTTCGACGAGGAGCTGGCGAAGCGTGACCCTCGCGCCTTCGTGGACCGATTGCTTCATGGACCCGCGAAAGGCGGCGTGCTGGATCTAAAGGAGTCACTCGACAGGCCATGAAAGTCGTCTTGTTCGCCAACACGGATTGGTACCTGTTCAATTTTCGTCGATCGTTGATCGAGCGCCTCGTGGCCGACGGCCATGACGTGCTGCTGCTGACGCCCGACGGCCCCTACGGGCAGCGCCTGCGCGCCATGGGCGCTCGCTGGCATCCGCTGCCCATGAACCGTCGGAGCCTTAACCCGGTGTCCGAACTTCGGCTGGTCTGGTATATCCGCGGCGTCTTGCGTGCCGAGCGGCCCGACGTGGTTCACGGGTTTACCGTGAAGGGCGCCGTTTACGGCGCGCTCGCCGCGCGACTCGCAGGCGTTCGCGGCCGGGTCAGCGCGATCACTGGCCTGGGATACGTTTTCACCAGCCAGGACGCCATGGCACGCCTGCTTCGCTTGCCGGTGCGCGTCCTCATGCGGCTCGCCCTTGGCGGCAAACACGGGCGGGTCATCGTGCAGAATCCCGATGACCAAGGCCTGCTTGCCGCATCGGGACTGGTCAGCGAATCGAGCATTCGCCTCATCTATGGATCAGGCGTGGACTGCACGCGATTCCACGCGGTGTCGCGTCAACGCGGAACGCGCACACGCGTCCTGATGGCCTCTCGCCTGCTCTGGGACAAGGGGATCCGGGAATACATCTCGGCTGCCGCGTCCCTTCGCGAGCGAGGCGAGAACGTCGATTTTCTCCTGGCAGGTACGCCCGATACCGGCAATCCTGCGTCCGTTTCCGATGCGGAGCTGCAAGGCTGGGTCGACCAGGGATTGATCACCTGGCTTGGGCACGTCGACGACATGCCCGCGCTATTCCGTGGCGTGGACATGGTGGTCTTGCCGAGTTACGGCGAAGGGTTGCCGAAGAGCCTCATCGAAGCGGCGGCCACCGCGTGTCCCATCGTGACCACGGATGTACCCGGATGCAGGGAAGTCGTGACGCACGAGGTGGAGGGTTTGCTCGTACCTGTACGTGAGGCCGTCGCCCTTGCCGATGCCATCAGTCGCCTGCATCGCGATGAGGTTCTTGCGGAACGGCTTGGCGCGGCAGCCCGGGAAAAGGCCATCAACCAGTTCGACCACGACATCGTGATTCGTGAAACGCTGAAGGTCTACGCGGAAGTGTGCTGACCTGTTCGTCGGCGCTCATGCCCAGCCTGCGAGGATGTATCCCCACAGGGCAAGGCGCTCGTGCATGGCCTTCCCGCTGACGTACCACGCCGTGCGCGTCCTCGAGAGCCAGTGCGACGACACGCGATAGGGTGGTGGCGCTACCGCGGCTCCGTAGACGACAAATCCCTGTTTGGCGAATGCCCGCGTCGCGCGGGTGAGGTGCGCCGCTGACGTCACGACGATGACCGAGCGCACGCCGAACTCGCGCAGGATCGGGCCGCTGTAAACGGCGTTTTCGTGCGTGCTGGTGCTGCGGGTCTCGAGCCGCAGCTGCGTACCCGTGGCAGCACGGCCGCCCATCGCTTGTGCCATCCTGGCCGCTTCGCCGTAGCCGCCCGAAAGAAGCATGACCCGTGGATGGCGTTCGCCGCTTAGTGCGACGCCAAGTTCGATCCGTGTGCTCGGGTCGGCGTCGGCATCATCGTTGCTATCGCCGACGCTCGCCGGTACGCGGTCCCCGCCGAGGACAATTACGGCATCGGGTTGCTGTCCCTTGGGCATGGCGTAGACCGTCGGGCCGACGATGAGGGCGTCCCTGAGCCAGCCGGCGAAAGAGGGCGTGCCGCAAAGGATCAACCACCCGAAACCCGCGGCGATGGGGAGTAGTGCGATCCACTTTCGCGTAAACGCATACGCCGCGATGCCGACGAGGGCTAGAAGGACGGCCTGGATCAGCGGAAGTGCCATGGCAAGCCATCGGCGCCGACTCAGTCGGCGATGGCGGGCTCCGGCTCTTCCGTAAGCGGGATCTTCACAATCGCTTGCACGGGCGGAATCTCCACGACAGCGCTCTGGCTGCGCGGATGCGTCCGTCGATACTCTCGTACGACGATCAGTGTGTAGACGACGGTCACGGCGAGGAACGTCATCAGGTTCGTTTCGCCAGGCAGTCGGCGGGTGATCGAGCCGATGCACGAAAGGATCGTCGACAGGCCCACGAGGACGATGAGCGCCTGGCGCGGCGTGAGCCCACGTGCGAGCAGTAGGTGGTGGATGTGCCCGCGGTCTGGCTTGAACGGCGATGCACCGTGGCTGAGACGTCGCGTCATCACCGTGAGCGTGTCCAGGACCGGCAACGCGACGCACCAGAGGACATCGGTAGGACTCACTGGAGAGTCGCTGGACTCGGCCATGCGGATCAAGGCCCACGCCAGCAGGTATCCGACGACCATGCTTCCTGCATCGCCGAGGAATACCTTGCGCCGGGTGAAGCCGAGGTTGACCAGCAGGTAGGGAAGGGCAGCCGAACCGAGCAGCGACAGCAGCACCACGATGCCAGGCAGATCGGCCTTGCCATGGAACGCGAGCAGGGTCACGACGCTGACGAGCGCCTGTGATCCGGCGAGGCCGTCGATGCCGTCCATCATGTTGAAGGCGTTGAGCAGTCCGATCACGGCAACGACGGTGAGGACGTAGCCGCCAGCGCCGAGTTCGACGGGCATGCCGAAGAGATGGCCGAGCGTGGTGATATGTACGCCGGTGGAGAACATCACGCACACCACGCAGGCAACCTGTGCAACGAGTCGCACACGGACGCTGAGATCGTGACGATCGTCGAGGGCGCCGATGATGGCCATGACGGCGGCCGTCTCGATGACGACGGTGCGGAATGGCCCGAGCTGCCCGAAGTACAACGTGCCTGCGACAATGCCGCCATACATGGCGAGGCCGCCGATCAGCGGAACGGCACCCAGGTGACGCTTGCGGTCAGTGGGAATGTCCACGAGGCCGAGCGGGCCGGCGAGGGGGCGAAGGATTGCGATGAGAAGGCCGGTGATGGTCGCAGCACACAGGCAGGCCATCAGGAAGTGCGCGTTGATCACTCAGATATCCCTATCGACGAAGACGAGGACTCGCAAAGCCTGGGCGCAGCTAAGTCCTTAAGCGGCCCGCACTTGGCACGGAACAGCATTTGCAACGCGATGTGCAATGAATTTCCAGATTTCCCCTTCCTTTCATTTTCGCACGTATGAGAATTACGGACAACGACCGCGTCGACATTCCGGCGGCTCGCTTACCGCGGTTGGCCGTACAAATGAGAGGCACGACACAACAAGTCAATTCTTTGGCGCGTGTCGTGATTAGGGTCAACTCGAATGCCTCACCGGCGCGAATCGTGCGCCTTCACCCCAAAGACTAAGTTCGCCTGCGCCACTCGTGTGTAGGGGAATGCCTCGGTGAACATGGGGCGTCGCCCGTTCTGGCCCATCAGCGCCCGCCCAAGGTATCCTTAGTGCCTGTCGGCCCCGTAGCTCAGCTGGATAGAGCGTCCCCCTCCTAAACTTACGGTCGGGCTTTTGGGCTCCAGGGTGGAAATGCGGAAATGGGCTTTGTTTATGGGGTTTGGTGTAGTTTCGAACAGGATTTCGACACGGGTTCTCACGGGTCTAGGTTGAGTTGTACGGGTACCCGGTGTCCCAGGGGTGTCCCAACTTTTTGACGGATTGGACGATGTCCCAGAAATCACTTGAGCACATCCGGGCCGCGTTCGGCCCCACGCAATACCTGTTTGGGGTGGATGAAGTTGCCGCGTTGCTGGGCAAGCAAACCGATGCGGAAAAGGACTACGTCCGTGTCCAGATGCGGCGGGGTGACATCCCGGGTGCGCGCAAGGACGGAAAGTCCTGGAAAATCCCCATCGACGACCTTGCCGACCTGCTCGACGGCCACCCGGTGCAACGGGCTCCGCCCATTATTCCGCTGTCCACCAGCAGGCCGATGAGCCGCCGCCGGTCGCTTCTGGGGGAGCGCTTGGGCGACATCCGTGCGCATGGCTTCTGGTCACGTGTCGCCGAGGCCCTGGGGTGGGCTCAGGAAGCCCAGCTCCTCGACCAGGGCGCGATGGACATCATCAATGAGCTCCGGCGGGAGTGGGCACTCAAAAACACCGCTCGGTTTGATGCCAGTTTTGCCCCCGCGAGCGCACCGGCGAGGGGAAGGGGGCCAGGGAACACGCTCTGACACCATGCACTGGGTTGACGACGAAAGGACCACCAGAGGGGAGCGAAGGACATGGCCGGCATCTTTGAGGCGTTTCTGAGAGGGCTGCTGGGCGGGGCATCGGGCAGCGCACGCAAGCGGGCAAAGAGCCCCGTTGCTAGGGCGGTCGCGAAGGCCGTTTACCCGCAAAAGCCAAAGGCAAAGCCAAGGGTAAAAGCGCCGGCACGCGGCCACGGCGATTACGCCCAGGAAGTGGTCGGGGAATCAAATTACCAGCCGGCACTGCGGGCCATCCAGGCCACCAAAGACAAACCCTTCCACCGCGCGCGCCTCGTGCCCGAGGACAGCAATCCCTACGATAACCTGGCCGTCCGCGTGGACGTCGCAGGACACACCGTGGGTTACCTTCCCAAGGCCGATGCCCGGCGATGGCGGAAGGGCGCAGGCCCGAAGACCTGCGATGCATTCATTGCTGACGCCGGACCCAGGACAAACCTCGGCGTCTGGCTCAGGCTCTGAGCACAAAAAAAGGGGCATTGCCCCCTTTCTGCTTCCTTGGATGCGTGTCAGGCCTCAGCCTGCAATCGGTGCCACGACCTGCTCGACACGCGCCGCCAAGCTGGATAAGCGGTGCGCAGGAACTTGCCACTCGCCGTACAATTCCCCGGGAACACAGGGAACAATTGAATGGACACTTTGACTGACGGGCGTGCTCGATGAGCGCGGCCGACCCTTCGGGCTATTACAGGGTTCTGGAAGTTCCGCCGACCGCAACGGGTGCCGAGCTCAAGGCCGCCTTCCGCCGCAAGGCTCAGGAATATCACCCTGACCGCTGTAAGCGTCCGGATGCACAGATGCTCTTCCAGCTGGTCAACACTGCATACCAAGTGCTGGGCGACCCGGTTGCGCGTGCGCACTACGACACGGCCACTGTTGAGCCCGCCCCGGATGCACGGGCCAACTCCAAGTCCAACTCCCCGGACCCAATCCGGTGCAGTGTCTGCGAGAAGGTCACTGCCCAGCCCCGATATGCCATCTTTTTCCGGGTCTACAGCGCTATCGTTGTGACCAATCGCCAGCCTGTCCAGGGCATTTTTTGTCGCCCGTGCGCGGACGCAAAATGCATGGAGGCGACATGGTTCACGTGGGCGCTCGCATGGTGGGGTGTCCCCTGGGGGCCCGTGTATGGGTTGTCTGCCATCTTCACCAACATGTTTGGCGGGAAACAGCCCGCCGACATCAACGCCCGGTTGCTTGCCCATCAGGCCTGGTACTTCTCCGCCATCGGCAAGCGCGACGTAGCCAAGGCAATTGCGCAGGATGCGCTGGACATGGCCCTGAAGGCGCCCAAGGATGTATCAGGGGAGATGGGCCGGCTTCGTGCCGCCATCGACGCATTCCTGGCCACTTACCCTGCCGGCGAGAAGACGCCGAAGCTCAAGAATGTTTGGGCTGTTGCCCGTGCCAGCTTTTTCCAGCAGGCAGCGGCATTCCTGGTCATCGTCGGCTTGGGAGCAGTGACCCTCCACGCCCTCACCATGGATTCGACCGGTGGTTATCGGCCCACTGCGTCAAGCACCGGCCATACAGACTCAAAGCCCTATGTAGCAGAGCCATCTGCTCCCGACGTAGCTCCATCCGTAGTTCCTTTGACGGTTCCTCGCGCTCCAGCAGTCCAGTCCCCTTATGGCCCATTGGCTGCGGCACCGGCACCCTCGCCGGTTTCAACCAAACCCCCTTACATCCGGCCGGGCCTGACGCCGTTCGGTCATGCATGGCCGAAGACGGCGGCATATTTGACTGGTGCGCCGAAGAAGAACCTGGACGGATACTCGGAAATCACGGTGGACAACACGGGCAACGCGACGGATGTGTTCGTCAAGGTCGTCTACCGGTCAGGAGTCGAGAGTTATCCGGTACGCCAGTTCTTCATTCCTGCCCACGGGAAGTTCGTGGCCCAGAAATTCAGGGCCGGGACCTACGATGTGCGGTACCTCGACCTGGATTCCGGCGGTAAATCCCGCTCGGATGCCTTCACGCTCACGGAGGAACAAATGATGGAAGGCGTCCAATACAGCCGCTATGAGCTGACGCTCTACACCGTGCCTGGCGGAAACATGGAAGTCCATCCAATTGCGGATGACGAGTTCTGATTGGGGCGTAGCCTGCGGCGGCCGTCAGGAGCGGGCGGGGCGCCTCACCACGCAAACAGGGCCAGCCAGACCCCAGGGATGGCGAGCGCCAGGCCACCGAGGGAGTAAGCAAACTGCGCCAAGCCGCTGGGGCTGGATTCGCCCCGAGTGCCGACAAAAATGGCCGCTGCGCATAGAAGAATGCCGAGAACACCCATGGGGAAACCTCCTGTTCGCTGGTTGGTATGGGGACGATAAGTAGCCGGTGTCTCAAAGTTTCAGACTGCTGCTCTATCCATAGCAAGAAAAGAGGGCTTGTAAAGAGAGGGCGTTGGACTATGCTTTCCCCACTTTCATCCCAACGGAAAGCCCATGTCGCTCGAAGAAATCCGCACCCTGGCCCAGGCGGCGAAGATGCTGCACAAGTCTGCGCGTGAGCAGATTGAAGAAGTGGTGACCGTCTCCGGGCTAACCCTTCCCCAGCTTTTTCCGGAGCTCTTCCAGGGGGTATCCGATGCCATTCCGGCCCGCACGGTGCCGGCGTCGGCGGCAGGCGCCGGTAAGACCCCCACCGGCCGGGAAAAGAAGGTGCGCCCCCCTCTATACGCTGAACCCGAGGGCACGATGAGCCTGGGTCGAACGTGGTCCGGTCAGGGTCACAGGCCGCTCTGGGTCGAGAACGCCGCTAAGAAGGGTGGTGCAGCCGCAGTCGAGGCCATGCTCCTGCCCGGTGGCAGTCATTCCCTGGGCGTCCGAACCTGGCTCGAAGAGCTCCGGGTCCGGGATGCTGGCAAAACCAGGACGCAGTTGGGGGGATCCCTGCCAGCTGCCACAACGAACGCGCGCGTCCGGGGCAGGAAGCCGGGCGGCAAAAAGCCACTCTGACCCTTTCTTAGGGTTCCCGTGAAAAAGGCCCCGGCAATCTGGGGCCTTTTTTGTGGCCCTCGATAATGGGCCAGGAAAAAGAGACGCCGCCCCCTCTTGACAGGTTGCGGCGCTCTGGTACCTCTAAGTCATGGCTTCCAAAGCAGCAAACTTTGGGAGCGAGCAAAAGGAACCTGACTTCCGCAATGCCCGGCCGGGTGGCCCTAGAGCCACACTAACAACAACCGGGACTTCCGCAAGCCCCCTTTTTCTCGCCCCGAAACCGCTCTGGAAGACTGCGCGGCCCGGGCTATGCGTCCCCTGGCGGAGGAAGACTCCCCGGACACGATTCTACCGGGCCACCGCACTGCCGACATTGGGAAAACACCCGTTCGGAAGTGGGTAAGAGCGCGTCGCAATCCGGGTAAGGCAGAGCGATACAGGACTGCCGCGAACCGGGACGGGGGCACCCGTCGAATGGGGCAAGGCGACACCGCAGAGGCACCCGGGAAACCGGGCGGGGGAACGCGGAGCAGCAGCGGCCACGCTGTGAATCCCCCTTGTTTTTGGACAGTGGCAATTGTCCATGGACCACCCCCAGCCGCATCGCGGCACCACAGCCGGGGGTTAAGCAGGCCAACGACTGCCCAATGTTTTTGGGTAGGGGCGAGCGCGCCCATGGGCTCCGCCCAGATACCAAGGAAGTGGGTTGGGCGCCGACGGTCCCCCAAGGACAGAGGCGGCGTCCGGCACACGTCTCCTGCCTTTGCACGACACAAGCCAGGCAATGGACGGCGAGGCGGAGGAGAAAGCGCTTGCGCTGACGACGACGTCCGAGTCCGTCCGCAGGCCCCCTGGGGGGCCGAGGATTGGGGGAGAGCACGAGACCGGAGGTCGAGTGTGCTTGTCCGCTCCAAGCAAACCACGGGCAGTCCGGCCGGTAAGGCCCGCTAAGCGCACCGAGGACCGGGCGAGGGGGAAGGACTTTTTGGAGGGCCCGGAAAATCAGAGGCCAGGAGCCGAAAAGACAGAGAGCCAGAGCTTAGAAGCACCCCCGGAGGGGGCCGCGAAAATCCAAAGCTGAAAGCACTTGGGCGTGCGCGCGGCAGGTATGGTTAAAAAATGTGACGTAGTTCACAGAATTATTCTCTAAAGCACCCTTGCGCGCTCTTCAATCGTCTGTAATGTCTTTTCAGGGAGAAATGTTTCTCTCTGAAAAAACATTAAAAGAGGATATTGCCATGGCTAGAGATACTGTTTCTGTTGATAAGTTTATTGCCCTGCTGAAGCAATCTAAATTGAACAGTTGGTCCGGGAACGAAGGCGAGAATTGGGACCGGGATGGCTGGATGTCTGGGGAAGTGGAGGCATACCTTGCCGCCCCCGGGTTGCGCATAAAATTTCAATTGGTGGCTGAGTTCCCGGCAGGGAAACCGTCGCGTGCAAGAATTCAGGAGGATATGCACGACGGCAACCGACAGCTCTGGATCGATTGTGATTTTGAGGTGGAGGATGAGGAAGGCAACATCCTCGATGAGGACGAAATCACGGCGCTTGTAGATGAGCACACGGAGCTTTTTGAAACGGACTGGTATGACCTCACCGGATTTGGTGACGACGAGGAAGACGAGGAAGACGAGGAAGACGAGGAAGACGAGGAAGACGAGGAAGACGAGGAAGACGAGGAAGACGAGGAAGAATAAAAGCCACGTGCCGCCATCAAATCCAAGTCCGTACCACAAGCGCCGCCAGGGCGCTTTTTTTGTGCCCGCCCACCGCGTTCAGTGGGCCGGACACTTGCCGAGACGCCCTTTTTTGCTACATGAAAAAATGTGACGCAGGTCACGGATTTATTTTCATTTTGCCTCTTGCGCGTTTTTTGTTCGTCTGTACTGTCTATTAGAGAGAGCACGTTCTCTCTGCAAATAACCTACATTGGAGATACGAAAATGAGCAAATTCACGACCATTAAATCCTTTCGTTCCGCCCTCGGTGGCGAGTCCTGGCGTGCGACCTCGGACGGGCAGACCGTGCACATCCAATCCCGCACAGGAGCTACCTGGCGCACCCGCCGGGCCATGGATGCCGGGTCTTTCGAGACGTATGCCGACCGAGTCGGACTTTACGACCCGTACAACGACGACCCGGCAAAGCTCGCCCACCTTGCCCATGCCTGACCAGAAAGGGCGGGGCCACGCGCCCCGCCCCGGTCGGCTGTTTCCGCTCCCCCTATTCCCCGGAGTTACCCCATGAACACTTCAACCCCCTCCACCGCACGCAAGCACCGCGCCCGTAAGCCACGTCTGACCGCCCGCCAGCGGCGCATCTTGGACGCCGGCACCCCCGATATCCGCAATGCCCTCGATGCGCTGGCCCGGTATGACCGTCGCCAGGGCCGCATCGGCTCGAAGGAATACCCCGACGGCCAGCGCGACAAAGGCGGGCGGTGGTACCCGTCAGCGGCCGAGGATGCTGACGACATCATCGGCTATTTCCGGCGCCCGTCTGCCGCTTTTCCGATGTCGTATTTCAAGGCCTGTTTCTCACTCAGTCACTGCGAAGCCCTCGAAAACGCCGACCACGAGCTGGTTTTGGATGTCCGCCGCGAGGCCAAGGCGGCCGGCTTTGGTGACACGTTCGATGCGGAAACGAAAGCGGCCGTGCTTGCGCATATCGACAGCCTCTTTTCCGCAGCCGTTCCCCCCGCTGTATCCCCCACCCGGGCCCGCGCCCGGCTCTAACCCAACAGGAGTATTTGCCATGTCCAAGCTACTGACCGTTGCCGTCGATGAATTCGTTGAAGCCCTGCACCACGGGCAGACAAAAAGTGCTTACGAGGTGGTCGAGCAGCACGCGAGCAGGGGAGTGACCGTCAAGGTCCAACACACCGTTCTCCTCGACATCGGGGCTGCCGCTCGGCTGGAGGGGCTTTTCTACCTCGCAGATGACCTCGACCCAGACGTCGCCTGTCTCGCGTACACCGGTACGGGTGCACCGAAGTGGGAGCTTCTGGTTGTCAAAAACCGCCCGCTGCGGCTTGACGGAATGGGGCCGGACGCGACTGAGCTCCTCGGAACCGCACTGATTGATCGCCACCTGCCCGAACATCTGCGCTTCGACGGCGAATCCCTTGTTCACTACGTGCGGAAGGAATTACTCGATGCCGCACTTCCAGAGACCCAAACCGGCGCGGGCACTGCCCGCCGGCTCTAACCCCAACCCCCCCTTGCCCCCCCACACAGGAGTAATCCCCATGTCTTCTCTCTTCCCTTCTTTCATGAGTTCCGCATACCCCCTCCATGCCGCCGCCGCCCATGGCGACCTGTCCGGCGTCCAGCACTGGCTCGGGATGGGATGCAGCCCCGCTCGCCGCATGCCCCTCGGGCTGACCCCCCTCCACTTTGCTTGCGGCGCCTACAACGACGCCTGCCGGGAGGGCCAGATGCCGACCGCGTCAAGGGCGGTCATCGAGCTCTTGTTGGTCCTCGGGGCCGACATCCATGCGCACGATGCGTGCGGCCGGTCGCCTCTGACCCTGCTCGGGGAGTTCGCCTGGTTTTCGGGCGCCCCGGCTACGGTCAACCCCGAAGAGCTGATGGGCTGGCCGGAAGAAGCCCGCCGGGAGCATCGTCGCGACGCCCGCCGGAGCCGCCGGGACCACCGGGTCCGCGCTCGGCAGAAGGTTGCCGACCGGAGGCCGGCGGCGTGAGGGGTGTTGTCAGAAAAGTGGTCTGTTTTGCCCGTTTTCGATGCTGCGACTTAACAATTTAAAGCGGAAACCAGGGGGCGCCGCGAGGGCGCCTTTTTTTCTATTCCGAACTAGGTGGTGGCCAAGACTATAGGTCGTCCCTGCCTCCGCGCGCGACCTTAAACAGGCAAGTTCTTTTGATACAGATAGCTTATTTCTTCGGCCTTCTTCCCGATTTTTACATACAAGTCGTATAGGCCAACGCTCGGGTCTTTCCCTACATAGGCCTTTGTAGCATCGAGCAGGTCCTGCAGCTCGCGCTGCTTTTGTTCGACATCAATCTGCCATTGTGGCTTGGTCACGTAAGTGCTCCTGGGCGGTCAGTGGTGTATGTCGAGGTCAATGTGCCAGCTTCGCCCCGACGTGTTGGGCGCGGGCTCGTAGTTTCCAATGTTCTCGGAGGTGGTGAACGTACGAATGCACGGAATCGGCATCCGATGACGGCGAACCGGATTTCGTGCAAGCTTTGCCCCAAAAGGATTTACATGGGGAGGGGCAATGGCTCGAAAGGATGTACAGGCAGTCTTGGAAGCAGGAGCGGGGCCCTTGGATGTCGGTGCCGTGTGGCACCGGTGGGACCCCCATCTGCACGCGCCTGGCACCGTGATGAACAACCAACTTGGTGTCGGCCCCGGCGCGTGGGATGCCTACCTGACTGCAATTGAGCAGCTCGACCCGCCAGTGCGCGGCATCGGCATTACGGATTACTACAGTGTTGAGACCTATCTGGAATGTCTTAGGCATCAGGCTCAAGGACGGTTGCCCGGTTGCGTCGTCTTTCCTAACGTCGAGCTCAGGCTCAATGTCGGCACAATCAAGGGCCGCTTCATCAACGCCCATCTCCTCGTTTCACCCGAACACCCCAACCATGTTGACCAACTCCGGGATTTTCTGGGGCTTTTGACGTTTGACGGATTCGGGAAGACCTTTTCGTGTACGCCGGATTCCCTGCGACAATTGGGTCGGAAATTCAGGAACGACCCCGCCCTCGATGACGTGGCAGCGCTTCGCGCTGGCACCGAGCAGTTCAAGGTATCCCTGTCGGAGCTCGGCGAGCTTTACCGTAAAGACGATTGGGCCCGGGCGAACATCTTCATCGGCATATCGGGCACGTCGACTGACGGAACATCCGGACTGGACGGTGCCGATGCAGTCCTTCGGCAGGAAATCGAGCGCTTCTCCCACATCATCTTCGCCAGCAGTCCGGCACAACGGCTCTACTGGTTGGGGCAGGGCGCACAAGGCGTTGCACAGCTGATTGAACGGTACGCAGGAAAGAAGGCCTGCATGCACGGCTCCGATGCACATGCGCTGGGACGGGTGGGAAATCCTGAACAAGGTAGATACACGTGGATTAAGGGAACTCCGACCTTTGATGGGTTCCGACAGGCGGTGCTTGTCCCTGAGCGCGCTTTCGTAGGCAGTGAACCACCAAGGGGCATCCTCGGGAATCAGGTCTTGACTGGCATCAGCATACAGGACGCTCCGTGGATTCAGACACCCAGAATTCCGCTTAATGCCGGGCTCATAACCATCATCGGACCCAGGGGCTCTGGCAAGACGGCACTCGCCGACATGCTCGCCGCCGGCTGCGATGCCACGCCTGACGCAGAGCTTGAATGGGAGGGCGGCCGCCGACAGACATTCATCGAACGGGCAGGGGATTTGCTCGGTGACGCAGAGGTATGCGTCGAGTGGAAGGACGGGGACAAGGTATCGAGGGCGTTATTGGGCCCTCCTGGCGGTGGCGGAGTGCCTATTCCAAGGGTTCGCTATCTTTCCCAGCAATTCGTCGAGCGTCTGTGTTCAGCAGAAGGCATTACAGATGAGTTGCTCGCAGAGCTTCAGCGCGTTGTGTTCGAAGCCCAGGCGTCTGAGGAGAAAGCTGGTCTCGCGTCGTTCTCGGACCTTTACGACGAAAAGACGCGCCGGACCAGGTCAGGCCGGGAAATGGATGAGAACCGTCTGGCAGAGCTCTCCCAGCAGATTGCGGAGGACCTTGAGCGTCGCACCTCATTGCCTGGGCTGCTGGCATTGGTGGGGGAGAAAGGCCGTGTCATGCACGACATCGAGCAGCAGCGCGGGAGACTCGTATCAGCGGGGAGTGCCGCCAACCTGGCACGTCTCCAAGGGCTGGAAGCTGCCCTTGGCAGTGTGCAAATGAAAATCAGGCAGATGGAAGGGCGGCGTCGGGATATCGAGATTCTTTCAGACGAAGTCCAGCGCTTTCGTGCCTCCGGTTCTCCTGCTGCCCTTCGTCAGCTTCAACAAGCCCATGCCGTGGCGGGCCTGTCCGTAGATGACTGGAAGAACTTTGAGCTCGTGTACGCTGGAAAGGTCGATGATGTGCTGAGCAAGCGCGGCTCTGAGGTCTCACAATTGCTCGCAAACTGGGTAGGTGCACCGCTGGTACCGCCCGCTCCAGGTTCGTCGCTGCTCAACCCCGACCATCCGGCTGCGATGCATGCACGGTCGGTGCTGGAAGCAGAAATCGCCGGTGTCCGGATGCTGGTCACGGCCGACCAGGCGACAGCGTCTCAATACGCTGAACTCACGAAGCGACTTGAGTTGGAAGTGGCCGCAAAGGAAAAGCTTGAGAGGCAGGTCTCTGAGGCCCAGGCCGCCGAGGAGCGCCTGAAGTCCATGGTGACCGAGCGGGAAACGACCTATCGGAAAATTTTTACATGGATTGCCAAAGAGCAGGCCATGCTCGAAGGTCTGTACGAACCCCTCCGGCAGCGCGTAGCTTCGGCAGGTGGCACCCTTGGAAAGCTCACTTTCAAGGTGGAGCGCCACGTCGATGTTCGGCAGTGGGCGGAACAGGCGCAAGGGCTACTCGATTTCCGCCGGTCAGGAGAATTCCGTGGCGTTAATTCCATCGAGTCATATGCGCGGGACCATCTCCTGAAGCCGTGGAAGTCAGGGACGCCGGACGAGGCGACAGCGGCCATGGCGCACTTTCGCGAAGCGCACCATGCCGAGCTTCTGGACAAGGCTCTCGTGCCTCGCGAGCGCCGGGATGAGTACCGGAACTGGATGAAGCGCTTCAGTCGCTGGGTGTACAGCACGGACCATGTCCAGCTCAGGTATGGCATCGAATACGACGGAATCGATATAACGCGCCTGTCGCCCGGGACGAGGGGAATTGTGCTGTTGCAGCTGTATCTTGGCCTGGATGAGCATGATGGGCGGCCGCTCATCATCGACCAGCCCGAGGAAAATCTCGACCCCCGTTCCATCTTCAGTGAGTTGGTTCCTCTCTTCTGTGAAGCGAAGGAGAGACGACAGGTCATCCTCGTCACACACAATGCAAACCTTGTAGTAAACACGGATGCGGACCAGGTCATTGTCGCCACCGCTGGTACCCACGAGACCGGCGGGTTGCCCTCGATGCTATATCGCGCGGGAAGTATCGACGACCCGACGATTCGGTCTCTCGTGTGCGAAATCCTTGAAGGCGGGAAGGCTGCATTCCAGGAGCGGGCACGGCGGCTGCGGGTCGACTTCAGCGCTGCGTAGGACCGCGCGTCCCGGGAATTGGTGAAGGCATCCGCCGGCCGACGTGGACCTTTCATAAGGGCCGGGGGATTTTTCGACACTCCGTCCGGAGCATGCCCCTTGCGCTCCCAACGGCGTGCTTGCGGCGAGTAAGCCAAAAGCTGCCGCGTTTGGCGGCCACGCGCACCGGGAGCCAAGTATCGCCCTCGGACCCGGAGTCACAAAATACGGAATTCTTCGTGTTCGGAGGGCCGCCGCGACTGCTCCCGCACCGTCGAGCTGCCCTTCCGGGACGGAAATCAGGTCGTTCTGCGGGGTCGGGTCCAACGCCGCGATGGCTTCAAGTGCTGCGGCGGCGGAGCAATGCAATCGTGCTATTCGTGCCTGCTTATGCTCAAGGGCGGAGGCGACGATGATGGCCAGGACGCGGCCGGCGTGGATGATGAGCATGCGGCATGGGCGGAGGGCGTCGTTCGTCATCGGCCAGGGGAGTGCGTTTTCCCCGAGACTCGCCGATGAATCGTCGAATCAGGGTCGTCCCGATGTCGCGACCTAATTCCCCTATGGCAATGACCGCCCGTCAGGCCAGTGGGTCCCCGGCGTGGTCAGCATCGAGCCATTGGTAGGGCTTGTTGACTGCCCACTCGATGGAGCGTGCGAGCCAGTCGGATATCCGGTCTCCAACGAGTGCATCGGCCGGAACACTCCCACTCATGCCGAGGGCTTCGGCCTGGGATGTCAGTCCGTCGGTGCCTTCGTGCCGGAGCTCATGGAGGACGCGAACCCGGTTCTCCCTGCGGTGGCTTCCCTTGGGGCGGCAAGTGGCCACGTCGTCATCAAACTGTTGCTCCATAGCGCCGATGAAGAAGCTCGGAGATGACTTCCATTGCGCCCGCCTCGGTGGACGCCCGGTCGACGGCGGTTAATGTTGGTAATTCAAGGCTGTCAAAGCAGTCGCCCGCATCGCTGACGATTTCAACGGTCCAGATGGTGCCATCCATCTTCCGCTCGGCCCGGAACCGTCCGGGTCTTCCGTCGGCATACACAAAAGGGCCCTCCAGGACGCGGCTCCGTGTGGGATGCATGACTGGTTCCGTGATGTCTTCACCAAGGATGACCGTTCGCGCCTGCGCACACACGTCGACGGTCACGTCATCGAGCGTTGGTGATGTGCCGAGCATGTAAGCCATCGGGGACGCGCCGCACTGAATCGATGCGTGCCACACCCAGCGTGCAATGCCGGCGTCAAATGCGGCATTGACCTTGGCCTCAGCGGTGTTGCCACCACCATCGGTGCAGTGAAACAGCAGTCGCGCAGGATGCACGGGTCGTGTCATTGGTCGTCCCCGGCCGCAAATCAGAAGCCAGGGCGAATTCCCCGTGGACAAACGCCAGGACGGCGCATGCCGTTTTCTACCGCCGACCGTCCTACCAATGCCCACGCATTGCAAGCGCTTTACTACTGGAACCGCCGAAAAAACCGTTCTTCTCACATCGTCGTCTGCCCGTCTTCACGAAAAAGTGGTGGATTCGGTTTGAAGCAATACCGATGCCGCATGGGGCTGGCTCAGCGAAAACGGAGTTGACCGTCGGTGCACAACGTCACGCCCATCCTTCAATTTTAGCTGAGGAGTACAGTGATGAGCGACGACAAGAACAATCGGGGGCCGGCTGATGCCCAGCGCATCAACGTCAACGAAGACTATGAGGTTCGTTACTGGACCCGTGAGCTTGGCATCAGTGAGGAAAAGCTTCGTGACCTCGTCAAGCGCGTGGGCGTGATGGCGAAGGATGTCCGCGCAGCCCTCCACACATCATGACGGACTCGACCATCTACATCTGTCCACCTGCAACAGGGCGTGGCCGATGGCGGGTCAGCCTTCAGGGGAGGGAAGACGGTGAGGCTGTCAGTGAGGAGGAAGCCATCCGGTTGGCAACGGGCTTGGCATTCGCGATTGAGACCGGTGGGGATTTTGCCACTGTGAAACTCGAACAACCCGATGGTCGATGGAAGACCATCCGCGAGTAGAGGTGGTCAGGACAGGTCGTCCACCAACCGGGAGGCCGCGCGGGCCAGTTCCGCGAAGGCCTGGCCGAGGTCCAGACCCGGGGGGCCTCCCGCCGGGCCAAGCGCTTCGGCAACACGGTCCGCCGCTAGGACGACATTGTTCAGGCCCGCATTGGCCGCAAGCTCTTGGACCTGGGCCAGGCAAAGCCGCGCACCATCGAAGTCGGCCTCCATGGCGGCAACGCCGAGCGCGGTGATGCCCGCATTGATGGGGTCTGCCGGGACTGTTGCGCCTGGGAACATGGACGTCCTGCTGAAAGGGAGACCCTGAGTGTAGCCCCGTCGAGTCCTCACCGCCTCATTTCCGCTGCACCAGTGTGATTTTCCCATTGGGTTCCAGACGCGCCGTGACAACCTCATGGTCGGACTCCAAGCCCGCCCCATGGAGCGCCCGGTCGAGCGCGGCATCGGGAACGTTCTGCCTTTTCATGACTTCCTTTTGCCGTTTCCCGTCCCTCACCAGAATGGCGGGGTAACCCTCCGTCATGCGGTTCAACCACGCCCACCGTGTGCACAGCCACGCCACGACCTTGTCGGTTGCAAGGATGGCCGCGACACCGATGAAGGGACCCAATACGCCTTTGTCGTCACCAATGATGGCCGTGCGCAATGCACCACCAACCAGGACAAGCACGATGACATCAAAGGCTGTCATCTCTCCGAAGGCGCGCTTGCCGGCAAGGCGCATCAGCACGAGTAAACCGATGTATGTGGCCACACCGCGAAGGGCGTAGGCGTACCAGGGCATCGAGAGTTCAAAGACATCGTTCATGGGTGCTCCTCAGGTGCCGGTCCTGGAGTTGGGCTCGTCCACCTTTTTCGACTGCGGGGAGTCTTTCTGCCTGAGGAAAATCGACAGCACGATGAGCGAGAAGACGGCCAGGAATTCAGACTGCCAGTTCTGGAAAGATTCAAACCAAAATGAGGGGTCTGCTGCGTACTGGCCGAAAGTTTCGACAGGCTGATGGTGTAGCTCAGCCGTTTCGATGGATTTTCGCCAGCTGCCCAGCAGGTGCCCACAGAAACAGAGCAAAAACAGGAACAGGAAAGCCAGTGACAGGGAGTTGGCGTATAGCCACCGATTTACACCACTCCTGAGGCACGCATCTGGCTGAAGGTGCTCGGGTGTGTCAGCCGCTTTTTCGTCTTCCTCGTCCATGGGCCGGGATTCCGCCGAGCCCTTTTGCCGAAGCCAGACGGTGAGCAGCACGTACACGCCCATTTGCAGGAATTCCGATTCCCAGTTTTCCAAGGTGGCAGACCAGAAATCCCCGCTGACCAGATAGGGCGCAAACGCAATGGAGGGCCGGCCGTGCTCGATGAGTTCGTCATTGTGGGCAGCAAAGCCGGTGACGCACTGCGCGGACCACGTGGCGAGCATCATGAGAAGAACGACGATGCTCAGGCCATTTCGATGAAAGAAGCCGTGGCGCATCATGGGCCGCGCCCACTGAGGTTGAAACAGGCCCTCACTCAGGGCGCTCCAGCTCGTCCCGCCCGAGGTCCTCGATTTTGCGTTGTTCGAATGATTCGATGAGCGGGCGCAGTTCGAACTCAAAGATGTCTTGCTCTAGTTCGGTGAGGCTGCCAAACCCCTGGTCGCGGACCTTGATGGCGACGGCATAACCGGCGTCCTCGTTGGTGAGGTATCCACTGCCGATGGCATCTCTCAGCGACTCGGTCAGCTCGTTTGCAATATGGTCGTTCCAGCCCATCGGGCACCTCCAGTGGTTTTCCGCGTTCTCTCACCCGACCGGTCAACCTTGTGAGAAACCGTAACCAACGAGGCGTGGACGGCCGGACCTTGCGGTGGGGCGTCCACACGCTTGAGCGCAATGCGGGCCAGGAGACCCCACCATGACGACGGCCAGCACGATGAGGACGAAGCGCATCACCATTGTTGAGGCCATGCCAATCCAGTGCGTGTGGATGTAATCCTCAAAGATGTTTCGAAGGCCAAGCTCCGTGTGCCACAGCATCAGCAACAAGAAGACCGCGAGCACCGTGGCATTGGCGGGATGGCCGATGCGGTGCAGGGCTGTGTCGGAATCGCTGTGGACGAGTGAGAGCACGAGGACAACAACCCACACAGAGACCGGGATGAGGGTCCACGACGTCAATGGCATCGCCATCCATACGCTTGGCCCGGAGTCTGCAGAGCCGGTGTTCCGTGCACGCTTGAGCGGGTGGCGGAAGTCGTGAGCCATGGTGATGTTCCCTGGTCGGCCGGGCCGGCGGGCAACCGGGAATGAACGCGAGGACCAGTTGCCGCCAGCTCCGCCGTGGTGTGAGCTTCCACCCCGACAGGTGACGCAGGCGCATCCTCCGGCCCCAGGAGACTCCACAGCAGGTTCACCTGTGTGGAGGTGACCGGCGACGATAGCCTGGCGACTGGTGCGGACCAGCTCTTCAGGCACCCCCACCGACACTCCGGGAAAAGACAACGCGCCGCCCAATCACAACGACCCACGCAACCACGATTCGCCCATGGCCTGGATAACGGCGCCGGCAAATGGGGGATGGGCGGCGCCCCTCCTCATTCCTTGGGGTCTTGCTGTAGCGTGCCGAGGTCAGCGCCGGTGACCGGGTCACGGGACGGGTCGGACGCGCCGCGTGCTGAAAAGGCGTCTACCGCGTCCTGCTCCTTGGCGTTCAAGGTGACCGAGGCCTGCCCGTTGCCACCGTCCACAGGAAGAGCGTCTTCGTCCGGGACGATGATTTCACTGAAGCCCTTGCCCTGACACCAGGGACCCGTGGTGTCGCCTTCGCCCCGGGACGTATTGACATAGACGTCTGTAAAGCGGGGGTCGCCAGGCAGCTTTCCGGGCGGGAAGCTCTGGTCCATGGAGTACAGCGCTTTTTCGAACGATTTTTGGTGTGCAATCTCGCGTGTCATCAAAAATCCAAGGGCTTCTTTGACACCCGGGTCGTCTGTGACGTTGATGAGACGCTCGTAAACAATTTTTGCCCGGGCTTCGGCAGCAATATTGGAGCGCAGGTCAGCAGTGGGTTCGCCGATGGAATCGACATAGGCCCCGCTGAACGGCACACCTGCCGAGTTGATGAGCGCCGGTCCACCGCCAAACAGCACCTGGGTGACGTGCGAATCGTTGCCGGCGCCTTGGAGAGACCGGAACAACTCGGCCTCCGAATCGACCGCCTCTGCCAATTTGCCCTTGGCGCCCCGGTTGAGCATGGCAACCAGTGAGCCGATGACCTCCAGGTGACTCAGTTCCTCGGTTGCGATGTCCAGCAGCATGTCTTTCCGGCCTGCATCTTCTTCAGCGAGGGCTTGGGTGAAGTAACGCATGGCGGCGGCAAGCTCGCCTTGGGGACCCCCGAATTGTTCAAGAAGAAGGTTGGCAAGGGCAGGGTTCGTTTCGCCCACCCGGACTGTGTACTGCAATCGTTTATTGTGATTGAACATGCGCTGGCTCCTCTCGTGGCTGGCCAACAGACACTGGAAGTGCGCGTGTGCATGTCTTGGTTCAAGGCCGTGATTTGAGCCTGACGCAAGTGAAATCAGGTCTGAAAAACACATTCGTGAGGTTAATGGCTGGCCCGATTCACACATGCAAGAAGCCTCGTTGATGGACGTTCGCCCAATATCTGGAGACCACGCAGAGGAAGACATTCATGGCCGAGCTTCAGGACAACCTCATTGACTGGCTGCGCGACGCCCATGCGATGGAGCAGCAAGCAGAGCACATGCTCAAGGCCCAGGCAGCGCGAATCGAGCACTACCCTCAGCTCAAGGCACGCATCGAACAGCATCTCCAGGAGACACTGGGGCAGCAAAAGCTCATCGAGGGGTGCCTCGCGCGGTATGACACGAAGCCCTCCGTGACCAAAGACGCCATGGGCAAGGTGGTGGCATTGGGTCAGGCCATCGGTGGTTCCGTCAATTCCGACGAAATCATCAAAGGGGCCATCGCCGGATACGTGTTCGAGAACCTTGAGATTGCGACTTACACCACGTTGCGTGCCGCCGCCCTGGCCCTGGGCGACACGGAAACCGTTCGAGTCGTGGATGAAATCGTTCCCCAGGAGCAGGCCATGGCGGAATGGCTGCTTGCCCATCTCCCGGAACTGACGGACGACTTCCTGGCCCGGGATGCAACCCCTCACGTTGAAGCCAAGCGCTGACCTACAGGAGACAAACAATGGCCGTCAAAACCCTCGAAGACCTCTTCATCCATGAGCTGTCGGACATCTACAGTGCAGAGAAACAGCTGACCAAAGCCCTTCCACGCCTTGCCCGGGCCTCCTCGAGTCCGGACCTTGCCGCCGCCTTTGAGTCACACCTCGAAGAGACCCAAGGGCAGGTCGAGCGGATTGATGAAATCGTCGAACTCCTCGGCATCCGGCTCAAACGCATGAAGTGCGCCGCGATGGAGGGCCTCGTCGAAGAGGGCAAGGAAGTTATTGATGAAATCGAAAAGGGCCCGTTGCGGGACGTTGCGCTCATCGGTGGCGGCAACCGGGTTGAGCACTACGAGATTGCCGGATATGGCGTCCTTATCGCCCTGGCCAACCAGCTCGGGTACACGAAGGCCGTTCCCCTTCTGCAGGCGACCCTGAAAGAAGAGAAAGCCGCCGACGAGAAGCTCACCTTGCTTGCTGAGCAGATGGGCAAGCAGAAGGCCGCCGAAAAGGCCTGACGTTTTCCTTGGGCCACAATGTGCAGCGGGCGCCCCCGGGCGCCCGTTTGCTGTCGGGTAGTCGCCCGTCATGCGACTGCGACACTTTTGGGCCCTGCACTTCACGGCGCGCGGCCTAGGGTTGGCGTTTTCCCGTCAGGAGTGCCGCTCATGAAAGCCGTCGTCTTCCACGGTCCCGGTGACATCCGTCTTGATGATGTGCCGGAACCCACCCTGCAAGCCGACACCGACGCTATCGTCCGACTGACGAGTTCAGCCATCTGCGGCACCGACCTCCACTTCATCCGGGGGACGATGAGTGGCGTGGAACCGGGCACCATTCTCGGGCACGAGGGCGTCGGTGTGGTCGAGCAACTTGGCAGTGCGGTGAGAAACCTCAAAGTCGGCGACCGCGTGGTCATCCCTTCGACCGTGGGTTGCGGCTATTGCGCCTACTGCCGGGATGGCTATTACGCCCAGTGCGACAACGCCAATCCGAATGGCCCAGGGACCGCCTTTTATGGCGGTCCGAAGGAAGGCAGCGGGTTTGACGGCATGCAGGCCGAGAAGGTCCGCGTGCCGTTTGCCAGTGTCAACCTGGTGGGATTGCCGGACGAGGTCAGCGATGACGAAGCCATCCTCCTGTCCGACATCTTCCCGACGGGCTACTTTGGTGCCGACCTTGCCGGTATCAAACCCGGGCATCTGGTTGCGGTCTTTGGCTGTGGCCCCGTGGGTCAGTTCGCCATTGCCTCCGCCAAGCTCTTCGGCGCCGGCCGCGTCTTTGCCATCGACCAGCACGAGGACCGTCTGGAGATGGCCCGCAAACAGGGCGCGGAGGTCATCAATTTCGCCAAGGAAGACCCTGTTGAGACCCTGAAAAAGCTCACAGGCGGCATCGGTGTCGATGCGGTGATTGATGCCGTCGGTGTTGATGCCGAGCATGCACACAGTGGTCCTGCGAAAAAGAGCAACACGCCCGAGACGGCCAAGGACGCGTCAGCGGAGGCCCGGGAGAAAGCCGAACACTTCCAGGCTGGGGACGGCCCGATGCAGGTGCTCCAATGGGCCGTTGACGCCGTGGCCAAGGTCGGGACCATCGCCATCATTGGTGTCTATCCGCCGTCGGACAACCACTTCCCAATTGGTGCGGCGATGAACAAGAACCTGACCTTGCGCATGGGCAACTGCAACCACCGCAAGTACGTCCCCATGCTCGTCGAGCTCGTGCGCTCAGGCCAGATTGTGCCCACGGCCATCCTCACCGAACGCGAACCCCTGAGCGATGCGATTTCCGCCTATGAGCAGTTCGACCAGCGCCTGCTTGGCTGGATAAAGGTCGAGCTCAACCCGTCCGAATAACCACCACGTGTGGCAGCCGGTGGCCTTGGGCCGCCGGTTGATTTTGCGGTCCGCCGCAGCCCCGGTTCTCCCGGGCCTTTTTTTATCCGCCAAGAAAGACCATGGCACCGAGCCCGGCGAACATGAGGGCGGCGGTGAAGCCAACAATGACCCGGTTCGACAACGGACTTGGCTGCCCTTGCATGAGCTTGGGGTTGCCCGTAATCAGCAGCAGGCCGACAAGCAGGAAGGGGGCGAGGATGCCGTTGACCACGGCTGACCAGAACAGGGTCTTGACCGGGTCGATGTCAAAAACATCGAACAACGCGCCGCCAATGGTCGCGATGATAAAAACCGCATAGAAAGACACCGCCTTTTTCAGCTTCTTGTCGAGGCCACACACCCAGTCAAAGGTTTCGGCGAACGCGTAGGCCGCCGACCCCGCCAGTGTCGGAATCGCAAGCAGCCCTGCGCCCACTAGGCCTCCGGTAAACAGCAGGAAAGCATAGTCGCCCGCCAGGGGCTGGAGGGCACTCGCGGCATCCTTGACCGTTTCGACCGTTTTACCATGCGTGTGCAAGGTAAAGGCGGCGGTGAGGATGATGAAAAACATGACCAGATTCGAAAAGAACGTTCCGGTCCAGACATCGAGTTTCCGGTCACCGAGTTCCCGTTTTGTCGCGTTGCGCCGTGAGGACAAAAGCCGCCGGCCCTTGGCTTTGTCCTCTTCCACTTCCTGACTTGCCTGCCAGAAAAAGAGGAACGGAGAGATGGTGGTGCCGAACAATGCCACCAGCGAACTCCAGCCCTCTTTGCCCTGGGGCAACGTCGGAATAAAGGTGTCGTGGGCGACCTGGGTCCATTGGGGCTTTACCAGAAAGGCGGTGACAATGTATGCGAGCAATACCATGGCAAGCCACTTCAACACGCTGGCAAGCTGGTAGTACCGCAGCCGGACGGCAAGGACACAGATGCCGATGCCGTAGACCCAAACCCACAGCAGGGCAGGTCCGGCATGGAGCATTTCCATCGCATCGCCCATGCCGCCAAGGTCGGCGGCGATGTTCAAAAGGTTGGCACCGAGAAGGGCGACTGCCGAGACACCGACAAGCCAGCGGGGAAAGCGTTCGCGCAGCGCACCGCCAAGACCCATCCCGGTAACCATGCCCACCCTGGCGCACATCATCTGCACCACGGCCATGAGGGGCCAGGTCAACAACGCGGTCCACAAGAACTGGGTGCCGAACTTCGCCCCGACGAGTGAAAACGTTGCCACTCCCGACGGGTCATCGTCGGCTGCACCTGTGGTCAAGCCCGGGCCAAGCGCGCCGAGGAATCGACGCAGGCCGGTGGGTTTGGACGTCTCGTTTGGGGCTGGTTCGGCCATGGCGTCATCCTGTTTTCCCCACCATAGGCCTCGAAAAATCAGGTCGGCGTGAGGATTCGGGACCCGGCTGCGGGCAATGCCTTTGCGCGAGAAATTGACGAAGGCGGCGATGTTTGGGCATCCATCGACTTTGGTGATTTTGTCAGTTCTGGGTGCGCCGCCGTCGACGCAGATAGATGACCTGGCCGGTGATGCCGGTGAGTAAAAGCGCGGCATTGCTCGCGATGAACACCGGGTTTTTCACGAGGATGCTGTAGACGAGATAGAGCAGGGACGCAGTCATCTGGCCGATGAACAGCCACTTGGACACTGCTTCAACCGTTCGGGCGTGCGCCTGGCGCCAGATTTGCCGGGCAATGGTCGAGAGGAGGATGAGCGAGGCCATCCAACCAAGGGGTTCCGGGCTCAGGAGATGGTCGGTCAGGGTCATGGCATCGTCCGCAAGGCAATGCCTGTGCATATCGGCCACCGTGTGTCCGGACCATCAGGGCGGTGTGTTCGGGAGCGTGCCGAAGATGGCCGTGACGATTCGGGATGCCTTCACGTCTGTGAGGACATCCCCTCTTGAGTGCGGCGCCGAGTTTGCCGATAAAGAGGCTGGCCTTGGGACAGGGGAGGGCCGCGATGATTGACGAACTGCAGCGGGTCCGGCGGAAAAACCTCCGTCTTCTTCTCAATGAACTCAAAGGAGACGGGATTCGCTGCGGAGAAGTCCGCGCCCGCCTGCTCGGCATTTCGCCCGATGAGTTTGCCCGCCTGGTCGATGGGGCGCCCATCGGTGACCGGCTGGCCCGTGACGTGGAGTGGGCGATGAACAGGCCGCGCGGCTGGCTCGACGAGGCGGCCCCGGACACCATTGCCTGAGGGACGGCGGGAGGGCTTTATCGTGCTTCTCCTGGTCCGCTGCAATGCGGCCCGTGCTTTCTCGACCACCAGGCATGGCGACCCCTCCACCGAGGCCCGACCGGAAGCCCCCTCTGCTCCTGCTGTCGCAGGCTGCGGTATCGGTAATACGTCGAACTGCCGCTTCGCATTCGGGACTCATCCCTCGACAGGCGAGGGGCAGGGCGACAGCGCCCCTTCCCAGGCAATCACGCCATCCTGACCCGCCGGCTCCGGCGTCCTCACGTCCGATGGGCAGAAATGGGGCTCCATCAGGAGCACACCATGTCCATTGACCCCAGAAACCCCGTCTTTGACCTGCGCGCCCACGAAAATCCTGGCGAGATACCCCTGCAGCCTAACCCGGGTCCCAACCAGCCGGACACGGATCCCGGCCAGCCGGAGCCGGGCTCGCGGGAATTTCCGGAAGAGCCAGGCCCGGACCAGGTGGGCGAGCAGGACCCCGATGCGGGATGGCAACGGTGAACGGATTGGGCCGTGGAGCTCGCCCATGGATGGCGCGGTAGTCTGGTACCACCCAGCGCTCGGTTGCGCTCTCATCGAGCACTGGGAGGGGCTGACCCTGGGCATGGTCGAGGGCGGTGACCTCGGTCTGTTCGACAGGGTCCGGGGAGACCTGACCTCGTCCGGGCCGACGACGTTGTGGAACGTTTCAACGGGCCACCCTGTAGCGTTTACTGTCGAGGGTGTGGCGCTGTCGGAAGACCAGGCCAATGAGCTGGTTGGGTTGCTCACGGGGTGATATGTCTTCACAGGAGAAAGCGCGCGCCTGTTTAGTCTGAGGGGTGTTGGCCGTTACAGATTCGATGACGGGGAAGGGACGATGGGAAAACCGGTTGCATGTGGCGCGTGCCGCGATGGGGATGCGTTTGGAAAGTCCATCACCATGGCCTTCCAGCCCATTGTCGATGTAACCGCCCGAACGGTCTTCGCTCATGAAGCACTTGTTCGCGGTTCCGACGGGGCCTCCGCCCAGGACGTGCTGGGGTCCGTGAGCGCTGACAACCAATACGCGTTCGACCAGGCGTGCCGCGTGCGGGCGCTCGAATGCGCCGTCGAGTCCGGGCTCCCGGCCTTGCTTTCAATCAACTTCATGCCGAATGCCGTCTACAACCCCGACCACTGCCTGAGGGCAACCCTTGCAGCTGCTGAGCGCGTCGGCTGGCCGTTGTCCAATATCATCTTTGAAGTCACCGAGCACGAGGCGATTACCGAACCCGCGCATCTGCTCAACATCCTGCGCACTTACCGCGCACGCGGCTTTTTGACCGCCATCGACGACTTTGGCGCCGGCTATGCGGGTTTGAACCTGTTGGCGGACTTCCAGCCCGACCTGCTCAAGCTCGATATCGGGCTCATCCGTGGCATCGATGGCGACCGGACCCGCCAGCGCATCGTCGCCCACATGACAAGGCTCTGCGCAGACCTCGGTGTGCGTGTCATCGGCGAAGGGGTGGAAACATCCGGGGAGTCGACTGCCCTCTTGGATATAGGCGTGGTGCTCCAACAGGGCTACCACTTTGCCCGCCCCTCGACCGGTCCCGCCGTCGTTCCTGAGTTCCATCGCTGAGTTTGTCCGAGCGTAACCGCGCCATCCGGAAGCCGGGTGAACCGCATGTGTTCGGCAGGGGAGGGCCCTGCGACATAGGTATGTGACGACTCACAGGGAAGGTCCCTGGGGTTCACGGCAATCCGGCAACCCTAAGCGTCCACTCGTACCGGGTTTTCCCATGTCGGTTCAAGACGTCACTGATGTTTTCTCCGCTCACCTGGCCAGCCAGCACTTCCCCTGCCTTGCAGCAAAGACCGCTCATGCCAGGGACCAGGTTACCCATGTTGAGGCGTGTGATATCCGTTGCGGCAAAGATGACCGCATCCTCGCCGAGGCCATCGAGGCCTTTGCAACGCGTCGAAAACCCGACCATGTCTTCCACAGTCTCGTCGTGCATTTCCCCCGGTCACCGATGCTCACCGAAATTGAGTTCGAGCAGCATTTGTTTGCCCGGCTGCAAGGCATCCATGAGGCCGACCGGGCCCGTTTTGCATGGGATAACACGGTCAGCCCTGACCCCAAGTCGGACCAGTTTTCGATGAGCGTGGGCGGCAAGAGTTTCTATGTCATCGGCCTGCACCCGGGCGCGAGCCGTGCCGCCCGGCGGCTCGCGCACCCAGCGATGGTGTTCAACCTCCACGCACAGTTTGAATATCTGCGGGAGCAGGGCCGCTATGACCGTCTAAGGGAAGCCATCATCGCCCGGGACATCGAACTCAACGGGTCAGCGAATCCGATGCTTGCCGTCCATGGACAGAGCTCCGAAGCGTTGCAATACAGCGGGCGGCACATTGAGGGAAACTGGGAGTGCCCGTTCAAACCCCATGGGAGCAAGCAGTGACGGAGGTGATTCAGCCACAAAGCGGCGTGGCATTCCTGTTGAAGAAAGGCCAAACGCTGACGGTCATTGACCCGGAAGGTCAGCAGGTCGCAGACCTCATCGCCTTCGGTGGGGCGAACATAGGTGAGGTCCTCTCATCAGGTCGTACGCTTGATTATGCGAGCAAGATTTACCTGTCCACCGGTGATTTGCTTTACTCGAACCGCAGCAACGTCATGCTCGAAATCATGGAGGACGACGTGGGGCGGCATGACTTTCTCCTTGCCCCGTGTTCGGCTGAAATGTTCCAGAAGCTCTATGGCCACGCAGAGCCCCATCGTGGCTGCTTTGGCAATCTCCGTGCTGCGCTTGCCCCGCATGGCATCAACGGTGACCAGATTCCGACCGCTTTCAACGTCTTCATGAACGTGCCCGTCGATGGTCAAACCGGAACCTTCACCGTCGAGCCACCTTTGAGCAAGCCCGGCGACAAGACGCGGTTCAAGGCGCACATGGATTTGATTGTCGGGCTGACCGCCTGTTCAGCCGGCCTGTCGAACAACTTCAAATTCAAACCGATTCACTACCAAATCGACTGATTCGCGCGGTTGTGCTTCACCCCTTTGACCCCCGAACCAGGGTCGCGTGCGCGTTGGCGGTCAGCGGCAGAACGGCAATGAGCGCATCGTCTGAACCGTGGTACTGGTCGCGGAACAGGACGCCTGCAATCACGCCTGGGTGGCGGTCAAAAAGGCCCGGATACGTTGCAGGATTCCAATTCGGGCGCAGGCCGTCGGTGTGCATGACCAAATGGGTGCCTTCGCCAACAACGTTCCGGTAGGTGCGGAAGATTGGAGCGCCTCGCCCGGCAACACCTGGGAACGACGCGAGGCCATTGCGGCGGCCATCGTGAACCACGGTTGCGCTGATGTTGCCAAGTCCACAGAAGGACACCCGCATTTGGGCGGAATCGAACCGCGCAATGCCGGCAACCGCCCCGACAGTCCCTCCCAGCGCCGAGTGGAGAACCCGCATGTCGTCAGCGGGCTCCGAAGGTGTGAAGGTCGCGACGGCTTGAAGGGCTGCCCGGGCGGCGATATCGGCCACCGGCCCATGCCCCAGGCCATCGACGACGAACAGGGTCACTGCATCGTTGTCAGCGACCAGCGCCCATGCATCCCCGGAAAAGACGTCGCCTCCCAAAGCACATTCGACTGCGCCCAAGGGTAAGTCGGGACTCCCGCTTTCAGGCAGGACGCGGACAAGCACGCAGGTGCCCTCGCTGTCGGTCCAGCGGTCCGTGATGACGGAGGTGCCGTCCAGGATGGGCAGCGGGGCGTCAGGGACTGCGCCCGTGAGAAGGGCAGTCATCTCAATACCGCCTCCGTGAAGGGGCCGCAGGGAAACCGAGCCCGACGAATCCCCCTCACCAAACAGCTGGCGGGCAGCGGCGACAGCACCGTGCATCACAGGGCCTGCCCGGAGGCTTTCGACAGCCGTCACCAGACGGCCGGTGTCGCCTGACGTCTGCAGGGCAATGGATTGATTTTGGCGGGTGGTCGAAAAAAACATGCCGCACGTTATCCCATTCCGACGCAAAAAAAACGCGTACGGGCGTTGGGCTTGCAATCACTCCGCATCCACGATTTTTCCAATGGATAGCCTCGCGAACACCGGCATGCGGGCGGCGGCGCCGACAGGTGCATGCGTCCGTTCACACAGGTTTCCCGTTCCGTTACAGCATTGGGAGGAGCGTTGGAGCTCCCAAACGAGGACCTATGCATGAACGAGCAGACCGACACCGACAAGTCCCCCACACCGCATGACTACGACAAGGGCACCGGCAACCACGTCGAGAAAAAGCCTGAAAAAGAAGAATCGCCGCAGCAAACCCACAACGACGAAGACCACGGCTGACACTGGAGGACACCATGGCAGACCAGGACCACAAGCCGCAATCGGGCGACCGCAACCTCAATTATGTTGCGAACAAAGACAAGCCTGCCCAGGACAAGCGTGACAAGCAAATCGAGGACGGCGAAGAGAAGATGGACGACGCCTCAAAGCGGGATGAAGGCGTCCGCTGAGCCATCACCGCCGACTCTCGTTGAAACATCCGGCGCATGGCAGCGCTGGAGAGTTTGACGGGCCGGAACGGGCTTTCCAGCGCAAGTGCGATGCTCTTCCGTCGGAACCCCTGATTTCCCGGTGAGTGGGGTAATCGGGCCTCCGAGCACGGAGGCATGGACAATATGGGCGACCTTGGGTCTTGGGCGAAGCGAGGCGCAGGCAGCCGGTTCATCGAGCCTGCATCTCCCGAAAAGCAAGAGGCCTGCCGGGTGTCGCTCAGGCGCTCGCCGAGTTGACCAGGTCCACGATGGCCTGGCCCAACCCGGGGGCAGGTCTTGAGCCCACGGGGCCGAGGACAGCGGCAAGGGCACGGGCCCTCGCGTCAATGACGGCCAGGCTTTCCTTCGTTGTCAATTCCCGGACATGGGCGAGGCAGAGTCGTGCACCGTCGAGGTCTCCGTCCATGGCTGCCTTGGCTGTGGCCGTGATGCCCTTGGCAAGACCGCTGGACGGGACGGGGATGCGTGCTGTGGAAGACATGGCGGCATCCATTGGGCAATGGATGAGCTTACGCCATGTAGAAGGGGACCGGTGATTGCTGCCTGATAATTTCAGCCGTCGCCCGAGGCCGTCGTCCGATGTCAGCCTTTGAGGTGCGATTGCACTGCCGATGCTTCCGGACCGACCTCGGCCACCGCCGCAAGAATGGTGGACGGTGTCACGTCGAGCACCAAAGCCCACAGGGCCACATCCTGGGGGTCGGCTGCATCGATGTGTGTTTTGCGGGGAAGGTCGTCGTCTTGCACGCCAGTTCCAACATCACGAGACAGGGGGACGTTGCCGGGGTGGACGTCAAAACTTCATCGAAAAGACTTCAACCGCCCGATGATGGGTGTGAATGACCGCTGGCTCAGCCGTGGCCGGCCTTGCCCCTGGCGAGGTCGATGGCAGACTCCAGTACCTCCAGACCGAAGGGCTTGATGATGCGCACTACGTCCGGTGGTGCGTCTTCCGCCCGCTCGTCGGGGTCCGACAGCATGATGACGATAGCCATGCCCGGGTTTTTCTCCCTCGCTTTCTCAAGATAGGCACCCGTCCGGTCCTCGCCGGGGGCTGGTACGGCAGCTGCGAGGAAGTCGACGTGGGCGAGGTGCTCGACGAGGCCAGCGGCGCTGGCGTGGGTCGAAGCGGTCACGGTCTCGTATCCCCGGTGGCGCAGGACCTCGGCTATGGTGCCGGCAAGGGATGACCGGGGCTCAATGACAACGGCAAGGGGCTCTCGGGTCATGCGGTCACCCCGGGATTTCCAGCAAGGCCCCGGACAGGGCGAGGACGGCTGCCGCATAGCCTGGAAGGGGCAGCTGGTCTCCGGCACCCAAGTAATGAATCACAGCCCCCGCCGCTGCCCTCACTGTCACGAGATTCAGCGACAGGGCGGCGCCGGCAATGAGCCGGGCGCGGAACCGACCTTCCTGAAGGTCGCCGGCCACCAGCGCTTCCCCAAGGGCCGCACCGTCTTCCAGGAGCCCGGTGGTGGCCGGGTAATGGTCGGTACTGGGCATCGGCTGTCCCGGAGGCAATCCTCGACCTTACTCCCCCGCGTCCTCAAGGGGCAACCCGCGCAATCCGGATGTGTCGCTGATTTCCGCTGCCGGTCGACATGGGTTTCCACTCTCTGGCTTGCGGGACGACATAATTGACTGACAACAAGAGGCGACCGCGAGCTGGGTGACGGCCAGCGCATCTCAACGAACCGAGGCCTTCGGTGTCAACGGGAAGGAGCGCCGGGAGCTCATTGGCGGGTGGGGTGAGGGCCCAAGATGTCCGTGTCCGGTTCTGTGAGAGACCGGATGGGCTTCAGTATCGCATTGCTGTCGATGAGTGGTCGGGTGACCCCTAGCCATGCTTCCGGCGAAGTCGAGATTCCGAGCCATCTGCGTTCCTCTCTCACCGCAAGCACGGCTCCCGTCGCACGGATGACCATGCACAGCGCCCCCAACAAAGGGGCGGGCGTGAACGCTCGCTGGAAGCCCACGAGGCCCGCCCCTGCGTCGATATGCACGACGGTGCGGGGGTAATTCCACCGCCGGGCCAGCACTTCCTCCCGCCCGGCCCGGTTCAACCCGGCCGGCGTTGGCTCATTCAGCGACCCGGAAAGGGCGGCCGTCCGCCGCTCCATGAGCCGCTCCCTGAATTCGGCAGGCGCAGATTCAATCACGGGCAGAGCGTCGATATAGCGGCAGTGGTCGGCACAAGGCCGGCAGCAATTCATCCCGTTCCCGAATCCGGCATGTCCGCCGAGGGCGGCCGGTATGACCGGAGCAACCACCAGCTCTTTGCGGGCCAAGCTCACGCCACAGAGCTCACACCATTCCCCCCTCAGTCGCCAAGCGGCCTCCGTCTCTTGTCGCATCCGGGCGCCGGCTGAAACGGGGCGGGTTGCACACGCGCGAAAGAAGTCATGCCATTGGTCGGGGGAAGGTTGCGGGTTCGGCTGGCTCATCGGTGTCCTTGGGCGGGGAAGATGAGTCCAGCTTGCCGGGGAAAGGGACACTGTCAAGCGCAGGGAAAGAGCCGAAAAGAAATCGGCGAGGGGCTAAAGCCAACAGCGCGGCTCCGGGCAAAGGCGCGGCAAGCCGAAGCGAAACGCGGCCGGCAGTCGCCCTTAGAGTCATAGACCTCACGCACCGTTGGTGAAGCACCGCAAGGCGTCAAGCAGCGCTCAAAACGGCATATTCCAAGGCATTTTCTTTGAAGCACGGCGGGCGGGCGTGTGAAGCAAATTCCTCCCTGCATCACGAGCAAAGCGGCAGCCTTCAAAGCTTACCCGCGAATCAGAAACTTTTTTTGCTTCACCCCCTTGACAGTCGCCGACTTTCTGGGAGTGTGGTTCATGAACGCAAAAAAGAACCCTCTCCATACTGTCTCTCTCCGGCTCGACTCTTCCGAGCTCGCCGCACTGCAAGCGCGGGCGAAGTCATCCGGCCGATCCCTTGGTGCCGTCGCCAAGGCGGCGCTTCTGGCTCATCTCATCGAGTCGTCCCAGCTCGACAGGTTCGAGCTCTTCTCCACACAGCTCGCGGCCTCTGCGTCGGAAGCCATGCGCGCGAGCGCGCGCGATGTGGAAGACGACACGCGCGCCGTCATCGAGCAGATGTCCGCGATTGCTGTCCAGCAGGCCGGCGCCCTCGATTCGCTCATGGCCCGCCTCGACGGGCTCATGGCCGCCCCCTCCACGGTCTCTCCCTCACGCCCCGCGCCGCCTTCCACCCGGTGGACGCCAGGGAAGGAGGTGCCCGACTGACGCCGCTTCCTCCTCCGCTCTATCCCTTCCCCCACCCACAGGAGTCCCCCATGTCCCACGTTTTCCGTATTTTGTTCATCTCCCTTCTCTCCATCTTCTTCGCCGGCTGCGCGTCGATGCCCGGCGCCGACCCCTCCCATCCACCCGTCTCTGCAACCACCAAGGGCGCGGCCTTGAAAGGCTGTGCCCTTGGTGCCGTGGCCGGCTCGGCCATCGGCCTCATCAAGGGCGGGGGGATTTCCTCGGCTTTGAAGTGGGGCGCGGGCGGTTGTGCCGCCGGTGGTGTGACGGCAGGCGTCGTCTCGTATCGCGCTCAGCTGAAAGAAGCCCGCGCCCTCGAAGCCGACGCAAAGGCCCAGGGCTTGGCCCCCGTCGTCACGACCCGGGACGTTACCCCGGCCGACAGCAAGGCGCCGGAGCCCGCGTTGGAACGCCTGGTCCTCCCGCTCGATGCCAAAGACACCGCCAGCCATGGCAGCGCGACCCGGGTACTTCTGGAAAAGGCCGGACGCATTGCCGGGGCAGACTCCACCGGCCAGGCCATCACGATGACCGTGGCCGGCAGTGCACAGGACCGCGCATGGTTGCGGTCGGTGCTCGCTCCCGTCGCCGGCAGCGCTCGCATCGTTGACCGCCCTGCCGCTGCGCCCTCGGTTGAGCTCTCCCCGGTCCCTAGCGTCGCCCCTGCGGCGTCCGCCCCGGCGTTCGATGCGCGGACTGGAACGTGGTCGCCGGCCAAGGGAGGGCACTGAGCCATGGCCCTCTCGGACCTTTACAGCAACGGAGGGCAGCGGGCGGCATCGCCGTCCCCGGTGCCGGCCTCTGGCCCGGTGAAGCGGCCAAGGGGGCCTTCCCCCTTCCGTGGCCTTGGCGCATGGCTCGGCGGCCACCTCCACCTCATCACCCTTGTCCTTGGCGTTGTCACCGGACTCGGCTTCTTCGCCGTGCGGCTCACGTCTGATGTCCCCACGGACGCTGCCATCCTCAACGCCGTCGCCACGGCCAGTCGGACATCAACCGCCGATGCCCTCGAAGGGGTGGCGGATGTCCGTGTCGGGTCCTGCCACCGGGAGGTGACCGACGACCGGGCAGGGGATGGGGCACAGCAGTGGTCATGTCGTCTCTCTTACACATACGCGCACGCGGGCGCGCGTGAGCCAGGCTCCCGGACCGTCGTCCTGGTTGGTGTCCATGCCGAGGGCAGGACGGCAACGGTGTGCCTCGATTGCGGCCCACCCCTCCACTTCACCGACCGGGGCGCGCCTGACCGGCTCGAAGGCGGGCAGTTCGTGCATCTCCCGAGCGAGGAGGGCCAGTCATGACCACGCGCCTTTTCCATGCTCTAGGCCTTGTTGCCGCGCTTGCCGGCTTCCTCTTCTTTCGTCTGTGGCCCTCGCACCCTCCCTTGTCTGTCACCCAGGACGATTACCTCCGGCGCGTCGCTCAGACCCGGCCCACCCCGGCGCCTCCGCAGGTCGTGACCCCTGTCCCTGTGCTCGTGGCTGCGCCGGCTCCCCGACCATCGGCAGTGCCAGCGGAGCCCGCCACCGTGGTGACGCCGCCCGTGCTCCTGGCATTGATGCCGCCCCCACTGCCAGCGGTTGCCCCTTCCCCCAAGGCGGAACCCGAGAGGGCAGCCGCCCCCGCGAAGCCTCCGGCGCCGACGCGACGGCCTCCAGCAGCGTCGCCCACTCCCCAGGGCGCCAATGCCCGCTTCCCCCGCAAAGACGTCCAGCCCGGCCAGAAGAGTGGGGGCGTCAACGACATCTACGGCCCGCAATCCCATGCCCTCGACGACTTTGCAAAAAAGACCGGAAGAGGGGCTTGACAGATAGAGAAAAGTCACTTTGATGTTTAAGGATGCCTCTCCCTTTGGCGGTGGTGTCCACCTCCCCACACAACCAAAAGGAGTCCCTCAATGTTCAACCGTTTCGTTTTCTTCCTGACTACCGGCCTTTGGACCTGGCTTGCCCGGGTTTGCTTCGGCGACCTCGGCACGGATTGGGTCTTTGATGAGAAGAACCCCAAGCAGTCGCAGCAGTGGATGTTTGGTGCCATGGAAGACCGTGCGTATGCGACCCGCGAAATGCTCGACAAGCCAGACGGCCAGCGAGCAATCGTGACGTTCAACCGGTTCAGGGCCGGGCTCTTTGATGCCAGCGGGGCCGCCATCACCGTGGCCGCTGCCACGGTGACCATCGTCGCCTTTGCCCAAGGCTTCATCTTCGGACTGGAGGGCTGAGCCAATGTGCATTCTCTCTTCCCTCATTTCGATTCCCTCCCTGCTCGCCGACGCCATCTCTGTGACGCGCCTGGCGTCCACCCGCCCCGACGTCCCCAACCCGGCCGAGCTCGACCTGTCCCCCGAAGACCGTGCGCGCGTCGCTGACCTCATGGTGGACCGTCCTGATTGGCAGATTTCCTCCGACGGCCGTCCGGTCGCCGGACTGCTGCATCAGGAAGACTTCTTCCGGGGTTTCGCTTCCCCTTCCGTCCCATTGCTGTTTGCTCTTCTGCCCGTGCTCGCTGTCCTCACGGGCTTCGCCCTGCATTTCAGCGGGCTGACCTTCCTCGCTGTGCTGCTGGCTGTTGCTTCCATTGTTGCCGGGGCCTCGCTGTCGTTTGCGCTCCCGACCAAGGCCGATGCAGTGGAAGGCTGGGCTGTTGCTTATGCCGCTCCCGTGATTGTGAGCCAACTCCTGTCCGGAGGGCTCTTCCCTCTCGCTGCTCGCTTCCTTCCGGCCCACCTTCTTCCAGGCGTTTGGCAATGGGCCGGCGGCATGGCAATGGTCGGTGTTGCGGTCGCGGCATGGACGGCGATCCTGTGTCTGCTCCAAGCGCCGAAGGGGCACAAGATGGAAACTTGTCAGAGCGTCTCCCTGACCGTGACCCTCTTCACCGGGGCTTCCATCATCGCGGCCCTGCTTGCCTTTTCAGGGCTTACCGGTGGCTGGCTTGCCCGACACACGCTCTCCCCCCTGGCTCTTGCCATTCCCTACCTTGCCGGCATCGCGCTCGGACCGTGGCGTTATGTATACCGGTATCGCCGGTCCCTCGCGATGAAGCTCCTGCACCAGGGCATGACCTACGGGGCTGGCTCCAACCACACCCTCCACAAGAGCTTTGACAAGCTTCGAGCGGCAAAAACCCGGCAAATCCAGACCGCCGTCGCCGACACCAGTCCCACGTTCGAGTTTGGCAAAAGCCTCGGCATCCTCGCGGAACGTGGTTCCCCCCACGCCATCCCGAAGGGATTCCCGGCGGTCATCAGTGGCAAGGCGGCACAGCAGCACATCTTCGTCCTGGGCCGCACCGGAGGCGGCAAGACTGCGAGTTTTCTCACGCCGTGGGCATGCGATTACATGCAGAAGAACGGGGGCGGCCTGCTCGTGCTCGACGGCAAACAGTTGCTGGCCGGGGAGTTCAGGGGCACGCGCGGGTTTACGGCCATCGATGAACACGTCCAGCTGTCGCCTTTTGAAGGCCTGGACGTCGATGCGATTTGCACGGCCATCCTCGACGCCAATGTGGTCCGGACGTCCAAATCCGGTGGTGGCAGCAGTGACTTCTTCATCAAGTCTGCCGTGGGACTTCTGACCGTTTCCGTAAAGCTTCTCTTTGCAATGCGTGACGCTGAGCAAGAACTGCGTGCATCCATCAGCAATTTCTCGAATGAGCTCGTTTCAGTCCGGAAATGGTTCATCACGCCGGACTGTCTCCGCCGCATCACGAAAGCCTTGGGTATCTGGTCGGAACAAGAGGGCAAGCCCATCGAAAAGCCGGCAGCGGACTACATCGAATTTATCAAAGCCAACCATCCGGCTTTTCAACAGCGCTCTGGTTTCTTTGATGCAGTCCTCGCCGAGGCAATGGAAGCCGAGCGGGCCGACCTGGAAAACGCTTTTCAGGACGTCCAGAGCCACGGGGCATTGGCGTCGGAAACCAGGACGGGCATTGATGCAAACCTGGCGGTTTGGATTGCGCCGATGTTTGCATCCCGCGCGCTGCTCAAGTGGACGAAGAGCGAAACGGGTGGGTTCCAGCCGGAGTCGGTTTGCCATGGTGCGCGGACCGGCCTTGACTTGCCACCGGAGCGGTTCAGCACGGCCGGGCGGATTTATTCGGCGCTCGTAAAAGGTCGTGTCACGGCCGTCATGAAACGCCGTCCGAACGACTGGCAGGAGCGCGACGTCACGGCCACCAAGGTCGCCATCCTCGAAGACGAGGCCCATGTTCTCCTATCCCCGGACGATTTGGAATTTTCGAGCAAGTGCCGCAGCTGGGGTGGCATCCTGGTCTTTGCGACGCAAACCCTGGACATCCTTTTCGACTCCATCGGCGAGGAGTCGGCCCGCGCACTGCTGGGTAATTTCCAGACGCGCATCTGGTTCGCAAACCCCAACTCCATTGCCACGTTTGAAGATGCCCGCGATGCCATCGGCCAGGGCGAAGTCATGCACTGGTCCGACCCCGTCCAGACCTTGTCTCTCCAGCGGACGGCAAGGCTTGCAGCAAGCTCGCCCATCTTCGATGCAACGCATCCCGACCACGACCGATTCTCCGCCGTCGTGCGTGCCGGGGGTGGTGGCTTCGAGATGCAAAAACTTGATACCCAACTCCATTTGCAGCGCCATGGGCAGGTCCAGGACGGGCTGCTGAATTCCGTCGTTTTCTCGAAGATTCCGTTGGTATCGACGCTGGTCAAAAAACAGGAAGCCTGGGTCAGCTCAACCGATTGGCACGACATTTTGGGCACGGGCCGCGCGCTGGTGCAGACCTTGCGCGGTGGCGAGAAAGCCCACGACTTCGTGGATTGTCCTTTCCTCGCCAAGGTCCCCGATGAACTGCTCGACCCGACGAATCCCCAGCATCCCGACCACAACCCCCACGCCAACCAGGAGGCCGCATGACCAGCATTTTTTCCAACATCAAGAGCCCGTCTGAACGCCGCCAGCTTCTCGAATTCTGGGCGGCACGCTACGCCGAGGCCCAACCCATCATGACGCCGAAAGAGGAGGCCCTCAAAGACACCTTTCCCCGGTGTGGGGATTACGGATTCCAGCTGCCCCATGCCAGCGAAACCCCCAGTGAAAAGGAGGCAATCCGGGTCCGCCATGACAACCTGCGTTTCGAGTCCGAGCAAAAGGCCCGGCCGCAGGATGCAGAGCGTGCCCGCCTTACCCTCGACGCGGAAAAGGCCGCCCGGCAGTTCTTCGAGGCACGGGACGCCGCATCGGAAACGACGTTTGCCGGCAGTTTCGGAAAGCTCCTCGAATACGACCGCGCGCAGGGCCATCCCATTGCCGACCCCACCCGTGACCTCGGTGCCCATCCGGCCACACCCGCAGAGCAGGCGGCATGGATGCTCCGCGATGGCCGGGAGTTGACGCATGAAGACCAGGCACACCAACAGCAAACGGACATCCATTTTGCCCGCAGCCGCCAGGAACATCTCTCCTTCCTCAAGCTGACGATGGAGGGGGAGTGGTTCCGTCCGGGACCCCAGGCTGCGATGCCCGCCACGTTTCCGGACCCGCGCCCAGCCATCGCCACTGACGGGGTGAAGATGACGACGGCCAACGCGCTCGACCGCCCTCTGGACATTGCTGCAGGGCTCGGTGAGCGGCTCCAGAAGAGACGTGCGTTGGGCACGGGGGGTGGTGCATGAGCGGTGCCGCCCTGGTGCTTGCGCTGGCCCTTCATGGAGCGGCCCCGGCCGCGCCCATGCCGGTGCTCGAACGTGCAGCGGAGGCAAGCTCATGCATGAGCACACGTCCAAAAAAACTGCTCGTTGCAGACATGTCGCAATCGTCTTCCCAAAAGCGGCTTTGGGCTTTTGATTTGTCGGGGCTCCGTCCCGTGCTCATCCGGGAAACCTTTGTTGCCCACGGCCGGGGGAGTGACCCGAACCACACGGGAACACCGGTGGCGTTTGGTGATGAAGCAAGCAGCGGGAAAACGTCGCTGGGCCTGTATGCCGTAGGCCGTTCATACACCGGCAAGCACGGCCAGAGTTACCACCTTGCCGGCCTCTCCCCGACGAATGCCACGGCTTATGCCCGCGCCGTGGTGCTCCATCCCGCGCCCTACGTTGCAGCCGGCGGGCGTTCGCTCGGATGCCCGGCGCTCATGCCCGAGGACTTCGAGGCCGTCACGTCGGGCGGCATGGACAACACCGCGCTCTGGATTGACGGACCCAGTGCGCCCGCGCCGACGTGCTCGGCATAACCCAACACCATACACCACACACATCAGAGGAATCACAGCATGAAAAACGAAATGAAGAAATGGCTTTCCGTCTTTCAGTCCCCCAAGACCCAGGACGACATTGCCGACGCACATGGGGCTTTTGTCGAGACGGCCGTGTCCGAAGACGACCTGGACGAGGGGGAGGGGCCATCCGATGCAAAATAGTGATTATGAAAAGGAGGTGGCCGGCCGTCTCATCGAACAGCTGAAAGCCGGCGTTGCGCCATGGCAAAAGCCATGGAAAGGCGGAGAGCTGGCATCAATTCTTCCGGTCAATGCCGTCACGGGTGTGCGCTACTCAGGTGGAAACGTCATCCAACTGATGAGCCAGGGGCGCACCAACCCCCAATGGGCGACCTTCAACCAAATCAAGGCAGCTGGTTGGCACGTAAGAAAGGGCGAGCGGGCCACGCCCATCCAGTTCTGGAAGAGCACGGAGCGGGAAACCACCAACGACGCCGGGGAAAAGGAACTCCGGAAGTCATGGACAGCCCGGATTTTCTACGTCTTCAACGGTGAGCAAATCGACGGCATCCCGCCGATGGAAGCAGCGCGCACGGCACCTGTTTGGGTCGCCAGTTCTCGCCTCCAGGCATTGGTCGCGGACTGCGGGGCAACGGTTCACCACGGCGGGCGAAATGCCTATTACCGGCCCTCTGCCGACACCATCCACATGCCGGCACAAAGTGCATTTCCGAGTCTGGAGAAATACTCGGAAACCTTGCTCCATGAGCTCGGCCACTGGACCGGTCACCCTGACCGGTTGAAGCGCGACATGTCGGGCTCTTTTGGCTCAGTCGAATACGCCCGCGAAGAGCTCGTTGCAGAGATTGCATCGCTCATGACCGGTGCGGAGCTCGGCGTCGGGCACGACGGTTCCGCACACGCGGCCTATGTGGGCCATTGGATTGAGCTCCTGCAAAACGACCCACGCGAAATCTTCCGCGCAGCATCCGCCGCCTCAAAAGCCCGGGCGTTTGTCATGGAGCGGGAGCGCACCTGGTTCCGCGACAACACCATGTTGGCCGCTGACGTCGAACGCCTCGCCAACAACATTCATTGGTCTATCGCGGAAGATGAGGGCATCGCCCGGGACCTGTTGCTGAGCTCGGCTGACCTGCTCGAAGCCGGCGACTGGCAGGCGGCCAAGGACCTCATGACGCGCGCGGCGGGGTTCGAAGCATTGCAGAAGGACCCGGGACACCAAATTAGTCACCTGCTCGCGGCCGTCGAGGAAGCGCACGCGCGGCGCATGGGTACGCCTTCCCCCACCGCTGACATGGAAACACCACCACCCCCTGCACGGCCGCAGACACAAAGCCGAACCCTCAAGCAAGAACAGGGGAGGGCACGCGCATGAACCTGGCCCATGACATCCAGCTGCTCATCATCGACACCCAGCGTAGGGAAAGGGACGCCGTGTTCTCCGGTGAGCCTGCCCGACCGCTGAGCCATTCGGCCCTCGACCGGCTCCCGCCTAGGGAGCGTGCCTGGTTCCGGGCCCTGCTCGAAGATGCTGCGCTGACGGCCTTCGAGGCCAATCAGGAAACCCTCTGGGTACGGGTTCACCCCCTTTGTCGCCGGGCCCGCAGGCGCCTCCTGCTCATCCAGCTCAAGGGCCTGTTCCGTGGGAAGACGGCTCTTTGAAAAAAATGCCCGCCCCGCGCCAACACGCCCGGTGGACGTCGTGGACCACTTCATGGGCCCGTTGCCCGAGGTGCCACCGACCACCGGTGTCCGCCGGTGGGGCAAGGCGTTTACCGCCACCGGGCTGCTCACGGCCCTGAGCCTGGTTGTCATGACCGCCCTGTGCGGCCCCTGGACGCGCGCGCAATTGTTCGACGCCATCCACGCCCTCGGCCATCTCTGCCTGCCCCACGTCGTGCGCTCTGCGCCCGCGTGGCACATCGGGATGGCCCTGCCGTTTTTGGCTTTTGTCCCTGCCGTCCTTGTCTTCCCCTCCATGCTCAAACCCCGCTTTGGGGTGCGTCACATCGACGGACAACGAGTCATCGGAGGAAGGGAGGCCGTCAGGGCTTTTCAGCGTGAGGCAAGACGGATGGGCGTGAGCCAACCCAGTGCGCTGCTGTCCCTCCATCCAGCCGCACTGTGGCCCGCGTCGCAGTGGAAGAAACATGTCCTCATCACTGGCGGTGTCGGCAGCGGAAAAACACAAATCCTGCTGCACATCGTCCGGCAGATTTTCAGTGGGCGGCACCGGGCCCTGATTTATGACGTCAAGGGGGATTTCACCGCCGCTTTTCCGACCGCCGCCATCCTGTCCCCGTTTGATGAGCGCAGTCTGATTTGGCACATCGCTGCCGACTGCCAGACGTCCGTCCAGGCGGCTGCCTTGGCGCAGGCGTTCATTCCCGTCGAGGAAGGGCAGGGGAAGTTCTGGTCTGTCGCAGCACAGATGCTCCTTGAGGGTTGCATCCTGTCGTTGCAATCGGATAAGCCGGGCACATGGGGATGGGCGGACCTCCGCGACCGCCTGAGCCTTTCACAGGGCGCGTTTGCTGCGCTCATGTCTCAGCATCACCGCAAAGCCGAGAGCCTGATTTCCGACCCGGATAGCTCAGCAACGTCCAGCGTCCTTGGGACTCTGGCCGCCTACACCGCCAACATCGACAAGCTTGCGGCAGCGTGGCCGCAGCCGGTGAAAAAGCGCTCCATTGCGCTGACCCGTTGGGTTGCCGACGACTACAGGGGCCCCCGCCAGCTCATCGTCCAGGCCGGTGTGGATGCTGACCTGACGGCCACGTACATCGGCGCGATGATGGCGGTGTGCGCCGGGGAAATCCTCTCGCCCCGCCTGCCCGACAATGAAAGCGGGCGACATCTGTTTTTCGTGCTCGATGAGCTGACCTCCATCCGCCGCATCGATGTCCTCCCCAGCCTGATTGATAAAGGGCGCAGCAAGGGGATTTCCATCATCGCCTGCTTGCAGGACCAGGCTCAGCTCATCGAACGGTACGGCCAGAACATTGCCAGCGCGCTGTCGGCGATGGTCGGGACACAAATCCTCTGCCGCGTGATGCCGGGACAGACCCGGGAAACCCTCATCCAGAACGCAGGAAAAAGGCGAGTCGCAGTCACATCCATCACCACTTCGGGTGGCTTCAAAGATGGCGTGGCGGGGTCGTCCTCGGTGAGCGTACAGGAAGAGCCCGTGTTGACCGGGGAAGACCTCTCGACCCTCGGGCCGGTCTTTGAGCGCGGCAAATTCCAGGGCGTAAAGGCCATGGTGACCACGGGCCGGGACTATCTCGAATTGCTCTGGCCGCACCAAATCCTGCCCTCTCGCCGACCGGGCCAGGTGCCCGCGTTCTGGACGCTGCCGGAGTCTGAAAAGGGGGTGTTGGTCATCCCGCCCCGCGTGCAGGTCCCGGCCCGGGAAGCACCCCCAGAGCTCGCCGGGGACGTTGCACGCCGGCTGGGTGGGGAAGCCCTCGCCGACGCCCTCCAGAGGCTGAAAAGAGGAGAGAGGGCCCCTTGACGGAGTCCCGTTCTCTGTTATCGATAGAGAGACCCCTTTTTCTCTCTTTCATGCGCAGGAGCCCCCTATTATGCAGAACCCCCTTTCCATCCGAATCGTCGAGTTGATGATGGCCGTCCACGATGGCCGTGTTGATGACATCCCGTCCATCGCCGCCGGGTTCGAGCCGGTCGAGTTTGGCACTTATCTCCAGTTCCTCCTCTATGACGTGGCCGAGAAGGGGGAGGGTGTGGCGGAAGAGTTGATGTCGGCGCTGGTTGCCATCCCCGGAGTGGTGACCCCTGAATCCGCCACGATGGCGCTTCTCCAGGCCTGTGTCTCTGACAACACGCCCGCCATCCTCGCCCTGACCCCCTACAGCGAGGCCATGGGCTGGTCCGATGACGCCATCGCGCAACTTCCGCCCGCTGCGGCCCGGACCGTGCAATCCGTCATCGACCGCAGCCGGCTTGCAACCTTGCCCATGCCTGCCAGCACGGCTCCGGCGAGGAGGCTTTGATGCTGCACATCAACACGCTCTCGGGCGCCGGCCCCATCCGGACCGTGCTTTGTTTTTCAGCGCCTGTTGGCCCGTTTGCCATTGCATCGCACCGGCATGAAGAGGTCGTCCGGGACGTCCTGCATTTCATCGACCGACTCGGCCTTGTCCGCTCCCGCCGTGGCAGGGCCGGAATGCGCTCGGTGGCCGTGGTCAATGCAGCAACAGGCGTTGTCGCCCGCCCGTGGCCTTCGCCCTTTTGCCGTGCACATATCCTTTCCCGCTGTGAGGGGGAGGATGGCCGGCTCGGGCGGACGGACATCTCTGCCCTTGTCCGGCGCTCGGACGCCCTCGGCCTGTATTACCGCATCCGGCTCGCCAGCGTCGCGGGGGTGAGCTCATGCTGACACTGACCCGACTGACGAAAGGCGGCAAGAAGGGCGGTAACGTCGTGGCCTACCTCCAGGCGACGGAGTATTACCGGGACAAAGACGACGCCGTCCAATCCGCTTCTTCATGGGAAGGCCAGGGCGCGGCCGACCTCGGCCTTTCCGGTGTGCCTACCGCCGAGCAGATGGAGCGTCTGGCCGAAGGGTTTGACCCGCACAGTTCGCGCAGGAAGGCTCTTGTTCCAAGCGCAGGCAAGGACACCAGGGCCATTGGCGCGGACGCAACCTTTTCGGCGCCCAAGTCAGTCAGTCTGGCATATGCGGTGGCCTCGCCCGAAGAGCGCGATGCCATCCTGGGCGCCCAACGCGCGGCGGTGGCTTCCGTTCTGGGGTTCATCGAAAAGGAGGAATTGCTGCGCGCACGGCGCGGCCACGCCGGCATCGATTCGATTGCGACCCAAGGCGTTGTGGCAAGCACGCACTACCATTTTTCCAATCGCAATCTTGAGCCGCAGCTCCACACGCATACCCTGCTCTACAACGTCGCAAGGGGCGAGGACGGCCAGCTGTGCTGTGTCGAAACCAACGAGATTTTCCGGTACCAAAAGGCCCTCGGTGCACTGTACCGGACCGAGCTCGCCCGGAACCTCGAAGGCTTGGGCTACGGCATTGAACACACGTTGGGCTTCGATGGGCTCGGCGAAGCCGACGGGAAAGATGCCTTCGAAATCTCGGGCATCTCGAAAACCTTGCGGGACCATTTCTCGACCCGGGCCAAGGAAGTGGAGGAGTATCAGAAGGCCCATCCCCACGCCCGGAACGGTGCGCTGGCAACCCGGAAAAACAAGGACGAACCGACGTTCTCGGAGCTCACCGCCGAGTGGAAGAAATCCCTGGGTGAGCTCCGCGCAAAGCATCCAGGGATGGTGCCGACGACCGACACCCTGAAAGCCCATAAGGGCATTTCTCGGACCACCGACATGGCCGACGTCATCGACAAGCTGCACGAGACCGAGGCCGTCATCTCCCGCCCGGCGTTGCTCGAAGCCCTGGCAAAAAACAGCGTGGGGAAGGGGATAGACACCGTCCTTTCCGATGAAAAGGCCCTTGCCGCCAGAGCCGACATCCACCACATCAAACCGGAACGACAACCGGGGCCGGCGTCACAGTGGTCCAGCCGTCCGACGCTCAAACACCGGGAGACCCGGTATGCGAACAGTGAGACCGTCGCCCGGGAAAAGGGTGTGTTGACCATGGCAGCAGAGGCTGCAAAGGACACCCGCCACAGCGTTCCGATGGACCGCGTCCAGGCCGGCCTTGCTGCGTTCGAGGCCCGGAAATCGGAGGAAACAAATTCAACCTTTCGCCTCACGCCCGAGCAGCGGGCCATGGTTGAGCACACCGCCCATGCCACCGGTGGCATCGCACTGGTCGTGGGTCGCGCGGGCACTGGAAAGACCACGAGCAGCGAAGCCTGCGTTGAGGTCTGGAAAGGCGAGGGGATGACGGTTTTCGGGGCGGCGACAAGCTGGAAGGCTGCCAAGAAACTCCAAAAGGAATCCGGTGTGGAAGGCATCGCCCTGGCCGCCCTCGCAAAGCGCATCGAAAAGAAAGACCCCGACTGGATGCCCGACGCAAAATCTGTCCTGATGATTGATGAGGCCAGCCTGCTCGGCACCCGGTCGTTTGACGTGGTGCAGCGGGCTTATTTGAAGGCCGGTGGCAAGGTGATTTTGATAGGGGACCCCCTTCAGCTGGCCTCCGTCGACCAGGGCAGCCCATTCCGCGCCCTCATCGAAAAACACGGCTATGCACAGCTCGAAAAAATCACGCGACAGAAGACGACCGAAGGCCTGGACCTCGCCAATCATTTCTACGAGGGCGCAGAGCAGAAGAAGGGCGAACGCACGGCGAGCCAAGCCAACACGCTCGGCAAGGCCTTGATGAAGCGCATGGACGACATGGGCGCCGTCCACCGGTTTGACGATGGGAAGAAAGCCGTCGCGGGTCTGGTGGATGCCTTCTTGTCATCGCCTGAAAAGACGTCCGAAAAACTCGCCATTGCCGCGACAAACGCCGACGTCGATGAGATTGCACGGGGTATCCGGCAAGGCTTGAAAGCCCGGGGCGAACTTAGCGCCGTGGACTTCCACGCCGACACCATTACCAGGTCCGGCGGCCAGCAGCGGTTGGCCCTGGCGGTGGGCGACCGCATCCGGTTCAAAGCAAAGGTGGACGACAGGGCGGCCAAGAATGAGGATGCGACCATCCAGCGCATTCGCCGAAATGCCACCGGTGGTCTGGACATCACGGTCCGGATGGATGACGACGCGACCAACGGGAAGGCCCGGGAATTTACCTTTGATTCTCTCCAGCATGACCAGTTCGCCTACGCCTACGCGATGACGGCATTCGGCGCGCAGGGGCAGACCAGCCATTCCGCATTCTGGCTCGGTACGCCGACCGACCAGCACCTGGGCCTGGTGGCTGCGACGCGTGCAAAACACAGACTGGCCGTTTTCCTCGACAAGGAAGCCGAGGCAGGTTTTTCCAGCAGCCTGGGCCGCCAGAGTCACAAGGCCAACGCCCTGGAAGAAGGTGTCTCGCAGAGCCAGCGCCGGCCCTTTATGCAGGGCTTTTCCGCGCACCTCGACCGTTTCAAGCAGAACGCCGCCGCCATTTCCCAACGCTTTTTTGGCGAGAAGGAGCAAAAACCAAAACTCAAAAATCAACAGAGGGGAGTCACCGTATGAAAACCACCCACATCACGCGCTCGGCGCTGGCCGCTGCCATGAGCCATGGCCGCATCGAGCGACAGGGGAGGGCCGCTGCGCTCCACCGAGGCGGCCATGGCTTCGCGGAGATTGGAGAAGAACTGGAGACGAGTCCCGGCGTTGCCGGGCGGCTCGTGCGTGCAGGCAAGAGCCGCCGGCATCAAGCCCTCGTTGAAGCACAAAAAGCCCATGAGGAACGCCAGGCTGACCGGCAGGCCTTGCGACTGGCGAAAGCGCTGGAGACGCAAACCGCGATGGCCTTCCGCCGCGCAGGCCTGACGTGGACCGCCGTGGCAGAGCGCACGGGGTGGCCGGCGGTACACCGCGCGCGCCAGGCGATGCAGGCCGAAAAGAAGGCGCGCTTGACAAAGTGAGCTAAAAAAATCGAGTTTCGGAAAAAGGGATTGACAGACCGGGAAACCTTCTTACTGTGGATGTAGAGAGCACACTTTCTCTCTTCCCACAACCTCCAAGGAGTTCCCCATGCTTGCCGACCTTACCGACACCCTTGCCGCCCCCCTCGACGTCTTCGTTTCCCTCGCGGAAAGCCTGTTCCCCAACACCGGCATGTGGGGCGCGTTGCTCGCATCCCTCGCCACGTGGCCCGCTGCGGCCTTCATCGGGATGATGGGGTAAGCCGCCATGAAGACCCTCCTTTCCGCTCTTCTCGCCCTGCTCGCCGTGCCGGCACAGGCCGGCACGACCACGGTGGTCATCCCCGTGGTGGCCCACGTTATCAACAGCTGTGAAATCAGCCAGCCGCCCACCATTGCGTTTGACAACCTCGACAGCGCAAAGGGCGGGGCCACCAGCGCTTCCGCTGGCATCACTTGTACCAAGGGAGCCACTGCCGCCGTCCGTCTGGTCGGTCCCACGGAGCTCACCGATGGCCGTGGGAACACCATTCCTTACACCGTCACCGACGCCAACGGCCAGCCCATCAATGCGACGCAGGGGCCGTCGTTTACCTCGGCCACGGCGTTCAGCCCGACTCTTGTTCCGATGACCGCAAGCATTGCCGGTGGCACCCGCGTGTCGGATGGCGACTACCGGTCCACGTTGACCATGACCGTCGATTTTTAAGGATTCCCCGCAGCCAGCCAAGGAGGAAAGCCCGGCCCCGTCAGGGGCCTTTTCCGTGGGTGCCCGGACCACATAAACTGGCATGACACTCATACAGGAACAGGGACGCATGGATATCGGCGTTTTTTCGGTAAAGCAGCTCGGCAACAATGAAATCGGGGAGCTTATCGCAGGTAAGCAGTCGTTCGTTTTGGAGGACGTTAGCCGGTTGAATATGCCTGAGACCGTGGCGACCTTGGAAAAGCTTATTGAGGACGCTGGGCTCCGTTCTCGTGTGTACACGAAGGGGCGGGCGGCGTCCATGGCGGCCGCCGCGATTCCGAATCCTGTGACCATTGCAGGTGGCCTGGTCGCTGGAATTGGCATCGGTGTGCACAACCTTGCGACCTTCAATCCCGATTACGAAATTGCAAAGAACTTGGCTACCGGCACCCTCACAGTTACATACAAAAAATCGTGACAAAAAAGCAGGCCCCTCGCGGAGCCTGCTTCCCGGCCTTCCCACAGGCCTACCCGCCTCCCGCAGGAGTGACGGGTCACGGGTTCAGAACATCAGTGGTTGAGGCCGATGGAGACAGAGACAGCCACCGCTGACCCCTCCCCGGCGAATGCCCCACCCACCGCCACAGCAACGCGGTCATTTTCAAACCGGTGCACGAAGCCGATGCCGATGGCCGACTGTCCACGGTATGACGCCACACCCATGCTCAACTTGTCTTGTTGCTGCACAGAGCCGGCCGACAGGGCCATCCCACCGATGACCGAGCCCACGGCGCCGGCTTGGTTGATACGGCGGTTGAGGGGGCGAATCTGGCTATCCGTGTATGCCTTGGCCCAATCGCGGGTCTGCGAATCCCCCACATCGGCGTAGGCATTGGCCTGGCTGAGCGTGCTTTGTGCGGACCGGTTGAGCTGGTCCAGGTTGACCGCGTCCGTGTCGGCCGTTCCGGCCCGCAGGTTGTGAATGGCCGTGCCGCCACTCCCGCCCAGCGTCACAGCTCCCTGGGAGGCGTCATCGTAATGGACGGCCAAATCATCACGCCCTGAGCCGACCCCGGCAGGACCCTGCGGCCCCGTGTCGCCCTTGGGGCCCTGGGGGCCGACGCTGCCGCCCTCGCTGCCCGTTTTGCTGTCGAGATACACGAGAGCCGAATTCACATCCCGGAACATTCCACCAGACAGCTGGAACATTGGTGCAATCGACACTCCGTTGAGTTGCTCCGCACCGCCGCCGTACCACGACGCAATCTGGTTACCCTGCCGCATGTTCATCGCGTCGGTGGGATTGATGCCGTCAGAGATGTAGACCAGACGATTCGTGACATCAAGCTCACCGGCCCCGCCGGCGCGGTGTCCAAAACTCACAGTGTAATTTTCATCTGCGACAGCCCCAGACCCGATGGCGGTGCTGTACCGTCCCGACGACACCGCAAAGGCACCAACCGCCGTGGAGGCCAGGTTCGTTGCAACGGCCTCCGCGCCAATCGCAGTGGCCTGGCCGCCCTCCGCGTTCGTGATGTCGCCAGTCCGTCCCGCTTGGGCACCTCCCCCGATGGCGACGTTGTGCTGGTTCAAGCCGCTGCCAGCCCCGGCTCCGGCGCCCACAGCAAGGTTGTTGCCATGGCCCAGCACGGGGTCTCCCATCGCGGTCGCGGGCTCTGCTTCGCTCGACGACATCCACGCCGCTCCGCCCGACGGCTTCGAATCCAGGGCGCTCAATGCAGAGCCCACATCCGAGTAAGACCCCGTGGAGAGGTTGTACGTCGGCGACTTGAAGAGGCCGTCCGGCCCGATGCCCGCGCCCCCGCCGAGCCCCCCTGCCACGCTGCGAAGCTGGGCGACATTCACAGCATCAAACGCCTCAGTGCCCGCCGCAACGCTTGAAATCACGCGGTTTCCGACATCGACAGAATTGTCCCGCGTGCAGTTCGAGCTCACACCCAAGGCCACGCAATTTGCGCCTGTGGCTGTGGCGCCAGCCCCAAGGGCAGTCGAGCTTTCACCCGACGCGGACGCTTGCGCGCCGAGCGCGCTAGCGAAGATGCCCGACGCGGAGGCATTGTCACCGAGCGCCAAGGCGCTTATGGCAGACGCGTCGGAGAAATTGCCGATGGCGATGGCGTTCCCGTCGCTCGCCCGCGCCTGGTTTCCAAGGGCGGTGGATGACCCGCCGCTGGCCCTCGCGTTTGAGCCGAAGGCGGACGAATTGTCGCCCGTGGCCTGTGCGCGCTCGCCGAGCGCACTTGATGCAAATCCGCCCGCAGAGGCCTGGTCGCCTACGGCCGTTCCCTGCTGGCCGGGGGCAACGGCGGTGGGCCCAACCGTCAGGGCTGAACCGGGGGTCGTGCAGACGTAACCGTCGCACGTCGGGGTTTCCTGCGCGAACAGGGGCAGCGGCGCAAGCGCCACGGCGGCGAGAAAAAGGCGTTTGAGATGGACACGGAAAGACATGAAAAGACTCCTTGATGTGGGGAAGGGGATAGACACCACCACAAAAAGGAGAGGGGCATCTCTACACATCAAAGAGAACTTTTTGACTTTGTCAAGACCAAAAAGAGATTCTTTCTTGACTAATTTGCGTTCTGCCGGAGGATAAGTTTTTCAGTTGGACATCCATTCATGACCGACTTTTCATCCCGGGCCCTCCCGGACGCCGCGTGGGACGGGGACCTTGCTGGCGTCCGACTCCTGCTTGAGGCCGGGGCGGACCCTCGCGCGGCCCACGGTTGTGCGCTGCTGCATGCCGCCCACCGGGGCCATCCCCCCATCGTTGAGCTCCTGTTGGCGGCAGGGGCCGACCCCTTGGCCCGCCGCTCGGAAGCCCTCCACCGGGCTGCGAAGGGCCGGACTGCCCGGCATCGGGCGTGTGTCCGGCTTCTGCTGCCTCTGTCTGACACGAGTCGTTGGGAAGGGTGGGAGTGGGAGGAAATTCCACTAAGGGGCTGTCCGGATGAGCTGGTGAAACTCCGCCCGGATTGCACAGCCAGACCGGCGCGCGGATGATGCACACCTCAACACTAGGGAGAATAGGGATGTTCCGTTGTCTTTCCGGGCAGGTCGCTGCCCTGGCCGTGGTCGTCTGTTCGATGGTCGCACTGAGTGCATGCGGCCAGGGCAACCCGTCGGGCGCGCATACCGGCGCGAACACCCCGACGGCCAGCTCATCCGCGCCGACCAAGCCGGTGAGCCACGGCACGACCTCGGACGCCGTCCTCCGTTACCTCGGCGCATCTTCGCCGTGCGACCTTGTCGGCAACAGGACGCCGAAGGACTTCTTTGGCTCTGACATCCACAGCATCATCGGGACCATCCAGCACGTCGGCGCCTCAAAGTCCGAGTACGAGACCACAGCCCAGTTCCAGCAGCGCATGGCCAATGCCGTCTCGGGCGCAGCCAATCCCGTCCAGTGCATCCGGGTGGGGGAGACCTCGTTCCAGCGGTACGACGCAGACGCAGGTGTTGAAACCCTGACGGTGTTCTTCCGGCAGGTCCCCAGGACCGAAAAGGGGGAGTTTGTGAAGGTCAGCGAGCGGACCGCGTCCCTCGGGTCCTATGATGCCCAGAACGCGTTTGGTGCCCACGTTGAGGTGTCCGAGCGGCGGACGGTGGTCGAGGGCGTTGTGTTCGACGGTAAGGCGCTGGATGCAGCGTTCCGCAAGCTCGGCGCAAAGCGCACCCCGGACAGAACGACCATCCGCCTGAAGATGGACGTTGACACGGCGAAGGCGCTCCCCAAGGACTTGTCCGTGTTGCTCGTGTATCAGTGGTTGCCGCCTTTTTATGGAGCGGAGACCAACTACGAAAGCCCGAGCTTTTCGTCACCGGAGCGGTCACAGGAAGAGCTCAATTACCTCCACGGCCGGCTCACGGGCGTCGTCGTCTACAGCCCGTCCAGCGGCACTATTTTTGCCTCGGGTACGCCTTGATGCGAGCTTTCAACCCCATCGTCCATGCAGTCATCGAATGGACGGCGTTGGCACGGTGCCCGGAGATTTTCCCAAACGATATTATTCATGCAGGGGTGTCAATGTCTGTGCTGCTAGCCCCGGAATGTTTGTGAACCGTCGAGCTTGCGGATGTCCCCATGCAGGGAGAGGCCATTCATTTCCTTCCCTACGGTCTCGGCAAGCTCAACCCCGAGCTTGCGAGCCATTGCCAGCGTGTGACGTGACCAGCTCGTGGAACCACACTGGATGTGCTGGACGATGAGGCAGGCCCGCCGCCGGTCGAGGGGGCGCGTGGAAACAGCTTCGTCTGTGAGCAGGGCCTGGGCGAGGATGACGGCCCGCAGGACGCCCGACAAGGCGACATTGCGCGGCAGGACGTCGAGCCAAGCCTCCGGCGGTGTGATGTCTTGGGAAACCGGGGTCTTCATCGGTGACTGCGATGGCAAGGCATCCAGCCGGGCCCACAGGCGGCCGAGGGAGGCGGCGGTCTGGACGAGCAGCCAGCGGACGGCATTGTCGGGCAGGGTGGGAGGGGCTTCATCAACCATGGGGGCGATGATGCCCCCGGCGATTGTCACGGAATGAGAAAGCGCGGAGGGCTCTCAAGAATTCCGTCTCCGTGTCGCCTCCATCAGGGCCATCAGTGCCTCCTGTTCGGGAAGGGCTGCGAGGGCGTCCACGGCCGTGCTGTAGGCAGTGCCGGGTTCAATGCGGGTGGCCGCCGCCCTTTCCCCCTCAAGGCGGTTCAGCACCGTGGCGAGGTCCTCCGCCGTGGCATTGAAGTAGCGCTTTAAAACACCCAGGTCGTCGTGACCGCTGATGGCCGCCACCTGCAATGGGTTTTTCAGCGCATGACCGAGCTCGGTGATGCGGGTGTGCCGTAGGTCGTGAAGCCGGGCCCCTTCCACGCCTGCACGCCGACAGGCCCGGGCCCACGCCTGCGTAATGGAATCAGGCGCGAGCCGCTGTCCGGTGTCACCTGTGAACACCGCTCCCTTTGCATGTTTGCCACCCCGTTCGGCCCGCAGGTCGAGGAGGAGGTGGGCAAGGTGCGGGGGAAGGGGGATGGTGCGGTTGCGGGGTGCCACCCCGGCACGGTTCTTGTGTCGGCTTTTGGTGTCCCGCAGAAGCGCAGTGGCCTTGTCGGGGTCTTCCAGTTTGAGGTCCGACCAGTCCAACTTGACGACCTCGCCCCGGCGGGCAGCTGAAAACCGGGCGGTGTAGACGGCCGCACGGGTGGTGGGCAGCGCGTCTGCCAACGCCTCCTGGATGTGGGTCCACTCGATGGCGGTCAACGTGCGCTCGCGTCCCTGCCCTGTCGGCGGCAGGTCCAGGGCCTTCCACTTTTCCAGTGGATTGACGCAGTCGATTTCCCAATGTTTCCGGGCGTGCTGAAACGTTTGTGACAAAAACCCGATGACACGGCGGATACTTTCCGCCGGTGCCTGCTTGCCGTCCCGGCCGAGGAGGCGGGACGCAAGGGAATTGCGTGCACCCCCGAAATGTTCGGGCTTGAGTTTTCGCAGATTCAATGCGCAGAGGTCAGGAAAGCCTTTGTTTTTCGACGTCTGGCTGCTGGCCTGCCCGGTCAGCATGCGCGCATAGGCCAGCCGTTGCTGCCCACTCTTGCCCAACTTTTTCCCGTCGGCGGCCAGGGCTTTTTTTTCGGCCTCCACTTCGTCAATCACTCGATGGAGCAACTGCCCAAGGGTCCATGCCCCCGACAATTGTGCGCGGGGTTTCCGGTACAGACGGAGCGCGGAGCGCTCCTGGATGGCAAAAAGATTTGCGCTGTCCAGGGCGTTTTTCCGGGACGTAGGGTCTGACGGCCGGGCCTTTGGATCAAAGGGGAAAACCGTTGTGGGCAGGCCCGTGGTCTTGCCGTCCGCCCCCTTCCAGCGGATTTTTACTTCATACCGGACAGAGCCATCCTCGCGCAGATAAACCCCGGGTTCGCGGCGTTCGGCTTTGGGCTTTTTTGATGTCATTTCCACTCCATGCAAGGGGCCTGGTTGCTTTCGCGCCCGGCGCCGGTTCTGTATCCTTCCCGGCTGTCGTGCCCCTGTAGCTCAGCTGGATAGAGCGCGCCCCTCCTAAGGGTGAGGTCGCAGGTTCAAATCCTGCCGGGGGCACCAGTTCTCCGTCGTCAGTGTCCCAGCTGTGTCCCGAGGATTCAAGCGGGTAGCCCAAGTCACTGATCGAAAACAGGTCCCGGCAAGTGACTGCCCCGCTCCTAAGGGGAAGGTCGCCCGTTCGAATCGGGCCGGGGTCACCACTGCCGGGGCTGGCATGCCTGCATGGCATGGCCCTGCAAGCCGCCAAGCGGCTGGCCGATGTATTCAGTCCGGGTCGGACTGCTGGCCGGTCCATCTGCCAGGAGCCACCGATGACCCGCTCATTCGACGCCATCATCATCGGGGCGGGCCAGGCAGGCCCGGCGCTCGCCGGACGGCTCACCGCCGCGGGCAAGACCGTCGCGATCATCGAGCGACACCTCGTGGGCGGCACCTGCGTCAACACGGGCTGCAAGCCGACCAAGACCCTCGTCGCCAGCGCTTACGCCGCCCACCTGGCGCGTCGCGGCGCGGAATACGGCGTCCGCTACGCATCGGATCCCGGTCCCGTCCGCTTCCACCTGCCCACTGCCGCGGCACGCGCTGAAAAAGTCATCCTCGACTCGCGCAAGGGCAATGAAGACTGGCTCGCCGGGATGCCCGGCCTCACCCTGATCCGGGGACATGCCTGCTTCACCGGTCCGCGCCAGGTCGAGGTCAACGGCGAAACACTCGAAGCGCCCCAGGTCTTCATCAATGTCGGTGGCCGCGCCAACGTGCCGGATTTCCCCGGCATCGACGAGGTCGACTACCTCACCAACAGCACGATCATTCCCCTGCAGACGCTGCCCGAACACCTGGTCGTGGTCGGCGGCAGCTACATCGGCCTGGAGTTCGCCCAGATGTACCGCCGCTTCGGTGCGAAGGTCACCGTGGTGGAGCAGGGCCCGCGCCTGGTTAGCAGGGAAGACGAAGCGGTCTCGGCGGCGATCCAGGCTTTCCTCGAAGCCGAAGGCATCGAAGTGCGCACGGGCGCCTGCTGCATCACGCTTGGCAAGCATGGCGACGGCGTCAAGGTCGGGGTGGACTGCACCGAGGGCGCTCCCGAAGTCACCGGATCGCATGTATTGCTTGCGGTGGGCCGCCGTCCCAACACCGATGACCTCGGCCTGGATGCCGCTGGCATCGCCACCGACGAGCGTGGCTACATCACGGTGGACGACCGCCTGAAGACCACCGCCGAAGGCGTCTGGGCCATGGGCGACTGCAACGGCAAGGGCGCCTTCACCCACACGGCCTGGAACGATTACGAGATCGTCGCCGCGAACCTGCTCGACGGCGCGGACCGCAAGGTCAGCGAGCGCATCCTCGGTTATGCCCTCTACGTCGATCCGCCGCTGGGTCGCGTCGGCATGACCGAGGCGCAGGCACGGAAGAGCGGTCGGCCACTGCTGGTGGCCAAACGCATGATGACCCGCGTCGGCCGCGCCGTTGAGAAGGGCGAGACCTACGGCTTCATGTCGATGGTCGCCGACGCCGAGACGCGCCAGGTGCTCGGCGCCGCGGTGCTGGGCACGGGCGGCGACGAGGTCATCCATGGCGTGCTCGACATGATGAACGCGAAGGCCACGATCGACACCTACCAGTGGGCGGTGCCGATCCATCCGACGGTCTCAGAGCTGATCCCGACGCTGATCGGCAGCCTGGCGCCGGCGAAGTAAGCGCGCGGCGTCAGACGTCGCGCATCACCAGCAGGCGGATCTCGCTCATGTCGTCGATGGCGTAGCGCACGCCTTCGCGACCGATGCCGGACGACTTCGCGCCACCATAGGGCATGTTGTCCACGCGGAAGCTGGGCACGTCGTTGACGATCACGCCACCCTGGTCGAGCGTGTCCCACGCCTGCATCGCATGGCGCAGGTCGTTGGTGAACACACCGGCCTGCAGGCCAAAGTCCGAGTCGTTGACCTTGGCCACCGCTTCGTCGAAGGTCATGAAGCGCTGCATCAGCGCCACCGGGCCGAACGCCTCCATGCGCTGCAGCTTCGCGTCCAGCGGTACGTTCTCCAGCAGGGTCGCTTCGAGCATTGCGCCCTTGCGCCCACCGCCGCAGAGCAGCTTCGCGCCGCCTTTCTTCGCCTCGCCGATCCACGTTTCCAGGCGCTGTGCCGCCGCCTCGTCGATCATCGGGCCAAGGAAGGTCGACTTCTTCTTCGGGTCGCCCGACTTGAGCGTCTTCACCTTCGCGACCAGCTTGCGCTTCAGCGCGTCATAGACGTCGTCGTGCGCGAGGATCCGCTGCACGCTAATGCAGCTCTGTCCCGACTGGTAGAACGCCCCGAAGACGAGCCTGTCGACCACCGCATCGAGCCGGTCGCCCTGGTCGCCATCGACGATGCACGCCGCATTGCCGCCCAGTTCCAGCGTCACCTTCTTGTGCCCGGCTTTCGCCTTGAGGTCCCAGCCGATCAGGCCACCGGTGAACGACAGCAGCTTAAGGCGCGGGTCGGTCACCAACGCTTCGGCCGAGCGGCCGTCCATCGGCAACACCGAGAACGCGCCCTTCGGCAGGTCGGTCTCGGCGAGGATCTCGCCGATGATCAACGCACCCAGCGGCGTTTTTTCCGAGGGCTTGAGCACGAACGGGCAGCCGGCGGCGATCGCTGGCGCGACCTTGTGCGCGACCAGGTTGAGCGGGAAGTTGAACGGGGTGATGAAGGACACGGCACCCAGCGGCACCTTGCGGGTGAACCCCTGGTAGCCGCTGGAGCGCTGCGAGATCTCCAGGTTGATCGTCTCGCCGTTGATCCGCACGGCTTCTTCGGCGGCGATCTTGAAGGTCTCGACCAGGCGGGTGACTTCACCCTTCGCGTCGTTGATCGGCTTGCCGGCTTCCACGCACAGCGCGTAGGCGAGCTCGTCCTGGCGTTCGCGGAAGCGGGCGACGCAATGTTCGAGCACGGCCTGGCGCTGCCACGGCTTGAACGCCTTCATGGCGGCGGTGGCGTCGTGGGCGGCGGCGATGGCTCTTTCCAGCGCGTCGGCATCGGGGAGGGCGACGCGGGTCGCCACTTCGCCGGTGTATTTGTCGATGACGTCCAGCCGGGCCTTGGCCTTCACGGCCTTGTTGGCGAGGTAATAGGGGTAGCTCTTCGCGAGCATGGGCAGGGCCCTCGGTAACGGCAATGCCGCCCATGATCCAACCGGAAGCGTTCAGTTGTCGTGAGGCGGTTTGCCGCGCGCCGGTCGGCAGCTGCCGGCAGACGGGGTAGGACTAGTCCTCGCGCCGTGCGCGGATCTCGCCTTCGCCCAGCATGATCCGCACGCGTTCGCCGACGGCCACGTCGCTGGCCCGCCGGACGACGGCGTCGCGCTCGTCGAAGGCGATCGCATAGCCGCGCTCCAGCGTGGCCAGTGGGCTAACGGCATGCAGCGTGCGCGCCTGCTGCTTCAGGCGCAGTTGGTCGTGCTCGAGTCGCCGGGTCATGCCCGACGCAAGCCGTTGGCGTAGCTCCGCGATGCGTACGCGCACCGGAGTGAGACGCAGGCGGGGATGTTGGGCGGCCAGGCGCGACTGCAGGCGGTCGAGTCGCGCGCGACGCAGGGCATTGGACTGGGTCACCGTGCCCAGCAAACGCCGGCGCAATGCTTCCAGTCGCTGGGCATCACGGGCGAGCCGGGCTTGCGGCCGCTGTGCATTGAGGCGAGCCTGGAACTGGTCGGTGCGCTGCGCGGCCGACTGCAGGCGGCGCGTCACCAGTGTCGCCATGCGCTGGCGGAGGCGATCCAGCTGGCGCGTGACGTCGGCGCGGTCGGGCACCAGCAGTTCCGCGGCGGCGGACGGCGTCGCCGCGCGCAGGTCGGCGACGAAATCGGCGATCGTGAAGTCGACCTCGTGGCCCACGGCCGAGACCACGGGTACCGCGCTCGCATGGATCGCGCGGGCGACCTGCTCATCGTTGAAGGCCCAGAGGTCTTCCAGGGAGCCGCCGCCACGGGTCACCAGCAGCACGTCGTAGCGACCACTCGCCGATGCCTTTTTGATCATCGCCGCGATGGCGGGCGGTGCCTCGCGACCCTGCACGGGCACCGGCAGGACGTCGACCTCGGCCAGGCCGAAACGACGCCCCAGCACGCTCAATACATCGCGGATGGCCGCGCCCGAGGGCGACGTCACCACGCCGATGCGACGAGGGAAAGCGGGGAGGGCACGCTTGCGCTCCGTATCGAACAGGCCTTCGGCACCGAGGCGGGCCTTCAACTGCTCGAACTCACGCTGCAAGGCGCCTTCGCCGGCCGGTTCCATGTGGTCCGCGACCAGCTGGAACTCGCCACGCGCTTCGTACAGCCCTACCTTGGCCCGCATCAATACATGCATGCCGTCGGTCGGACGAAAACGCAGCCGCGATGCCGCCATGCGGAACATCGCGCAACGCACCTGCGCGTTCGCATCCTTCAGGGTGAAGTAGACATGGCCCGATGCCGGGCGAGCGACGTTCGACAGCTCGCCCTCGATCCACACGCCCATGGGCAAGGCGTCTTCCAGCAGATCGCGCACCAGCCGGTTAAGGCCGGAAGGCGTGAAGATCTCGGGAGCCGCGCGGTCGGTGTGGTCGGACATGGACTGGGGAGAGTAAAGCGTTTCGGGTCAAGAGTTAAGAGTTGAGAGTTAAAGCGACGAGCAAACACGGCCTCGCCGGCCCAAGCCCTTGCTCTCAACCCGAAACCCGATACCCGGAACGCTCTTCCCAAGTCACATCCGGAAAACCCCAAACCGCCCCTGCTCGATCGGCGCGTTCATCGACGCCGAGATCGCCAGGCCCAGCACGCGGCGGGTGTCGGTGGGGTCGATGATGCCGTCGTCCCACAGGCGGGCGCTGGCGTAGTAGGGGTGGCCCTGGCGTTCGTACTGGTCGCGTACCGGGGCCTTGAAGGCTTCTTCGTCTTCCGCGCTCCACGTACCGCCGCCGGCTTCGATGCCGTCGCGGCGGACCGTGGCCAGCACGGAGGCGGCCTGCTCGCCACCCATCACGCTGATCCGCGCATTGGGCCACATCCACAGGAAGCGGGCGCCGTAGGCTCGGCCGCACATGGCGTAATTGCCGGCGCCGAACGAGCCGCCGATCACGACGGTGAACTTGGGCACGTGCGAGCAGGCCACGGCGGTGACCATCTTCGCGCCGTCCTTGGCGATGCCGGCGTTCTCGTATTTGCGACCGACCATGAAGCCGGTGATGTTCTGCAGGAACACCAGCGGCACGTTGCGCTGGTTGCACAGCTCGATGAAGTGCGCGCCCTTCTGCGCGCTCTCGCCGAACAGGATGCCGTTGTTGGCGACGATGCCGACCGGGTAGCCGTGGATGTGGGCGAAACCGGTGACCAGGGTCTTGCCGTAGCGCGCCTTGAATTCGTGGAACTCGGAGTCGTCGACGATGCGTGCGATCACTTCGCGGATGTCGAACGGCCGGCGGGTGTCCTCGGGGATCACGCCATACAGTTCTTCGGCCGGGAAACGCGGCTCCAGCGGCGGCCGCACGGCAAGCGGCATCTTCTTGATGCGGTTGAGCGAGCCGACGATGTCGCGCGCGATCGACAGCGCGTGCGCGTCGTTCTCGGCGAAGTGGTCGGCGACGCCCGACACCGAGGTGTGCACGTCCGCGCCGCCCAGTGCCTCGGCGTCGACGACTTCACCCGTGGCGGCTTTCACCAGCGGCGGGCCACCGAGGAAGATGGTGCCCTGCGCGCGGACGATGATGGTTTCATCGCTCATCGCCGGCACGTAGGCGCCGCCGGCGGTGCACGAGCCCATCACCACGGCGATCTGCGGGATGCCCTGCGCACTCATCCGCGCCTGGTTGTAGAAGATGCGGCCGAAGTGCTCGCGATCGGGGAAGACTTCGTCCTGCAGCGGGAGGAAGGCGCCGCCGGAATCGACGAGGTAGACGCAGGGCAGGCGATTTTCCATCGCCACTTCCTGTGCGCGGAGGTGCTTCTTCACCGTCATCGGGAAGTAGGTACCACCCTTTACCGTGGCGTCGTTCGCCAGCACCACGACTTCCTGGCCCATCACCCGGCCGATGCCGGCGATGACGCCAGCGGCGGGCGCGGCGTCGTCATACATGCCATGGGCGGCGAGCGGGGCGATTTCCAGGAAGGGCGAGCCGGGATCGAGCAGCGCGCGGATGCGCTCGCGCGGCAGCAGCTTGCCGCGGGCTACGTGCTTCTCGCGTGCCTTGGCACCGCCGCCTTCGGCCGTGCGCTTGAGTGTGTCTTGCAGGTCGTCGGCCAGCGCACGCAGGCGCTGGCTTGCGGCCTGGAATTCGGGCGAGCGAGGGTCGATCTGCGAGGTGAGGATGGGCATGGGGTAGGCCGCGGCGAACAAACGCTGATGATAGCGGGCGCGGCGAAAGGGGAAACGCTGCGCTGCGGGAACCGAGGCGTGTTGCGACCGGCCTTGGCCAAAAAAAACGGCCGCCCGAAGGCGGCCGTCCTGGACGAGAAGTTCGGAGTGACCCGATTACTTCTTGGTGGAGTCGTCCTTCGCGTCCTTGGCGTTGGACGCAGCGTCCTTGGCCTGGTCAGCCGACTTATCGGCCGAATCGGCAGCGTTGGAAGCGGCATCCTTGGCAGCGTCGCTGGCACCGCCAGCGGTGGACGACGAAGCAGCGTTCTGGGCCTGGGCGGCAGCGTCCTTGGCCTGGTCAGCGGACTGCTGGGCCTGGTCGGCAGCCTGGGTGGTCGCGGCATTCTGCGACTGGTCGGCGGCCTGCTGGGCCTTGTCAGCCTGCTGCTGGGCATCCGACGCGGACTTCTGGGCGTCCTGGGCAGAATCCTGCGCGCCGTTGCTGCAAGCTGCCAGAAGCGCGACGAGCCCGGAGGCGAGAAGGGTGCGCGTAAAATTCATTGTGTTTCTCCTTAAGCCGTGGAATGCCGTTAGGCGGGCACATTAATAGCTCAGATCACGAGGCACCGCCACAAATCGCCCGGTTTCGCTTCAGGGCCGATTAAACCCTATGAATTCCGCGTGATCGTGGCGCTATTGCGCCCGTTGTTTCGACGTAGGCTTCACATCAGTTCGATAGCGATCGCCGTTGCCTCGCCGCCACCGATGCACAGCGAAGCGACGCCCCTTTTTGCCCCACGGGCTGTCAAGGCATTGAGAAGAGTGACCACGATGCGGGCACCGCTAGCGCCGATCGGATGGCCCAGCGCGCAGGCACCACCGTTGACGTTGATCTTCTCGTGCGGCACGTCCAGCTCGCGCATCACCGCCATCGGCACCACGGCGAATGCTTCGTTGATCTCGAACAGGTCGACATCGCCGACCTGCCAGCCGGCCTTGGCCAGCACCTTCTGGATCGCGCCGACCGGTGCGGTGGTGAACCACTCCGGCTCCTGCGAATGCGTGGCATGGGCCACGACCCGGGCCAGCGCGGTCAGGCCCTTCGCCTTCGCATCGTCTGCCGAGAGCAGGACGAGGGCGGCGGCGCCGTCGGAGATGCTCGACGAGCTGGCGGCGGTGATCGTGCCGTTTTCCTTGCGGAATGCTGCACGCAGGGTCGGGATCTTGGCGGTGTCGGAACGACCCGGCTGTTCGTCTTCGGCGAAATCCTGTGCACCCTTGCGGCCCTGCACGGTCACCGGGACGATCTCGTTGGCGAAGGCACCGGCCTTCTGCGCGGCCTGTGCACGCTCCACCGAGGTGATCGCGTAGGCGTCCTGCGCTTCGCGGGTGAAGCTGTATTTATCGGCGCACTGCTCGCCAAACACGCCCATGGCCTTGCCGTCGTACGGGTTGGTCAAGCCATCCCACGCCATGTGGTCGACCAGCTGGCCGTCGCCATAGCGGATGCCGGTGCGGGCGTTGACCATGTGCGGGGCATTGGTCATCGATTCCATGCCGCCGGCGACGACGATGGAGGCCGAGCCGGCCTTGATCAGGTCGTGGGCAAGCATGATCGCCTTCATGCCGGAACCGCACACCTTGTTAATGGTGGTGCAACCCGTGCCCACGGGCAGGCCGGCCTCCAGCGAGGCCTGGCGCGCGGGCGCCTGGCCGAGGTTGGCGGGGAGCACGCAGCCCATGATCACTTCGCTGACGTCGCCAGCGGCGACGCCGGCCTGCTCCAGCGCCGCCTTGATGGCGATCGAGCCGAGCTTCGGGGTGGGCACGCCGGTGAACTGGCCGAGGAAGGAACCGATGGCAGTGCGCTTGGCACCCGCGATGACGATGTCGGACATGGGGACTCCGTGCTACTTCAGATGGCCGCCCCGAGGGGGACGGAAACCGGCTGAGTATCGCAGTGGCCCCCGGGGAGGGGCAATCCGCACTGCCGCAAGAGCCCCGCCGAGGAATTGCCGACTCGGTATGAGATTTACCGCAGCGTGTTGTGGCAACATGCTCCCTGCGACGCCGGATGATGCGCGCAAGACATTGATGTCAAAGCACTAGGGGATAAAATCTGTGAACGGCATGACTATGCTCGGACAACGCAAGGTTGCGTTGGCAGTGTGCGTGAGCCTCGCTCTTTCCGCCTGTGGTGGCGGCGGTGGCGGGAAGAGCAGTGGCGGCGGTGCGATCATCGCCCCTCCGACGAATCCGACCAATCCGACCCAGCCCACGCAACCCACCCAGCCGGCGCAGCCGCCGCTGGATGCGCAGCTTTCGCTGACCAACGTCCGACCCGCCCAGGCAGCCGGCTTCAACGGCCAGGGCGAAGTCATCGGCGTGATCGACACCGGCGTGACCCGGGCCAACCCCGCGTTGGCGGGGCGGGTGACCGCCAATCTCACGTATGTCGATCCTGGCAGCAACAACACCGCGATTGACGACGTCGTCGGCCACGGCACCGCGGTGTCGGAAATCGCAGCCGGCATTCCGTTCGGCAGCTTTGCCGGCGGTGTCGCACCGCAGGCCACCATCGTCTCGGCCCGCATCATCAACGACAAGGCACCGTCGGACGACGGCTCCGGCCAGGGCAACCAGGCCACCACCGCCGACCCGCTGGGCACGGTCAACGCCGACGTCGCCGCGCGCGGCGCGCGCATCTTCAACAACTCCTGGGGTGGTGTGTACTGGGACGTCAGCGACGCCGCGGCGACCAAGAGCTTCCACGACGCCTATGCGTCGCTCACGGCGAACGGTTCGCACCTGTTCGTGTTCGCCGCGGGTAACGATGGCAAGGCCAATCCGTCCGACGTGGCCGCGCTGCCGTCGCGCGCACCGGACGTCGAGCAGGGCTGGCTGACCGTCGTCGCGCTGGACAGCAACAACCCGACCCAGATCGCGTCGTATTCGAACCGCTGCGGCATCGCGAAGAACTACTGCCTGGCCGCGCCGGGCGATGTCGTCGTCGCGTCGGCAGGCTCGACCACCACGAACATCTCCTACCAGATCTGGGAGGGCACCTCGCTGGCCGCGCCGCAGGTCTCGGGTGCCGCCGCCGTCGTGCACAGTGCGTTCCCGAGCCTGGATTACAACGCCGTCCGGCAGATCATCCTGGGCACCGCCGATGACCTTGGCGATCCCGGTCCGGATGCCATCTACGGCTACGGTCGCCTCAACGTCGGCCGTGCCGTGCTCGGTCCGTCGCGTTTCGACTGGGGCGATTTCACCGCCAACGTCGCCAACGGGTCGCCGACCTTCAGCAACAACATCAGCGGCGCGGGTGGCCTGCAGGTGACCGGCGCGGGCCAGCTCACGCTGTCCGGCACCAATAGCTATGCGGGTGCGACCAACGTCAGCGGTGGTGCGACGCTGAACGCGGTGACGGCGATTCCGGGCGCGCTGAGCGTGCAGGGCGGCAGCCGCGCGATCCTGCGGGCGAACGTGGGCGGTAACCTCGCCAACGCCGGCATCGTCGCCACGGATGTCTCGTCGACGACCGTCGCCGGCAATTTCGTCCAGACCAGGGCGGGTCGCCTGTCGCAGTTGCTGGGCGCACCGCTGCTGGTGACCGGCACCGCCGCGCTGGATGGCGACTTCTACGTCGCCGGCGCGATACCGAACTACGCGAAGACCACCCACCAGCAGGTGTTGACGGCCTCGGCCGTCAGCGGTGTGTTCGCGACCACCACGCTCGCCAACGGTGTGTTCGTCTCGTCGAAGCTGCAGTACGCACCAACCGAAGTCTGGCTGGATACCACCTCGCTCAGCATCGCCCAGGTGGCGGGTTCGACGATGGCGCAGTCCTACGCGGCGACGTCGTCGGCGCAGCGCCTCGACGGTGCGATGACCCAGATGAGCCAGAGCCTCGCACCGGGCGCAACGGCGGCAGGCAGCGTCGATACGTCGATGCTGATCGCCGCCGGCGGCATCCAGCAGTCGCCCGATACGCGGACGGCGCAGGCCTCGCTCGAATCGTTGTCTGGCCAGCTCTACGCGGCGGGCACGGCGGTGACGCTGGCCGGCATCGACGCGGGTAACGATGCGCTGATGTCGCACCTGGATGCCATGGGCAAGGGTGGCGCGTGGGTCCAGTCGCTGGATGCGCAGGGTGGCCTGAGCCGCGGTGGCTTCGGCAACGTCGGTTTCAACATCGGCGGCAACATGGTCGGCAACGACTTCCGCTTCGGCACCAGCGGCTTCGCCGGTCTGTCGATCGCGAACATGCAGAGCACCGGCCAGTTGTCGGGCAACTTCGATCGCCAGCGCAATCGCGCCACCGAAGGCTCGCTTTACGCGGGCTCGCAGGGCGCGAACTGGTATGGCGTGGGTCGCTTCGGCTTCGGCAGCTTCCGCGGCGATACGCAGCGCCTGCTGCGCTTCGGCGACATGGGTTCGTCGTTCGCCGGTGGCGATAACAGCGGTCGCTACAACGTCGCTTATGGCGAAGTCGGTTATCGCACCCACATGGGCGCGTTTGACTTCACCCCGTATGCCGACCTGCAGTACGCCAGCATCCGCCGCGATGGCTTCTCGGAACTCGGTGGCGACGGTTTCGGCCTCTCCGCCGACGGACACACCACGTCACGCTGGCAGGCTGGCTTCGGCATGCGCGCCGGCAGCACGTGGCTGACCTCGTACGGCAAGTTCCGCATGGACATGAAGCTGGGCTGGCAGAATGCGTTCGCGACCAGCGGCGAAGTGTTCTCGGCACGCTACACGGGCGTCGCGCAGTGGGCGCCGGTGGAAGGCATCGGCCTGTCGCGGCGTGCCGCGACGCTGGGGCTGAACGCGGGGATGGACCTGGGTACGCGGACGCAGCTGGCGTTTGGTGTCGACCAGCGCTTCGCGGACCGGGACCATTCGCGGTCGGCTACGGCTAGCGTTCGGGTGGCCTGGTAGGTTGGTTTGACGCAATAACGATCGCGCGCAGGCGCGCTCCTACACGAGCCCATGTAGGAGCGCGCCTGCGCGCGAATCAAGACACCACGGCGCAGCCGTCGCCACGGAACGCGCCTGCGCGCGAAGTCGTTGCGACAACGTCCCGACGACTTACGACTTGCCGTGGAACAACTCGCGCCCGATCAGCATCCGCCGGATCTCGTTCGTGCCCGCGCCGATCTCATACAGCTTCGCATCGCGAAGCAGCCGGCCTGCCGGAAACTCGTTGATATACCCATTGCCACCCAGGGCCTGGATCGCCTCCAGCGCGACGGTGACGGCACTCGTCGACGCGTTCAGCAGGCAGGCGGCGGGATCGATGCGCGATTTCACGCCGTTGTCGAACTGCTGGGCGACCATGTAGGCAAAGCCGCGGGATGACTGCAGCGCGGTGTACATGTCGGCGACCTTGCCCTGCATCAGCCCGAACGTGCCGATCGGTGCGTTGAACTGCTTGCGCTCGCGCACGTAGGGCAGGACCAGGTCCACAGCCGCCTGCATGATGCCGATCGGGCCGCCGGAGAGCACCAGTCGCTCGGTGTCCAGGCCGCTCATCAGCACGCGGACGCCCTCGTTCACTTCGCCGACGATGTTCTCGGCCGGGATCTCGCAGTTTTCGAACACCAGCTCGCAGGTGTTCGAGCCGCGCATGCCCAGCTTGTCCAGCTTCTGCGCCGTGCTGAAACCCTTCATGCCCTTCTCGACGATGAAGGCCGTCATGCAGCGGCTGCCCGCGGCGCGCGGGGCCGTGCGCATATACACCAGCAGCACGTCGGCGTCGGGGCCGTTGGTGATCCACATCTTCGAGCCGTTGGCGACCCAGGTGTCGCCGACCAGTTCGGCGCGGCAGCTCATCGAGCCGACCACGTCGGAGCCGGCACCCGGCTCGCTCATCGCCAGCGCACCGATCCACTCGCCGCTGGCGAGCTTTGGCAGGTACTTGCGGCGTTGTGCGTCGGTACCGTTGTGGTAGATGTTCTGCACGCAGAGGTTCGAGTGCGCGCCGTAGGACAGGCCGACCGACGCGGAGGCCCGGGAGATTTCTTCCATCGCCACCATGTGGGCCAGGAAGCCCATGTCCGAACCGCCGTACTCGCCGGGGATGGTGATGCCGAGCAGGCCCATGTCGCCGAGCTTGGCCCAGAGGTCTTCGGGGAATAGGTTTTCGCGGTCGATACGGTCGGCGCGAGGAGCGATCTCCTTGTCGGCGAAGGCGCGGACGCTATCGCGCAGGAGGTCGAGGTCTTCGCCAAGGGAAAACGGGCGCATGCGTGCAACTCCGGGGAAAAGGCGGGGGAAATCACTGCCATCGTAGCGTTTTGGCGCGCCCGGGCCACGGCGCGTCGCAGCAAATCACGCCTGGGCGGCGTCGGCGATGCGGTCGTGGACGCGGACCAGCAGCAAACACTGGCGGTCGACGAGGCGCAGGGTATCGCCTGCGGCGTGGGTACGTAGTGACGTGCCGACCACGAGTTCCGGGCTACCGAGCAGGGGAGCCGGGGTGCCGGCACGCAGGTGTTCGGCCAGCGCGTTGAAGCCGAAGGCCACGCGGTGGGCGGTGGCATCGACGGCCTGCGCTTCCTCCGTTGCGAGGGCCTGGCGGTGCGCGCCCAGCGTGGAAAGGTGCGACAGCCCGGCCTGCAGCAGGGTAAGCAGGCGCAGCGCGTGTTCGCCGTGGCCCGGGGGATGGCCTGGCTCGCCCAACAGTTCCGCGACGTTGCCGGCGACCAGGGCCTGTGCCGCGTGGGCGTCGCGCCGCGCGATCCGGTAGGGCAGGTCGTCGGCCTTGCCGGTGGCGTACTGGCCGGCGATGCGCTCCAGATAGCGCCCGTAGGCGAGCAGCGCGTCGGCGACCAGGTCGTCGAGGCGGCGCACGCGCCAGTCGGGCAGGACGAACCGGATCGCCACGGCCGCGACGAAGGCGCCGAGCAGGGTGTCGAGCAAGCGCGGCCCGATGGCGTCGTAGCCCGCGCCCACGCGATCGAAGCAGAGCAGGACGAACAGGGTGATGGCGCCCGTGGCCAGCGCGTAGCGGCGCAGGCGAAAGGCGAAGAAGGCGGCACCGGTCGCGACCAGCACGGGCAGGCGCCAGTCGCCGCCCGGCAAGGCGCGCAGCAAGGCCCAGCCGAGCAGCAGGCCGGCCGTGGTGCCGACGATGCGCTGGACGAAACGACGCCGCGTCGCGCCGTAGCCCGGCTGGCAGACGAACAACGTCGTCAGCAGGATCCAGTAACCGTGCAGGGGATGCAGCGCCAGCATGATCAGGTAGCCACCGAGCATGCCGATCGACAGGCGCATGGCGTGGCGAAAATGCATCGAACGCCGGTTCAGCCGCAGGCGGACGCGGCGCATGGCGTCGGCCACGGAGGAGGGTTCGCCGCCTTGCAGGGCGATATCGCCGTCGCCGCGCAGGCTGCCTTCGTCTTCGATCAGCGCCTGCAGGCCTTCCATGTTGGTGAGCAGGGCCGCCAGTGCATCGTCCAGTGCGGGGTCGTCGCCCGGGCCGCGCTGGCGATGGGCGAGTGCGTCACGCAGGTCGTCCAGCGCCGCACGTGGCAGCGCGATCGACGTGAGCGGGGCGATCCGGCGAATGGCGTCGGCACGCTCGCGGCAGGCCAGCGCCTGCAGGCGCAGCAGTCGTCCGAAACGGAACATGACGTCGCTGTGGTACAGCGCGTTGGCCAGCTCATCGTACGGATAGTGCGACGAGGTAATCCGTTCGTGGATGTCCTGGGCGACGAAGAACATCGCCAGCCGCGAAGCAAGGCGACCGCGTGGCTGGCGCCGGCCGATGCGGTCGAACAGGGCGACGCGTGCTTCGGTCAGCGCCTGCACGGTGCGCTGGTTGCGCCGGGAGAAGTCCAGCGCAAGGGCATCGTGGTCGAGGCCGCGGACCGGTTCGAATTGCGCGGCCTTCGCTTCGATCAGCGTCGCCAGCGATTCGAACAGGCGAGCGAGCGCATGGCGGACCGCACGCTGCGGCGCGAGTGCGCTCCAGGCCAGCGACAACGCGCCGTACCAGGCTGCGCCGGAAAGCAGGGCGATCGTGTCCGCCGCACCATGGCTTCCGCCGGCGTCCGAGGCGATCATCGTGTAGACGGCGAGGATCAGCGTAGCCGTGGCGATGGTGGCGTAGCGGCCGCTGGCGGCACCGAGCATGACCAGCAGGAAGGTACCGACCGGGAGGAGCATCGCGAACGCCACGGGCGTGCCTATCGCTGCCTTCACCGCCGTGGCAGCCAGCGCGAAGCAGGCCAGGGTGACCACCAGCCCACGCAGGCGACCAGGCAGTGCGTCGTCTGTCTCGGCAAGTGCACAGGCGATGGCGCCGAGCAAGGCAGGGACGATCGCGTCGGCCGGGCCGTGCCAGGTGCACCAGGCTGTCACGCCCGCGAGTGCGAGGCATACGCGCAGCACATCGGCGAAACGGTCGGACTCGGCGAGGTGGCGAAGCGGCATCATGGCCCTAGCTTAGCGGCAGGATGCGTCCCGCGCGTCAGGGCCCTCGCGCCGCCTGGAATCGGCCGAATTCACGCCCGACGTCCCGCACCTTGATGTCCTTGCCTTCCCGAAAGAACAACTGTTCGAGCCACTTCGCCGCCTCCAGGTCGCCTAGCAGGAAGGCGCGAAGGTAGTAACGGGCGGCCAGGTTGAAGTTCTTGCGGACACCCCAGCCGTTGTAATACGACACGCCCAGGTCGCTGCACGCCGCAGCGACGTTCTTCTCCGCAGCGACTTTCAGCATCTGGTTACCCATGCGTATGTTGCGTGGCACATGCGTGCCATGCAGATACCAGGTCGCCAGCGCATAGATCGACAAGCCATCGCCATCTTCGGCCGCATGGCGCAGTAGCTCATAAGCGTCTGTCAGGTCGCCGCCACGACGGGCGATGCGCAATGCCTTCGCATAACGCGGATCCGTGGCATTCGTCGCCGTATACGCGCTATCGATCGGCCGGGGAATCAGGCCAGCGTGTTCGGTTCCACCCGGGTGCGCTTTTTTCATCGTGCGGGTCGCCCGATCGCGTTAGCAGAGGCCGCCGTTGACCGCGAGTACCTGGCGGGTGATGTAGCCTGCATCCGGGCTCATCAGGAAGCGCACGGCGGCTGCGACTTCTTCCGGTGTGCCGCTGCGTTCCATGGGAATCACCTTCAGGATCTGCTCCACCGGCACTTCCGGCTCGAGCATGTCGGTATCGATCAAACCCGGCGCAACGCAGTTCACGGTGATCTTGCGCTTGGCCAGTTCCACCGCGAGCGCCTTGGCAGCACCGATCACGCCCGCCTTGGATGCGCTGTAGTTGACCTGCCCGCGATTGCCGATCATGCCTGACACCGAGGTGATGCAGACGATGCGCCCGGCGGCGCGGCGCCTGATCATCGGCATCACCAGCGGGTGCAGCACGTTGTAGAAGCCGTCGAGGTTGGTCCGCAGCACCTGATCCCAGTCGTCTGACGACAGGCCGGGGAACGCACCGTCGCGGGTCAGGCCAGCGTTGCACACCACGCCGTAATACGCGCCGTTCGCGGCGACGTCCGCTTCCAGCGCTGCTGCGGTCGCGGCACGGTCGGCCACGTCGAACTGCAGTACGCGGGACTGGCGTCCGCGCGCGAGGATGTCGGCCTGCACGGCCTCGGCCTCGTCGCGGCGGGACCGGCAGTGGACCACGATGTCGTGGCCGGCATCCGCCAGGGCAAGCGCGATGGCGCGGCCGATGCCGCGGCTGGAGCCGGTAACGAGGACGGTCTGGGTCATGGTGCGGTTCCGGTGGGATCGAGGTTGTTGCGTGGATCGAGGAAAGGGGTGGGGTCCGGCGGACTGAACACGGTGAGCCGGGCCTCGGCGTGCACGCCGCCGCCGTCGACCTGGCAGGCGAACGAGGCCATGCCGTCATCGTCGTGGAAGGTGCGCACGGCTTCCACCCGCAGGCGCGTGCCCGGCGGGAACACATCCGCATCCGCACGATAGGCGCGCGTGCCGAGCAGGAAGCCCGGGCGCACGTCGCCGCCGTCGGCCAGCACTTGGCAGCCGTTCCACGCTGCGACGGTCTGCGCCATCAGTTCCACCCCAGCCCACGCCGGCAGGCCATCCAGCGTGACTTCGGCGTCGCCGCGGCGCACGGTGCGCTCGCAGACGATCCGGTCGGCACTCCACTCCACCACGGCATCGATCCAGATCATGCGGCCGGCGTGGGGAAGCAGCTGTTCGATTGGCCAGTGGCTCATGGGACGATGCCTTCGCGGGCGAGGCGACGCTCCACGTCATCGATGAACACGCCCGGCGAAACCAGCTGCATCTCGCCATCCGCCAGCCGTACGGCGACCTGGACGGTGCTGGCGCGGGTGAGGCGCTCGCCCGTCGTCGCGTCGCTTACGCTGTAATGGATCTTCAGCCGGTTTTCCCATTCGACCAGTTCCGCGCGCACGCGTAGCGGCTGGCCGAAGCGCGCGGCCTGCACGTAGCGCAGCTGCAGGTCGATGATCGGCCAGGCGAAGCCGGTTTCCTTCATCCTCACGTAGTTGTGGCCGACGTCGTCGAGCAATGCGCAGCGGGCGATTTCCAGGTATTTGACGTAGTGGCCGTGCCAGACGATCTCGAGCGAGTCGACGTCGAAGAACGGCACTACCAGCTCGACCTCGGCCGAAAGCACGCCTTTACCGCGCATGGGTGGTGCCCTCGCTGGGTCCGACGTGCAGATAGGCCGACGAACACGTTGCATCCACCGTGCGATAGGTGAAGTGCAGGCGGCCGCGCGCCGGGTCATGGCGCAGGCGGAGTTCGACGCGGTCACCGGGGCGCAGCAGGCGCTGGAACTTCAGCTGGTCGACGGAACGACATGTCGCCGGCGTACCCAGCCGCGGGCTGGCGAACTCGAGCGCCCACGCAATCTGCAGCACGCCGGGTAACACCGGTGCATCCGGGAAGTGGTCGGCGAAGCAAGCCAGGTCCAGCGGCAGTTCGAGCGAAAGTACGTGGGTGTCGCCCTCGACCTGCTCGGACAGGACACTGGCGATGCGCGGCAACGGCGACTGCAGCAGCAGGTCGATGCAGCTCGGATCGGGCAGGGTGTCGACGAAGCGCCACGCCAGCGGGGTCGACAAGGCATCGTCGCCCGCCGCGTGCTGGCCCAGTTCGCTGACCAGCCCCGCGCGACCGTGGCGCAGCAGCGCCATGCGACCCGCCGGTGAAAGCGCCACGATCATCCCCGGCGCCTGGTTTTCCGCATGCCCGCCCACCGCGGCCGCGACCCATGGGTGCGACGCAAGGCGACCGGCGGCAAGGGTCATCGGCGCGGCACGCAGGCGCCGGCGCATGCGCTGGCGGCATACCCACTCCACCGCGAACAGCGAGCCCATGACCAGGTAAGCGAGCACGCCGTTATAGAACGTCCACCACGACATCGGCCCCCAGGCGGCGAGCAACGCCGACACGCTGCCGTTCGCGGCGAAAAACACCACCCATACCCAGGTGACCTTGCGCGTGTAGGCGACGGCCGCCAGTGGCAGCTCGGGTTCGAGCAGGCGGGCGAAGCGTTCGATCATCGGGGGCCCGAAGCGCAGGCTCAGGCCGAACGCAGCGAACAGCAGCGCACAGATGAGGCTGGGGTACCAGCGCAGCAGGCGTTCGTGGCCGCCGAGCGCGAGAACCGCACAGTAGGCGAGCATGATCGCCAGCATCCAGCGGCCGCCCGGCTGGTGCACCAGGGCCGGTGCGCGGATGAGCCACAGCGCGCCGAGGATCAGGCCGAACACGGGCGGCGAAACGTGGTCGCTGCCGAAGTACACGATGAACGGATAAAGCAGGCCGACCGCGACCAGCAGGAGGTTGGTGAGCTTGCCCGGGGCCTTGTGCTGGCGGGCGATCATGCGGGCAATTCCATGGCGTAGAGGCGATGCAGGTGTTCGTTGAGCCGGCGCGAGGCGATCGGCGCCGGGGTGTCGGTGCTGAATGACGCGACCTCGATGTCGTCGCCCACGCGCAGGTGCATGTGTACGCGCCGGTGCGGGACGCGATACCAGGGCTCGGCCTTGGTGAGCGTGGTCGGCACCACCGTGATGAAGACCGGCGTGACGACGCTGGCGCCGCGCACGGCGATCGCCGCCGCGCCGCGGTGGAACACCGGTGGCTGGCCCGGCGTGGTCCGCGTGCCCTCGGGAAAGACGATCAGGGTCTGGCCTTCGCGCAGCACGTCGGCGGCACGATCGAGCATGTCGGCGCTGCCGTCGTTGCTGATGTACTCGGCGACGCTGACTGGCCCGCGCATGAAGGGGTTCTTCCACAGGCCGTGTTTCACGATGCAGTTCGCATCCGGCACGTGGCCGATCAGGAACACCACGTCGATCAGCGACGGATGGTTGGCGACGATCATCTGGCCTGGGCGACCCAGCTTTTCCAGCCCCTCGAAGCGGTAGTGGACGACACCGGTGCGAAACATGAATTGCGAGTGCAGCCAGAACGCCCGGCCCACCGTGCGTCGGGCGCGGCGGCGACGCACCGGCAACGGCGCGGGCCAGTGCATCACCACCGGCAGCACCAGCACGCGCAGCACCAGCCCGCCCAGCCCGAACAGGGCGAACGACAGGGCGGTGCAGGCGAATCGCCACGGCCAGGCGTCCTGGCGGCGCGTCGTCATGTCGGCGGCGAGGTGCATGCGATGCTCAGGCCTGGCTGTGGGCGGATCCGGGGTCATGGTAGCGCCGGATGACCAGCGCCGCGCAGCTGCCGCCGAAGCCGAAACTGTTGGTCAGCACGGCTTCGATCGTGGCGTCGCGTTCGCCGTCGAGCAGCGGGGCCTCGGCGAAGGCTTCGTCCGCCTCGGCTGGGGCGGCGCCGGCCAGCAGCACGCCGTGCTCGATCATGCCGATGCACGCGATGGCATCCAGTGCGCCGGAGGCCGCGGGCGCATGCCCGGTCAGGCCCTTGATCGACGACATCCACGGCACCGGCTGGCCGCGGTCGCCGAACACGCGACGCAGGGCCTGCCATTCGGCGAGGTCGCCGTGGAGGGTGGCGCAGGCGTGGGTATTCACGTAGTCCGGGATCACGCCGGCGAGGTCGATCGCCTGGTGCATGGCTTCGGCCATGCCGTCCGCATGCGGATTGACCATGCCCTCGGGATCCGATGCGGCACCGTAGCCGGCCATCTCGGCCAGGATGGTGGCGCCCCGCGCGAGCGCATGGTCGAGCGATTCCAGCACCAGCACGCCGGCGCCGCCACCGAGCACAATGCCGTCGCGATCCGCGGCATAGGGCGTGGACACCGCCCCGCCGGCGACGCTGGTGGTGGACAGCGCGTTCATCACGTCGAAGCACATGGAGGCCTTGTCGTGCAGTTCCTCGGCGCCGCCGCAGACAACGATCTCCTGGCGGCCGAGCTGGATCAGCTCCATCGCCTGGCCGATCGCGTGGGTGGCGCTGGTGCAGGCCGAGCCGACCGTGAAGCCGCGGCCACCGAAGCCAAACGCGTGGATCAACGTCGCGGCAATGGCGCTGCCCATGCTGCGCGGGACGATGAACGGAGACAGCCGGCCATAGCCCTTCGCATGGAACACCTCCAGCCCGGCTTCGTATTCGGAGAGCGCGGCCGAGCCGCCCATGACGATGCCGACATCGCGCTCGCGGACCCGCGCTTCGTCGATGCCCGCTTCGGCCAGCGCTTCGCGGGTGGCATGCCACGCGTATTCCGCGGCCTGGGGGAAGTAACGACGCAGCTTGCGCGGCGGCGGGGCGAGGTCGCCGAGGTCCACCGGTGCCGCGGTACGGCAGCGCATGCCCAGCGCGGCGTACCCGGGCATGTCGCGAAAGCCCCTGCGCCCGGCGCGCAAGCCGTCGAACAGGGCCGCGCGGCCTGCGCCGAGGCAGGACACGGCGCCCATGCCGGTCACGACCACACGCCGCATTAGCGGTGCGCCCTGAAGATCAGCGATGTGTTGATGCCACCGAACGCAAAGTTGTTGTTCATCACGATGTCGGTCTGGATCTCGCGGCCTTCGCCGGTGAGGTAGTCCAACGCCGCGCACTCGGCGTCGGGTGCGTCGAGGTTGATGGTGGGCGCGAACCAGCCGCGACGCATCATCTCGATCGCCCACCACGATTCCAGCGCGCCGCATGCGCCCAGCGTATGGCCGACGTAGCTCTTCATCGAACTGATCGGCACCGCGCCGCCGAGCACGTCGTGCGTCGCGTGGCTTTCGGCGACGTCGCCGCGGTCGGTGGCCGTGCCGTGCGCGCTCACATACCCCACCTCGCTCGCGGCGATGCCTGCATCGTCCAGCGCCATGCGCATCGCGGCGGCCATCGTTTCGCGGGTGGGCTGGGTGATGTGCGCACCGTCGGAGTTGGTGCCGAAGCCGATCACCTCGGCGTAGATGCGTGCGCCGCGCGCGACGGCATGTTCGTACTCCTCGAGCACGAGGGTGGCGGCGCCTTCGCCCACGACGAGGCCATCGCGCTTGCCATCGAACGGCCGCGGCGTGAGCCCGGGCGTATCGTTGCGCGTGCTGGTGGCGAACAGCGTATCGAACACGGCCGCGCCCGGGCCGGAAAGCTCTTCGGCGCCTCCACAGAGCATCAGTTGCTGCTTGCCCTGCTGGATCGCCTCGTAGCCATAGCCGATCGCCTGGCTGCCCGAAGTGCACGCGCTGGACGTGGTGATGACGCGGCCCTTCAGCCCGAAGAACACGCCGACGTTCACCGCCGTAGTGTGCGCCATCATCTGGATGTAGCTGGTGGCGGTCACGCCCTGCATCGAGCCGGTCTCGAGCATCCGGCCCACCGTGCGCGCCGGTTCGATGCTGCCGCCGGACGAGCCGTAGGCCACGCCCATGCGTCCGTCACGGATGCGCTCGTCGTCGAGCAACCCGGCATCGGCGAGTGCGCGTTCGCTTGCCGCGGTGGCCAGCAACGCGACGCGGCCCATCGAACGGGTGTGCTTGCGCGACCAGTGCGAGGGCGTGGCGAAATCGTCCACCGGCACGCCGAGGCGGCCGTTCAATGCATCGAAGTAATCCCATTCGCCCATCCGCCGCACCGCATTGCGGAACTCGCGGAGGCGCGGCTCGATGCTAGCCCAGTCGTGGCCCAGCGGCGTGATGCCGCCGAAGCCGGTGACGACGACGCGCTTCAGGGCGCGGCTGGCGTGTGCCGAGGTGTTCATGCGTGGTCTTTCACGGGTGCGGTGACGCTCACCGGGGCGAGCAGGGCGGTGAAACCGATGCCTAGCAGCAGGGTGAGGCCGAAATGTTGCAGGGCGGGCATCGAACTCAGGGCGAGAAGCCCGAAGGAAAGCAGGGCGGTGACGGCCGACAGCAGCACGCCGGCGTAGGCGGCGCCGGGGATGTGCGCCGCATGCGGTTCACCCTCGCGCAGGAACACGGCGTAATTCGCGCCGACGCCCAGCACGAGCATCAAAGCCATCAGGTGGAAGAGGGTGAGCGGCTGGCCTAGGTAACCCAGCGCCGCGACGCTGAGCACGATGCCGGCGGTCGGCGGCAGCGCGACGCGCCACGCGCCACGCACGCCATAGCGCCACGCGAAGGCGAGCACGACCAGCACCAGCGCGGCGCCCAGCCACAGGCCGGCATAACCACGGTATTCGCCGAACAGCGTGGAGACGCTGGCGGGCTTGTCGATCACCGAGACGCCTGGCAGGCCCTGCGCGACCGTGCGCATCCGCGCCACGTCCACGTCACCCTGCGGCACCACGATGCTGCCCTTGTCCATCCACAGGTACTGGAAGGGCATATACGCGGGGAAAGCTTTCCAGTCGGCCAGGGTGAATGGCTTGCCCGGGAAGGCGGCCGCATACGCTTCGGCGGCCGCCGGCTTGAAGCCGCCCGCCACCATGCGCGCGACCATGTCGGGGCCGCCCACGCCCTGGGTCACGGCGGCGAGGTTCTGCGCCTGGCGTGCCTGCGAGGGCAACATGGCGCTGACCCCGGTCCAGCTGATGTGTTCGGCCTGCAGGCGGTCGGTAAGGGCTTCCTCGTGCTGGAGCACCTGTTCCGGATCCTTGCCTTCGACCAGCCAGAACTGCGTGCCACCGCCGTAGCCGGCCACGTCGCGGATCAGGGCAGTCTGTGCATCGAGGGAGGGCGGCGGCGAGATCAGCAGGTGGATGTCGTCGTCATGCCCAAGCTGCATCCAGCCCGGGATGGCCGCGAGGGCCAGCACGCCGATCGCCAGCAGCGCGCGACGGCCCGAAGCGATCCGCTGCCAGCCGAGGGCGACGCGGACGAAGGGCCGGGCCAGCGGTGCACGCGCAGGCTTGCGCAGCAAGGCCGGCAACAGCCAGAACACGCTGGCGCAGGCGACCGACATGCCGGCGATCGCGAACACGGCCATCTGGCGCAGGGCGGGGAAGGGCACCAGCGCGAGCAGGGCGTAGCCGAGCAACGAGGTCGCCAGCGCCAGCAGCAGGGCCGGCTTCACCTGGCGCACGCCACGCAACGGTTCCCACTGGGCGCCGGCGTTCGCGCGGGCGCACAGGTACTGGATCGAATAATCCACGGCTTCGCCGAGCAGGGCGGCGCCGAACACCAGGGTCAGCAGGTGCAGCTGGCCGAACACCAGGATCGTGGCCACCACCGCACCAACCACGCCCAGCGCGGTGGACAGGAAGGCGATCAGCAGCGGTCGCATGGAGCGGAACACGAACAGCAGCAGCACGGCGATGCCCAGCGTCGAGGCGATGCCGACCACGTGGGTGTCGCGCTCCGCGCCAGCGCGGGCCGCGGCGGCGTAGAAGATCGCCCCGGTGCGCAACACGCGCGTACCCGGATGCTTCGCCAGCACCTCGCGTTCGGCGTCGGCAAGCGTGGCCAGGGCGCGGCGCTGCACGCCGTCGTCGTACGACGAGCCCGCCAGCGTTCCGACCACGAGCACGTAGCTGGCGTCGTCGCGATGCACGGTGAGCATGTCGTCTTCCGGCACCAGCGTGCCGCTGTTCCACGGCTGGCGATCCAGCCAGTGCTGCATCCAGCCGAACGGGTCGTCGCCCAGCTTCGGGCCGATCGTCGCGCCGAACGGTTCGTTCAGGCGGCGCTTGATCGCCGACACCGCATCGAAACCCGGTGCCAGCAGGGCGGCGCGGTCGTCGCCGGTGAGCAGGTGGAAACGGTAGGGCAGGAACGGCGTGACCAGTTGCTCGAGATCGAACGGCGGCAGCTCGGCGAGCACGTTGGCGAAGACCTTGTCCTTGCCCAGCGCCACGCCGAGTTCGCGTGCCGCGTCCTTCGCCGCATCGTCGTCCTTGTTGGCGACGAGCAGGATCATCCGGTCGCCGCTGGCCTTGCCCAGGCGCTCCACGGCCTGTTCGGCCAGCGCATTGCGTTCGGTGGTCGGCAGCATGGCGAGCAGGTCGGTCTGCAGGGGCGAGGCGGCGCGGCCGAACAACAGCCAGGCGCCCAGCGCACAGACCATCAATGAAACGACGGCGAAGACGGCCGCGCGGGCCGTGGTCGTCAGTGGCTTCATGGGATGCCGAGGGCCTTGGTTTCCAGTGCGCTGAGCGTGCCCGCGTCACGCGTGCCGGCGAACGTGATCGAGGTGCTCTCGCCGCTGGCCAGTTTTACTTCGATCGACTGCAGGAAAGCGTCGCCCTTGAGGGTGATGCCGGCGAGGACGCGCGCGACCCGGGCCTGTTTCGGCACGAAATGCAGGGTCCAGTCGTCGACGCTGCCCTCGGCGGTGATCGTGAACTGTCGCGTGGCATCGTCGGCCTTGCCGGCCAGCAGGCTCTGCAGCATGCCCGAGACCTGGCTGACCCCACGGTTGCCGTCGCGCACGCGCTGCAGGTTGCCCTGGGCGTCGACCCGGCGGGTGTCGCCCGCGGTCAGCGCCAGCGTGTCTTCGTAGGGTTGCTTCGTGTGCCAGAGCATCCCGTGGCCGATCACGAACAGCAGTTCGCCCTTGCTGACCTGCGGCTCGGCCAGGTCCGGGTTCGTGCGGGTCTGGGTGAAATCCGCGCGCACCTGCTGGTGCTTCGACAGGTTGGCCAGCACGTCGTTGGCGAGCGGGGGCACCTGGGCTTGCGCCAGGGTGGCGCAGCAAAGCAGGGCGAGCATGGCGATCAGACGACGCATCAGTGGGTTTTCCGTGTGAATTTGCGGAACAGCAGGCGCGGGGCGCGCGGAAGCATTCCTAGCAGAAGACGCGTGTGCATGGCGGTGATGCGCGCGTTGTCGCGCCACAGGCGGAAATGCGAGATGCCGTCTTCCGGATAGATCACCCGGGTGGGCAGGTTGTGCACGGGCACGCCACGCCAGAACAGGCGCACGGCCACTTCCGTGTCGAAATCCATCCGCGGCGGGAACGGCTTGCGCGCGATTTCCGCGCAGGTCGCGTCGAGCGGATAGAGCCGGTAGCCCAGCATCGAATCCCGGATGTCGAATGACAGGGTTTCGAGCCACACGCAGGCGTGGGTCAGGTAGCGCCCGTAGAGCCGTGCCTTGGGGATCGATGCGTCGTACACCGGCGTGCCGCAGATCATCGCGCCGGGCGACGCCTGGGCAGCGGCGAGGAAACGCGGGACGTCGGCGGTGTCGTGCTGGCCATCGGCGTCGATCTGCAACACATGGCTGTAACCGGCATCGCGCGCCGCGATGAAACCGGCACTCAGCGCCGTGCCCTTGCCGCCGTTGCGGGGCAGCCGCACCAGGGTGAGGTCGTCGCGGCCGGCCACCAGCGCATCGAGGATGGCGCGGGTGGGTTCCGATGAGCCGTCGTCGACGATCAGCACGGGCAGGCCGTGCGCGGTGAGCGCGTTGGCGGTGGCCGCGATGGTCCGGCCGTGGTTGTAGATCGGCACGACCGCGCAGGGTGCGAAGGGTCGCGCGCCAGGCGCGCCCGTTCCGGCCGTACCCGTCATGCGATCGTCAGCGGGCGACCAGTTGCTGCACGGTGGCGACGACGTCGCCCACGGTGCGCACGCTCTTGAAGTCTTCCGGCTTGATCCGGGTCCCGGTCATGTCCTGGACCTGGATGGCGAGATCGATCGCGTCGATGCTGTCCAGTTCAAGATCGGTGAACAGGTTGGCCTCGGGCGTGACCTTCGCGGGGTCGATCTCGAAGGTCTCGTGCAGGACCGAGCGCAGGCGCACCAGGATGTCGTCTTGGGTGAAGGTTTCGGCTGGGATCGCGCTCATAGCTCGGTAAGTCCATTACATCCGCGGTGGTCGTTGTCCGCCGGTCCGTTGGGACACAAGCGGGGCAGCGCCGCCAGGGCGACGAAGGTCGTGATCTGAATTGGTCGTGCCACCAGTGTGGCCTTACTCCCCTGCACCCAAAAGCTTCGTGTAGGCAAAGCCTTACAAGAGGCCGGGGGCGTGGTGAAGTGTACCAGATTGCAGCTACTTGCGAGTCGCCGAGCGGCCGCCGTTTGGGCGCGGCAAGCCCGTGGCCGCCGCGCCGCTCTCTCCAGCCTGTGAGACGGCACCGGGGGTCAGGGGTCTTCGTCGTCGATGACCCGGACGTTGGTCGCGTAGCTGGGGCCGTCGACCCCGGGGTGGACGTCGAACGTCACGCGCTGCCCCGGCTTGAGCGTCGGGGCGTTCGTCGGAACGCGCGGTGACCGTGACCGGTCGGCGGGCACCGCGGTGAACCGGCGCATCGGGGCGAACACGGGCCGTTTGTCCTTGTTGTCGCCCTGGTCACTATCCATGGCGCTTCCTCCGGATGCCGGGCGGTACGTGCTCAGATGGTCTGTACGTCTTCCGCCTGGGGACCTTTCTGGCCCTGGGTGACAACGAACGATACGTGCTGCCCTTCCTGCAGCGATTTAAATCCTTGTCCCTGGATGCTTCGGAAATGGACGAAGACATCGGGGCCTCCCTCCCGTGAGATGAAGCCGAATCCCTTGGCGTCGTTGAACCACTTTACCGTCCCGGTCACGCGTGTTTGTCCTGGGCTGTTCATGGCACGTCCTCACTGATGTGATGCCTAGGCTAGGCCGCCGTGCGCGCGAAGGAATCCGACTAACGGCCTAGGCGTGGCCGACGAACTGTCGCCAGCTCAATCACTCACGGCGTGGCTGCCGCTTTTGCGTGGCGAAAAAGCCATGAAAAAAGCCGCCGGATCGCTCCGGCGGCTTTTCATGCTGCGTGGTGCGTGGTGCTTACTGACCGCGCATGCGGCCCTGGAAGCGCGGTGCGCCGTTACCCATGTGCGGCAGGCGGATCTTGCCGATGGCATTGATGCGCTCTTCGGCCATGCGGTCCGCGGCCTTGTAGGTCGGGATGTTGTCGCGCGAGGAGATCTCGAAGATGCGACCGACGTTGTAGTAGATCGTGCGCATCATGCGCATGGCGCGCTCGCGGTTGTAGCCGTCGATTTCCAGCGATACGTTCATCACGCCGCCGGCGTTGACGGCGTAGTCCGGTGCGTAGAGCACGCCGCGGCGGGCGAGTTCGTCGCCGATCGCGTCGGTGGCCAGCTGGTTGTTGGCCGCGCCGCAGATGATCTTCGCCTTGATCCGGTCGATGGTCTGCTCGTTGACCGTGCCACCCAGGGCGCACGGGCTGTAGACGTCGGCGTCGACGTCATAGATCTCGTCCAGGCCCACGGCTTCGCAGCCGAGTTCGTCGACGCAGCGCTGCACGGCATCCTTGTTGATGTCCGTGACGAACACCTTGGCGCCCTGTTCGCGCAGCAGCTTGATGAACTCGCTGCCCACGTGGCCGCAGCCCTGCACGGCGTAGCTGTACTTGCCCACGTCTTCGTTGCCGTGCTTTGCCTGCAGTGCGGCCATCAGGCCCTGCAGCGTGCCGAACGCGGTGAACGGCGACGGGTCGCCCGAGCCGCCGTGGACCTGGTGCACGCCGGTGACGTACTCGGTTTCGCGGTAGACGTATTCCATGTCGTTGACGTCGATGCCCACGTCTTCGGCGGTGATGTAGCGGCCGTTGAGCGAGTTGACGAAACGGCCGAAGGCGCGGAACAGCGCTTCGGACTTGTCCTTGGAGGGATCGCCGATGATCACGGCCTTGCCGCCGCCCAGGTTCAGGCCGGCCACCGCGTTCTTGTAGGTCATGCCGCGCGACAGGCGGAGCACGTCGTTGACCGCATCCTGCTCGGTCTTGTACGGCCACATGCGCAGGCCGCCCAGCGACGGGCCAAGCACGGTGTTGTGGATCGCGATGATGGCCTTCAGGCCGGCGTCTTTGTTATGGCAGAAGACGACTTCTTCGTGGCCCGTGTTGGCGATGGTTTCGAAAATCATCGAACGCAAACTCCAGTTTTCATGTAGTGCAGCCCGCCCCCTTGAGGCGAACCGGCGGTGGGGACCACCGGTGGGGAAGCGACCGTCCAAAAAAATCGCCCCAACCTGGATGGCGGGGGCGATGTGTCGTGTCAGCTGCCTAGTTTAAACCGTTATCGCCGAGTTGGTAGATGCGGCGCAGCACGCAAATGTTAAGTTTTTAGCGGTGCCAGTGCGGATCGCGCACCCAGACCTCGCGTTCGTAATGGTAGCCGCCGCGATACGGACGCCAGCCCGGGCCGCGATAGACGTACCCCGGCCGCCCGGTCGCCCAGCGACCACCCACCCAGACATAACGGCCGCCGTACCAGTTCCAGTAGCCGGGGGCCCAGACGTAGCCGGCGCGCGGCGGCGGCACGCGCTCGAAGCGCGGCGGCGGCGGGGCGTTGCGGATGACAACCACTTCCCGCGCGGCGACCGGCGGGGTGTAGCTGGCGGCGCCAGCGGCCAGGCCAAGGGCAGCCACGGCGGCGAGGGTGCGGGTGAGGCTCGACATGAGGTGATCTCCTTCAACATCCGCAGTAGCGCGGACTCGTGAGGAAAAACGGAGACGGGCGGGTCGGGTTGACCCTGTTGCCGCAAGATGTTCAGCTTCGTGAAAGCCTATCGCCGGGGAGCCCCGCCTCCCTGCGGCCGCTTCAACCACCAGGCCGAACGCCCAGAATGCCGTCCCCATGAAGCCTCCACGCCGTTTCGGCGCTCGCACCATCGCCACCTTGCTGGGCATCCGCTTCGCTTACCGCCTTGGCAGCCGGCTGTCGCCGGGACGGACGGTGGCGCACGCCGCGCGCCTCTTCCAGACGCCGTTGCCGAGCAGCCGCGAGCGTGCCGCGCATGCGGCGGCCAGCATGACCGCCCGGCGCGAAACCGTGGAGGTGAAAGGCGATGCCATCGCCACCTATGTATGGGGCGATCCGGCCTCCCAGCCGTACATCCTGCTCGTGCACGGCTGGTCGAGCATGGGCCTGCGCTGGGAGTCCTGGATCCCGCAGCTTCTCGCGAAAGGCTGGGCGGCTGTGTCGTTCGACCAGCCGGCGCATGGCCACAGCGGCGGCACGCTCTGCACCTTGCCGGACTTCGTCGACACAGTGCGCGCCATCGGCCGGCATTACGGCGATGCGGAAGGGGTAATCGCCCATTCGCTGGGCGGCGCGGCGGTGACGCTGGCCCTGGATGACGGCTGGACGGCGAAGCGCGTGGTCCTGATCGCGCCGGCGGCTGATCCGGAAGCCGCCACCTACCGGTTCGCGCGCTTCGTGCGCCTGGCCCAGCGCCTGCGCGGTCCCTTGCACGACACGCTGGCGAAGCGCACCGGGATCCAGATCGGCGAGCTGCACATCCGCCACCACGCGCCGAAGCGGACCCAGCCGGTGCTGGTGGTGCACGACGTCTTCGACCGGGACGTGCCGATCGGGGAAGCTGATCTCTATGGGCGTTTCTGGCCCGGGGCGATGGTGTTGAAGACGCGCAAGCTCGGTCACAGGCGGATCGTGGACGACGAGGACGTGCAGGCGGCGGCGGTAACGTTCCTGACCGGCGTCGACCTGTAACTGCCCTCGACCTGCGACCGGCATGGACCTGTAATTGCGCTCGGCGTTGACCTGTAGGAGCGCGCCTGCGCGCGACATCTTTGGGCCAATCCGGAACAGGGCCTGCGCGTGGTCGCCAAGATCGGTCGCGCACAGGTGCGCTCCTTGTATCTTGGCGGTGCCTCCCATCCGGGGGGTGTGCGAAGGATTCCGGGGAGGCCGCGCGCTCCTTGAAGCAGGATGTTCCTGACTTCGCCTGTAGAGTGGCCCCCCGCCCCATTGCCAACTGCGGAGAGTATCCAGAAGCCCGCGAGGGACTTCGCATACAAGGTTGCAGGGGCAAAAAATGCGGGGTCGGGGAGCCGGATCCATTCTCACGCTAACTCGCGGAGGATGTAAGGGATGGTCATGTCGATCGGATTGGACGTCAGCGCGCGCGACTGCGCCGTGGCCTCGTATGACAACGGCAAGGGTGTTGCGCTGGGGAAGTTCGAGCAAACCCCGGCAGGACATGCACGGCTGGCCAGGAAGCTTCTGGATTTACGGCCTTCCTGGGTGGTGATGGAAGCGACCGGGATCTATCACCTGGACCTGGCCATCGCGCTGGATCGGGCTGGATTGCCGGTCTCGGTCATCAACCCGCGCAGTGCCAAGCGGTTCGCCCAGCTCAAGCTCAAGGGCACCAAGACCGACACGATCGATGCGGGGTTGCTTGCCGAGTATGGCGAGGCGCTCAAGCCGGCACGCTGGATCGCACCGGAGCAGGCGGACCTGGCCCTGCGGGACCTGGGACGGCAGGTGAACCGGCTGTTGGGGGAGCGGGTCCGCGCGAAGAACCGCCTGCACGCCCTGACTGCCAAGAAGGGCACGCATGTGCTGCTGCTCGAGGACGAAACCGAGGCCGTCGCCACCCTCGATCGGCGCATCGAACGCCTGCGCGGTGCGATGCGCCAGCAGATCGACACCGATCCGGTGCGCCAAGCCCAGCTTCGCCACATGACCGCAGCCCCGGGCATCGCCGAGGTCTCGGCGATGGCGGTACTCGCTGAACTGGCCATGCTTCCCAGCACTATGAAAGCGCCGCAGGTCAGCCGCCATGCGGGCCTGGACGTTTGTCACACCCAATCGGGCACGAGCGTCCACGGACGGCCGCGGCTAAGCAAGGGCGGAAACACCTACCTGCGCGCAGGCATGTACATGCCTGCGCTGGTTGCCGTGCGCTACGACCCCTTGGTCAAAGCCTTCTACGAACAGCTGCTTCGTCGCGGAAAGGCCAAGCGCCAGGCCCTCGCGGCAGTCATGCGCAAATACCTCACCGGGCTCTGGGCTTGCCTGCGCGACAACGAAAACTTCGACGTCACCAAGCTTTTTAGCCCAGAGCACCTTAGGCAGGGTTGACCGGGAAGAGAGTATCTACAGGGTTAGGGGCGGGGGCATACGGCCGCGCACGCTGCACTGCATCAGAGCCCGGGCCAGCGGCGGCGGTAGAATTGGCGGGTTCCCTATCCCCGCATCGGTTTTTCCCGGAGTTTCCATGAGCTCGCAGCCCAAGCACATCCCCGCCAGCCACACCGACGCGGAGGCCAGCCCGCTGCGCTTCGTCACGGCGGCGAGCCTGTTCGATGGCCATGACGCGGCGATCAACATCATGCGCCGGATCATCCAGAGCCAGGGCGCCGAGGTGATCCACCTGGGCCACAACCGCTCGGTCGAAGACGTGGTGCGCGCGGCGTTGCAGGAAGACGCTGACGCCATCGCGCTGTCGTCCTACCAGGGCGGCCACGTCGAATACTTCAAGTACATGGTCGACATGCTGCGCGAGCGCGGCGCGTCCCACGTCCGCGTGTTCGGCGGTGGCGGCGGCACGATCACGCCGGAAGAAATCAAGGAACTGCAGGCGTACGGGGTAGAGCGTATCTACCACCCGAACGACGGCATGAAGCTCGGCCTGACCGAGATGATCGAAGACGTGATGACGCGCACCCGCAACGCGCAGAAGGCGCGTACCGAACAGGTGCCCGCCGCGACCTCGATCGACGACGAGATCTCCATCGGCGGCATGCTTTCGGCGATCGAAGAAGACGCGCTGCCGTCGGCCGAGCTGGAGCGCCTGCGCAAGGAATGGAAACTCGCCGGTGGCAAGACCCCGGTGCTCGGCCTCACCGGTACCGGCGGCGCGGGCAAGTCCTCGGTGGTGGATGAGCTGCTGCTGCGCTTCCTGCATGCCTTCCCGGAGATGCGCATCGCCGTGCTCGCCGTCGATCCGACCCGTCGCCGCAGTGGTGGCGCGCTGCTCGGCGACCGTATCCGCATGAATTCCCTGCGCAGCCACCGCGTGTACATGCGTTCGATGGCGACGCGTCGGCAGCATGCCGCCACTTCGGTGGTGCTGCACGACTGCATCGATTTCCTCAAGGCCCAGGCCTACGACCTGGTGATCGTCGAGACCGCCGGCATTGGCCAGAGCGACTCGGAAATCGTCGACCTGGTCGACTTCCCGGTCTACGTGATGACCAGCGAATACGGCGCGGCCAGCCAGCTGGAAAAGATCGACATGCTCGACTTCGCCGAGCTGGTCGTCCTCAACAAGTTCGACAAGCGTGGCGCCGAAGACGCGCTGCGCGACGTGCGCAAGCAGTGGAAGCGCAACCGCATCGCCTTCCAGCTGGCCGACGAGAAGGTGCCGGTCTACCCGACCATCGCCAGCCAGTTCAACGACCCGGGTGTGACCTGGATGTTCGACAACCTGTGCCGCCTGCTGCGCGAGAAGCTTTCGCTGCCGGGCGCGGGCTGGACGCCGGACGTCGACACCAGCCTGCGCGAGCCGCGCGCGACGGTGCTGATCCCGGGCAGCCGGGTGCGTTACCTGGCCGAGATCGCCGAGCAGGGCCGCGGCGTGAACGGCGGCATCGCGAAGCAGGCGGAAGCGGCGGCGAAGGCGCAGCACTATTTCGAGTCGCTCAAGGACATCGGCGACGACGCGCTGCCGCGTGCCTTCGACCTCTACGACCATGCCTTGCTCAGCGTCGAGGGCGACCGTTCGCTCGCCACGCTGCGCCAGCGCTACAACGAGGCCGTGCGCGAGCTGTCCAGCGAAGCGATCAACCTCCTGCGCGAGTGGCCGGCACGTTTTGCCTCGGTCACCGCCGAGTACAACGAGTACACGGTGCGCGACAAGGTGATCCGCGTGGAGAACTACCGCGAGTCGCTGAGCCACCAGAAGATCCCGAAGGTATCGCCGCCGAAGACCAAGGACTGGGGCGAGCTGCTCTCGTTCCTGATGCGCGAGAACCTGCCGGGCTACTACCCGTACACCGGTGGCGTGTTCCCGTATCGCCGCGCCGGTGAAGACCCGACCCGCATGTTCGCGGGCGAGGGTACGCCGGAGCGGACCAATCGCCGTTTCCACTACCTGTCGCTGGGTGGCGCCGCCGCGCGCCTGTCGACCGCGTTCGACTCGGTGACGCTTTACGGCGAAGACCCGGCGCCGCGCCCGGATATCTACGGCAAGATCGGTAACTCCGGCGTCAGCATCGCCACGCTCGACGACATGAAGAAGCTGTATTCCGGCTTCGACCTGTCCGCGCCGAGCACCTCGGTGTCGATGACCATCAATGGCCCGGCGCCGATCATCCTCGCCATGTTCATGAACACGGCGATCGACCAGAACATCGAGAAGCACCTCAACGAGGAACCCTCGCGCTGGGACGCCGTCAACGCCCGCATCGCCGAGCTCTATCCCGACGGCAATCGCCCGAAGTACAACGGCGACCTGCCGGCCGGCAACAACGGCCTCGGCCTCGGCCTGCTGGGCGTGTCGGGCGAGGAAGTCGTCGACGAAGAAACCTACGCGCGGATCCAGGCTTACACGCTGGCGACCGTGCGCGGCACCGTCCAGGCCGACATCCTCAAGGAAGACCAGGCGCAGAACACCTGCATCTTCTCCACGGAATTCGCCCTGCGCATGATGGGCGATATCCAGCAGTTCTTCGTCGACAACAAGGTCCGCAACTTCTATTCGGTGTCGATCTCGGGTTACCACATCGCCGAAGCCGGTGCGAACCCGATCAGCCAGCTGGCCTTTACGCTGTCGAACGGCTTCACCATCGTCGAGTACTACCTCGCCCGCGGGATGAAGATCGACGACTTCGCGCCAAACCTGTCGTTCTTCTTCTCCAACGGCATGGACCCGGAATACACGGTGATCGGCCGCGTCGCCCGTCGCATCTGGGCGCGTGCGATGCGCGAGCGCTACGGTGCCAGCGCGCGCAGCCAGATGCTCAAGTACCACATCCAGACCTCCGGCCGTTCGCTGCACGCGCAGGAGATCCAGTTCAACGACATCCGCACCACGCTGCAGGCGCTGTATGCGCTGTTCGACAACTGCAACAGCCTGCACACCAACGCATACGACGAAGCGATCACCACGCCGACGGAAGAGAGCGTGCGTCGCGCCGTGGCGATCCAGCTGATCATCAACCGCGAGCTCGGCCTCAACTTCAACGAAAACCCCTGGCAGGGCAGCTACGTCGTGGACGAGCTGACCGACCTGGTTGAAGAAGCCGTGTACAAGGAGTTCGAGGCGATCAGCGAGCGCGGTGGCGTGCTCGGTGCGATGGACACCATGTACCAGCGCGGCAAGATCCAGGAAGAGTCGATGTACTACGAGCACAAGAAGCACGACGGCTCGCTTCCGCTCATCGGCGTCAACACCTTCCTGCCCAAGGACCACGGCGGCGAGATCGCCACCGAGATCGAGCTCATCCGTTCCACCCCGGAAGAGAAGGGCCAGCAGATCGACAACGTGCTGCTGTACGGCAAGGCTCGCAACGGCCTCGCCCCGGACAGCCTGCGCAACCTGCAGAAGACCGCCCGCGATCGCCGCAACGTCTTCGAACAGCTGATGGACGCCGTCAAGCACAACAGCCTTGGCCAGATCAGCCACGCCCTCTACGACGTCGGCGGCGAATACCGCCGCAACATGTAGGAGCACGCCCGCGCGCGACATCTTTTCGCGACCACGCACAGGGATGTGTCGGCACCACCAAAACGAACCTGTCGCAGCCAAAAAACGGAAATATCGCCACCACCGAAACGGATATATCGCCACCACCGAAACGGATGTCCATGTTCCCGAATACCCTGTCGCGCGCAGGCGCGCTCCTACAGATCCTGTTGCTGTTCCTGCTCTGCCTGGCGACGGCCGCCTCCGCGGCGTCGCCGCCACGCCGCATCCTCTTCGTCGGCAACAGCCTCACCTATGTCAACAACCTCCCGTCGGCCACGGCTTCGCTGGCGCCGCCCGACGTGGAGGTGGACGCATTCGCCTTGCCGGGCGCCTCGCTGGCCGACGGCGAACACAATGCGCGCCTCGCCGACCTGCTTGCCCACGGCCACTACACCGACGTGGTGTTCCAGGAGCGAGGCGGCGATGCGGTCTGCCATGGCGAGGGCTGTCTCACCCGCCCGCACCACGTCGAGGTGAGGCGGGCGAGCACGGTGCTCGCGAAAATGGCCCGCGATGGCGGCGCACGGCTCTACTACCTGGGCACCTGGCAGCTCAACACGGTCATCGAGCCGGAGCTGGTCAAGGGCGAACGAGACATCGCCGCCGCCATGGGCGCCCGTTACATCGAACTGGGCGAAACCTGGCTGCGCCTGCGCGCCGCGGACCCGAACGCTGCGTGGCTGCACAGCGATGGCCAGCACCCGGGCCACGCCACTACGGCGCTGATGGCCGTGCGCGTCTGGCAGGCGCTCTCGGGCGAGCGGGCGACGCGTCCTCCCTGCGTCGGCGGCACGCTCTACTACCACGCGCCCAGCGACGACGGCTTCTTCCATGTCGACCGCGCGGCGCAGCCCGTGACATGCCTCGTGAGCCAGGAGCAGGTCGCGGCCTTCGCTGCGTCCAGTCCGGACTGACGCAGGCTCGCGGACCGGCCGCGGACATGCCGCCCCGCGCGCACCCCTGCTAAGCTCGCCCGATCGATTCGGGGGAGTCCAGGGAATGGCAAACGAAGATGCGCGCGCGTCAGCCTCGGCTGATGCCGAACCGTTGTGGCAGCCGCCGTCCCTCGTGCTGTCGATCAACAAAGTGCTCGCCGGCTTTGTCATGGGGCTGCTGTTCGTCTCGGCGCTGGGGCTGTCGTCCACGTTTGGCTTTCCCTGGACGGTGGTCATTCCGTTCGCGACGCTCGGCCTTGCCGTGGCGGTCCATGAGCTCGGCCATTTCATCGCCGCCCGGCGAGGCGGGATGTGGATCCTGTCCGTCCGTCTCGGCCCGCTCCAGTTCGCACCCAGGCGGCGCGGCTGGAAGATGCGCGTGAAACGCGCCGCGACACGCGGCGCGCTGGGCTCCGTCAGCGCGTTGCCACCGCTGGGTAAGCCGTGGCGCCCGGTCTTCATCCGCTTCATGCTGGGCGGCGTGGCAGCGAATGCCGTTTTGATCGCGCTGCTCGTCGTTGGCATGGTTCTCACGCCCACCTTGCATGCGAAGGCCGGCTGGGTGGCCGCGATCTGCGTAGCGGTCGGGCCGCTGGTGAACATCCTGCCGTTCCGCCACGGGATGGACTCCGACGGCTTGCAGGCCCTGCGCTGGTGGCTCCATCCGCCGTCCGAATCCTCGCTGCGAAACACCGTGGCGCTGGTTCGCATGAACTACGCAAGGCGGCTGGCGGAGATCTCGCCGGCCGACGTGGCGATTTTCGAGGGCATGAGCCCGATGCACGCCCTCTGGTCGCGGGTGAAGGACGACCTGGCCCACGGCGCGTGGCGCGAATGCGCCGGGCGAATGGGCGCCTGGAAGGCAGCGCTGTCCAGCGACCCCGCCCAACGCGCCGCGCAATCGGAATTCGCGAGCCTGGTACGGCGTGAGATCGAATTCGCGGCCGCGGTCGTTGCCCGTGATGCAAGCCTGCTCCCGGACGCAGCCGCCCTGCGTGACGCGAGCTGGCATATCCCGGCACTGCCGCACCGCTACGACGTGTTCAGGGCGTGGCTCGCTGGCGGTGGGCATGGCATGGCCCAGGCAAGGCGCCGCGCGCTCGATGCCGCCGCAGACAGCCTCAGCTTCACGGCCGAGGAAAGCGAAGGCCTGTTGCTCGATGCGCTCGCGGCGACCGATCGCTGGGCCGTGGAACCGGCCGCCGCCGCCGACGTAGACGGCATGACCTCAGCGGCGGGTGACAGCGACGAGGACAGCGATGCCGGTACGACGTCAGCGCAGCCGCCGTCCATCTGGCAGCCCACGCCAGGTACGCGGTCTACGCTTTCATTGGTGTGGCTTGCGGGCCTGCTGATGCTGGCTTACCTGGCGATCCATGGGAACGCGGCCCGGTACGGCGTGACCCTGGCCTTCGTCGTGGGCATCGTTGGGCTGTTCGCCTCCTTCCTCGTGCGCGAGGTCGCCCGCTTCGTCGTGGCGCGGCAGCAGGGCATGGTCGTGCTTGGCTTGCGCTTCGGGGCACTGCAAATCCTCCCTTTGCGCGGCGGTATGCGGATGCGCTGGCGTCGCTGGCGGGCGGGGCAGGGCTTCTCCGAACTGCATGCCATGCCGTCCGCCACGCGTCCCTTGCGCCGTGGTTACCTCTGGCTTGCCCTTGCTGGCTTCGTGCCACAGCTGGCCCTCGCGGCGCTTTGCTTGCTGGCCGCGCAGCTGGCCAGCGACATGCTGGTCCACTCGATGCTCACCCTGGCGGGCTATGCATCGCTCATGCCGTTTTGTAATCCCTACTCGGCAGCGCCTTCCGAGCTCAACGATGTCGTCAACGCCTGGCGATGGTGGCGCCACCCGCCGGACGAAGCGCACTTTCCGAGCTTGCGACTGCATGCGCGCGTGCTATCGGGTGCACCGGTTTCCCTGTTGTCCGAACAGGAACTGGAGACCATCGCCGATGGGTCCCCGGTGGCGGGCGCGTGGTATCGCGTCAAGGCAGCGCAACAGCGTGGCGCATGGTCGGATGCCGTGGAGCTGGGCCTTGTCTTGCAGGACGCTGTTTCGACCGACCCGCAGGGTGAAGCCGTTGCGGAGATCGCCATGCTCACGCGGCAGGAGATCGACTGGATGTCGGCCGTGAACGAGCGTGACGCTACATGGCTCCCGGGAGATGCGGATGTCCAGGCAGCGCGCTGGGGGAATCCAGCGTTTGGCGCACGCTGCCGGGCAGTGCGGGCGTGGCTTACGCGCGATGCGGCGGCGCTCGCCGTGGCGACCGGGGAGGCGGAAGCCGAGGCCAGCCGCAGCATCGATCGGTCGTTGGTGGAGAGCGAGCGGCTCATATTCCGCGCGCTAGCTGCTACACCGAACCACGTGTAGGAGCGCGCCTGCGCGCGACATCCTGTTGCGTCGTGGCAACCAGATGTCGCGCGCAGGCGCGCTCCTACAAACAAAGCGTGGGTTAGCGTGTCAGTCGGACGCGAAGTCGATCCGTTCCATCCTGTGCGCCTTCACCAGCGCGAGGACCCGCGCCACGTCCTCGTAAGGGGCTTCATCCTTCGCATGCAGCTCCACGTGCGGGATCAGCGAGGCGTCGTCACGTCCACTGGCCGCAGCGATGTCCAGCTGCGTGGCGAGGCTCGCGTCGGTCACCAGCGTGCCGTTGAGGAAGACCATGCCACCCGAGTCGACGGTGACCCGAAGTGGTTCGGGAGGATCGAGGATCTCCCCCGTGCCATTGGGCAGGTCGACCCGGTTCCTTTGCGCGATAACCGGCGTGGAAATCATGAAGATGATCAGCAGCACCAGCAGGACGTCGACCAGTGGCGTGACGTTGATGCCGGCGATGGGGGACGACTCGGCCCTTGCAGAGAAAGCCATACTTCCTCCTTGCACGTTCGATGATGTGGTGGGAACCCTGGTGCCGGCCATGGGGGATGCCGGCGGCCCGAGCTTGCCCTGCCAAAGGGGGCTTCCCGCAAGCCCCGGCCCGGGTGCATGATCGGCGGATCAGGTGGAGACGGCATGGATACCGAGTTGCACACCGCGGCGGAGCCGCCGCCGAGGCCCATGGCCGCCCTCTGGCGCCGCTGGCTGGCCTTCCTCATCGATTGGATCATCCTATCGCTTGGCGGCGCCATCGCCGGCCTCGTCCTGTTCGAGCCCTTCGCTCGGATGGGGCTGTGGTGCCGCGTGCTCGGCTTCGCCATCGCGGTGATCTATTTCGGCATCTTCGATAGCGGCTGGGGCGGCGCGGGCTCTCCCGGCAAGAAGGTCTTGAGTATCCGCGTCGTCGATGGCGCAGGCCGGGTGATCGCCGTCTGGCGTGCGCTGCTACGTGCCGCCGTCATCTGCGTCCCGGTGTTGCTAAATGGCATGTTGCTGTTTCCCGCAGAAGCCCCGCTGGGCGCACGGGCCCTCGAGGGCCTGGTCGGCGGCCTGTTGCTTGCGTCGCTCTACCTGCTCGTATTCAACGCCGGCACCCGGCAGGGCCTGCACGACCTGGCGACGGGCACGTTCGTGATCCGCGGAAGCGCCTCGCGCGAAGCGATGGCCGGATACACCTTCTGGCGGCCGCATCTTGCGATAGCCAGCGTTTTCCTCGTGGTTGCCGTGCCGATCAGCCTCGCGGGCCTGCCGGTCTTCCTGCGCTTTACGCCGGCGATGAACCACCAGGTGCTCACGCCGCCGGTGGGAGGGCAGGTCGCCATCCTGGGCGCCTGGATGAACATGAATCCGGCTACGGGGCCGGCTCGCCACTGCACATCGATGAAGGTGCTACTCGGCGGAAGCGGTGTCGGCATCGACGATCCGCAGCTGGCCCGGCTCGTTGCGATGCGCCTGGCGCCGCGAGCGCATTGCCACCTCGAGGGACCCCTGCCGGTACGCATGCAGTACGGCTTCGACCTCGGTTTTGCGAGTGGCGTCGGATTCCGCGACCTCGTCCTCGATGAAGCAGGCCTGACCCGCTCGCCTTGAACCTAACCCGCCATTCGTAGTCCCATGGGGGTTGGTTTTAGGGAGTGCGTTGCGTTGAGCAGTCAGTCGTCGTCAGGTTCGAAGTGGGTGGCAGGCGTGTTGATCGTCGCCATCATTGCCTTGGGTGCCGTGTTCTTCTATCGCGAGAAGCAGGCCAGCGTATCCGCGCAGGCGCCGCCGGCCGCTGCGTCCTCTGCCCTTGCTCCACCCACTGCCGTGAACAACGCCGCGCTCCCCGAACACCCGATCGGCCCCGCCAGCGGCTCGACCGCCGGGCTGCCCGCGCTGGGCGACAGCGATGAATCGGTCCTGGCCGGCCTGCTCGGCCTGACCAGCGATGGTGCGCTGAAGACACTGCTGCGCCCCGATGCGATCGTGCCGCGCATGGTCGCCACCATCGATGCGCTGCCGAAGCAGACCATCGGCATGAACGTGGTGCCGCTGCGCGTGCCGACCGGGCGCTTCCAGGTGCAGAACGCCGACGGCATGTTCGCCGAGTCGAAGCAGAACCTGCAGCGCTACGACACCTACATGTATGTCGCCGACCACATGGATCCGAAAGCCGTGGCCGCCTGGTACAAGCGCAGCTACCCCTTGTTCCAGCAGGCCTACCGCGACCTCGGCACCGAAGGCTATTTCAACGACCGCCTCGTCGAAGTGATCGACCACCTGCTGAAGGCGCCCGAGCCGAAGGGCCAGCTGCAGTTGATCCCGGCGAAGGTCGGCTACGTCTATGCCGACGCGAACTACGAGCAACTCTCTGTCGGCCAGAAATTCATGATCCGCGTGGGCGCGGAGAACGAGGCGAAGCTGAAAGCCAAGCTGCGCGCGCTGCGCGAGGCGATCCTCGCGAACGCACCGGCTACGACCAGCACCGAGTAACGGTCGATCGGCCGCGACGAAGGATGTCGCGGGCGTCATCCATGACAGGGTGTCCTTTCAGTTCTTCTTCGACGGATCGCGCACGGGCACGTTGATGTTGCACAGGTCGATCTTGCCCGCCGGCCGCGTGTAGAAGTCATCGCGACGATTGCGCTTGGCGTCGACCACCGCCGCGAACACCTTGCTGTCGGTGCGCAGCACCTGGATCGGCGTGCGCTCGGCTTCCGGCACGTCGGCGGCGAGGCGGACGTCCTTGATCGTCACCCGCTGCGCGGGCTTGTCGTAGAAGCCCATCGGTTCGCCACCGCGGGGGTAGGCCGAGAGCAGCTCCATGCCCTTGATGACCTTGCCGGCCACGGCGAGGTTGCGGTCGAGATTGCGCGGCGCCTGGCCGATGATGGCGTACAGCGAACTGCCGTTGCCGGTTTCGGCACCGGTGTCGCGGGCGACACCGACCGTGCCATAGCAATGGGCGATCCACGCTTCACCGGCCTTCGGATCGCGGGCGACCGGGAAGCCGTCCGAGAAACCCACCTCCGGCGCATAGACGTCGCCATCGGCGAGCCGGGTGAACGGATACGGCTTGCCGCCCTTGCGGGTGAATTCCGGGGTGAGCGTTTCCTTCGCGGTGCCCAGGCTCTTGGCCTTCTTCTTGTCGTCGCCGTCGGGATCGCCCCACTGGGTGACGAAGTTGTCCTGCACGCGGATCACCTGGGTGCCGTCGAAATAGTGCTCGCGGATCAGCGTGCGGATGTTCGCGGCGTGCTCCGGCGACCAGTCCTGGGCCAGCTCGATGATGACGCGGCCCTGCGGCAGGTCCATGTAGACGAGGTTCTGCGGATCCGGCGTGCGCCAGTCGGACGGCGTGGCTTTCGCCAGCAGTTCCTTAGCGGTGGGCGACTTTTTCGCGTCGTCGGCGACGGCGGGCAGCGCCACGGCGGCGGCAAGGGCGAGCGTGAGGCAGGTACGTGCGAGCATGGGATCCCCGGATTGGTCAGACCCGGGGAAATTAGCACGTGTCAGCGGCCGATGATGGCCTTCGGTTCCAGATACGCGTCCAGGCCGAACGCGCCGTACTCGCGACCCAGGCCCGATTGCTTGAAGCCGCCGAACGGCGCCTTCGGCTCGTGCGTCAGCGTGTTGACCATGACCCGGCCGGCGTCGATCCGCGCGGCGACCCGGGCACCACGCTCGGCACTGGTCGTCGAAATGTAGGCAGACAGGCCGTACGGGGTGTCGTTGGCGATGGCGATCGCATCCTCCTCGTCGTCGTACGCGATGATTGAGAGAACGGGCCCAAAGATCTCGTCGCGTGCAATGGCCATGTCGTTGCGCACGTCGGTGAAAAGCGTCGGGCGGACCATCCAGCCGCGGCCGATGCCTTCGGGCCGGCCCTCGCCACCCGCGAGTACGCGTGCGCCTTCGTCGATGCCCTTGCGGATGTAACCCTGCACGCGCGACCACTGCTTCTCGCTGACCATCGGGCCGATCGTGGTGTCCTGCTCGAGCGGATCGCCGGAGACTTCCTCGTTCACCGCTTTCGTCGCCAGCGCTTCGAACTCAGCCAGACGCGAGCGCGGCACGAGGATGCGGGTGCCCGCGATGCAGGCCTGTCCGCTGTTCATGAAGCCGGCCTGGATCGCCATGGGCACCGCTTCGGCGAAGTCGGCGTCGTCGAGCACGATCATCGGCGACTTGCCGCCAAGCTCCAGGGTGACGCGCTTCACGTCGTTCGATGCGGCGCGCAGGATGCCCTTGCCGACCGCCGTGGAACCGGTGAAGGAGATCTTGCGGACGTCCGGGCTGTCGACGATGGCTGCGCCGACCACGTCGCCGCGACCGGTCACGATGTTGAAGACGCCGGCGGGCGCACCCGCTTCATGCAGCGCCTCGGTCATCACCTGCGTCTGCAGCGCGCTCATCTCGCTGGGCTTGATCACCGCCGTGCAACCGGCCGCGAGGGCCGTGGCCAGCTTGCCGCCGATGAAGCTCGCATTGCTGTTCCACGGGGTGACCAGGCCAACGACGCCGGCCGGCTGCATCACCACGCGGGCGACGCCGAGCTGGCGTTCGAAGGCGTAGTTCTCCATCGCGTCGATCGCATCGAGGAACACCTGTGCGGCGTGCTTCGCCATCCAGCGACCGCGGGTGACCGGCGCGCCGTATTCCTCGGTGATCGCGGCGAACAATTCGTCTTCGCGTGCGGCGACCGCCGCGTGCATGCGGCGGAGCAGGGCGGCGCGTTCGGCGATGGTCGTGCGCGACCACGCCGGCAACGCGCGTTTCGCGGCGGCGATGGCGCGCTGGGCGTCTTCCGCGTCGGCGAGGCGGACGGTGCCGATGACCGCTTCGGTGGCGGGGTTGTGGAGGTTGAACACCTCTTCGCCGTGGGGGAGGGCGAAGGTGCCGTCGATGTAGATGTGGGTGAGGGTGTGCATGTGCAGGGGGCCATGAGGTGGGGGTGATGAAGAGGATGGGGGTGGGGGATTGGGGTGATAAGCTGCGGCAATCGAAATGGGTTGTTAAGCGGGGGCGGATAATGCGGAGCGGGCTGACCGAGCTTGAGGCGGTGCTGGCGGTGGCGCGGCACGGGAGCTTCCGCGCGGCGGCGGCGGAGCTGGAGATGTCGACGTCGGCCCTGAGCCAGTCGGTGGCGGCGCTGGAGGCACGCATCGGTGCGCGGCTGTTCCACCGCACCACGCGCAGCGTGCGCCTCACCGATGCGGGGATGCGTTTCGTCGAAGAGGTCGGGCCTGCCGTATCCGGTATCCGCGAGGCCATGGCCCGCGCGGGCGAGGCCAGCGACGAACTGGTCGGTTCGCTGCGCCTGAATACCTCCGCCGGCGCCGCCCGGCGACTGATGCAGCCCTTGCTGATTCCCTACATGCAGCGCTATCCGCGGGTGCAGGTCGAACTGGTGACCGAGGCGCGGATGATCGACGTCGTGCGCGACGGCTACGACGCCGGCTTCCGCACCACCGATATCGTGCCGGGCGACATGATCGCCGTGCCGCTGGGCCCACGCATCCGCCATCTCGTCGTGGGATCGCCCGCGTATTTCGCCAGGCATGGCCGGCCCGGGCATCCGGGCGACCTCGCGCGCCACGTCTCGGTCCGCGCGCGGATGGCCTCGGGCCACATCTACCACTGGGAATTCGAGCGCCATGGCGAGGCGCTGGAGGTCGATGTGCCGGGCGTGGTCACGCTGGACGAGCCGCACCTGCTGCGCGAAGCCGCCCTGGCCGGCCTTGGCCTGGTCTATCTCAGCGAGTACGACGTGCAGGCCGACCTGGCCGCCGGACGGCTGGAAAGCGTGCTCGGCGAATGGACCCCGCCGTTCGACCGGCTGGCCCTGTACTACCCCGGCCGACGGCATGTTCCTGCGCCCTTGCGGGCGTTGGTGGACCTCATCAGGGAAACCGCCTAGGCGCCCGTGCCAAGGGTCATGGCAAACCTTTGCGATCCGACAGGCATCCTACCCGCAGGATTTCACGCCCTGGACCTGCATGCGCCGTCGCGCCTCCCTGCTTTTCGCCCTGCTTTTCGCCACCGCCGCCCAGGCGGAGGTGGTGATCGACGGCCACATCGACCCGGCGGAATGGGCGGGCGCCCGGCACATCACGGATTTCCGCGATACCCAGCCGCGCACCGGCAAGCCCGGCAGCCAGCCCACCGAGGCCTGGGTGCTGTCGACGCCGAAGGGCCTGGCCGTGGCGATCCGCGTGACCCAGCCGTCGAACATCCCGCGCTCGCGCCAGGTGACCCGGCGTGACGAGGACGCGCTGGTCGACCGGATCAACGTCATGGTCGACTTCGACGGCAACGGCCGCACCGGCTACGACTTCGAGGTGAAGTCCACCGGCGGCATCGCCGACGAGGTGATCACCAACGAATCCGAGTTCAGCTACGACTGGGACGGCGTATGGGACCACGCGGTGAGCGAGGACGCCGACGGTTATAGCGTCGAGGTGCTGATCCCCTGGTACGTGGCGCAGATGCACAAACCTGCAGGCGACAACCGGACCATCGGCCTGTACATCGACCGGGTCATCGCCAGCACGGGCGAACGCATGGCGTGGCCCGCGGTGAGTTTCGACCAGGGCCGCTTCCTGTCGATGTTCCAGAAAGTGGAGCTGCCGGCGTATTCGCAATCCCTGTTCGCGGTCACCCCTTACCTCGTCGGCAAGGTGGAGCATGGGCACGGCGGCGCCGCGTTCGAACAGGGCGCCGACATCCTCTGGAAGCCGAACGGGCAGACCCAGCTGACCGCGACGATCAATCCGGATTTCGGCCAGGTGGAAAGCGACGACCTGGTGGTGAACTTCTCCCCCGAGGAAACCTTCTTCACCGACAAGCGCCCGTTCTTCACCGAGAACCAGGGCATCTTCGACTTCAGCCTGCTGGACGATTACTCGCAGCTGGTCTACACGCGCCGGGTCGGTGGCGAATCGGACGATGGGCACGGGCCTGCCGACATCTCCGCCGCCGTGAAGGTCAACGGCAGCGTCGGCGACACCAGCTACGGCATCCTCACCGCCCAGGAAAAGGGCGACGACGGCCGCACGTTCGGCGCGCTACGCCTGTTGCGCAGCGTGGATACGCAGAGCTTCGGCATGCTCGCCACGCGGGTGAACCATCCCTACCTGGACCGCGACGCCAACGTGCTGGGCTTCGACCATCGCTGGCAACCCAACGACGCATTCAACATCACCAGCAACATCGTCGGCAGCAAGATCGACCAGCCGCAGGCGAACAGCAGCGGCATGGGTGCGACCTCGATCGCCTACTGGCAGATGGACGATACGTGGGCGCAGCAGTGGCTGGGCATGTACTTCGGCAAGCGCCTGGACATCGACGACTTCGGCTACCTGCCGCGCAACGACATGGTCTACCTGCACTGGGAAGTGCGCCAGCGCGTGACGGGGCTGCCGGAAGACTCCGCGTATTCCTCGCATCTGTGGCGTTACCGGATCTCCGACCTGGAGAACACCGAGGGCGTCACCGTGTCGCGGCGCTTCCGCGTCCAGCGCAATAGCACTCGCAAGGACGGCAGCTCGGAACTGTGGCGGCTGGATGCCTTCACCGCGTCGTATGACGACTTGCTTACCCGTGGCGGGAACGCGCTGCACCAGCCTCCGACGGCGAAGCTGCAATACGAACGCGAGCGTCCGCGCATCGGCCGCTGGAGCTGGGAAGCCGAGGGTTACGTCAGTGGAAACGAGCTCACCGGCTACCACCGGCTCGGCTACTACTTCAAATTCGTGCCGACGTTCTTCATCACCGATGCCTTCAGCGTGTTCGCCGGTGCGAGCTACGAGTGGGATCCGAACTGGCTGATCTGGCAACACGATAACCTCGTCGGCGCGTACGATGGCCGCACGGTCGGTGTCGACAGCGGCGTGAACTGGAACTTCGGCAGCAACCAGGAGCTGCGCGTGAAGCTGCAGACCCTCGCCGTCGGCGCGAAGCTGCGCGGTGCGTACGAGATCGATCGCAGTGGCCGCGCCATACCCAGCAACGAACCGGTCGACGGGCTCGGCGTGGCGAACCTCGGCTTCCAGGTGCGCTACCGCTACGAGATCGCGCCCCTGTCCAACCTCTACATCGTCTACAACCGCGGTGGCTACGAGCAGGACACGAACGACGAGGTCGATTCGCAGTTCCGCCGCGGGTTCTCGCTCAAGGACGTCAACGAAGGCCTGGTCAAGGTGGCCTACCGCCTGGAGTTCTGAGCGCGTCAGGCGATCTCGAAGATGTCTTCGACCGTGACGCCGAGCGCGCGGGCGATCTTCAGGGCCAGCAGGGTCGACGGGACCATGCGCCCGGCCTCGATGGCGTTGATCGACTTGCGCGTGGTGGCGATCAGCCCCGCCAGGTCGGCCTGGGTCAGGTCGCGTTCGGCGCGCAGCACTTTCAGGCGGTTGGCCAGGACCTCGTCGGTCATTCGGGGCGGTCCAGCCACAGGAAGGCGCCCAGGAAGACGACCACGCCGAGCACCGTGAAGATGGCGAGCAGGGCAGCCGGTGGCGCCGGGAACGGCCACGCCTGCGATGCGATGGCGTACAGCGACATCGCCGTGAGCGTGACGGCCAGCGCGTAACGGCTCGCACGGTCCATCGCTGCCCGGCGTGCTTCGTCGCTGCGCACGGCACGCCGCGAACCGGCCAATGCACCGCGCGAAAACAGCGAACGGCCCGTCGCGACGAGGATGACCCCGGGGATCAGGATCGCCGCCGCCATCGTGGCGAAGCGGGTGTAGTGGAAATCCACGCCCGCCCATTCGGCGACGGCGCCCGCACCCAGCACGAGCATGACGAGCAATGCGCCGAGGATGCCGCGACGTTCGTGGCGGATCAGTACGTCGGTGAGGTCCGGCGTCTCCGTAGCCATGCGTGTGTCTCCATCGTGGGGTGGCGAGAGGATAGAACCGATCGGTTACACAATGCAACCGATCGGTTACATAGCCATTTTTCGCGCCATGGCCTTCGCCTTCACGCCCGGCATGGCCTTCTCTAGGCAACAGCGGCCCAGGAGCCCGGAGTGCCAAGCCACGAGAACCCCGTCCCCGGCCGCAGCATCAGCGAACACGGCATCGTCGGCGACCTTGACACCGCCGCCCTCGTCGCCACCGACGGCACGGTCGATTTCATGTGCTGGCCGCACCTGGACAGCCCGACGATCTTCGCGGCCCTGCTCGATCCCGAACAGGGCGGCGAGTTCTCCGTGCAGCCCCGGCTCGACGCCCGGCGCATGCAGCTCTACATACCCGAGACAAACGTGCTGATGACGCGCTGGATGTCCGAAGAGGGCAGCGTCGAGTTGACCGACTTCATGCCGCATCCCGAGGCGGACGTGCGAGTGCCGCGTGCCTTGCTCCGCTGCGTGCGCGTGGTGCGCGGGACGGTGGAGATCGAGGTGCTGTGCCGGCCGCGCTTCGACTACGCGCGGCGCGTGCCGAACGTCGAGGCCTATGGTCCGACCGCAGTGTTCCACGCCGGCAAGCATTCGCTGCGACTGGCGGCGACGGTACCGCTGGAGATCGGCGAGGGCGAGGCGGGCGCACGTTTCACGCTGGGCCCGGGTGAGCATGCGTGGTTCGTCCTCGGTGATGAAGAACATGATCCTCTCACCGGGGACGAGTGCGAGGCCGCGCTGCGCGAGACGGCCGATGCGTGGCGTGCCTGGACCCGTCGATCGAACTACCGGGGCCGCTGGCGCGAACGGGTCGATCGCTCGGCGCTGGTGCTGAAGTTGCTGACCTCGCACAAGCATGGGTCGATCGCCGCCGCGGCGACGTTCGGCCTGCCCGAAGCCACCGGCGCGGGGCGCAACTGGGACTACCGAGCCACGTGGATGCGCGATGCGTCGTTCACCGTGTATGCGTTCATGCGGCTGGGTTTCATCGACGAGGCCGAGCACTTCCGCCAGTGGACGGAAGAGCGCCTGGCGAAGCTGGACGAGCATTCCGCCCTCAGCATCATGTATGCGCTGGACGGCAGCGATGCGCGCGACGAATCGACGCTCGACCATCTCGTGGGGTACGCGGGCTCAACCCCCGTGCGCATTGGCAATGCGGCACGTACGCAAACCCAGCTCGATATCTACGGCGAGCTGATGGATAGCCTCTACCTCGCCAACAAGTACGGCAAGGCATCAAGCCACGCCGGCTGGCGCCACGTGCGGCGCATGGTCGACCATGTGTCGCGGCATTGGGGCGACGAGGACGAAGGCATCTGGGAAATCCGCGACAGGCCGCGCCACTTCCTGCATTCGCGGCTGATGTGCTGGGTCGCGCTGGACCGGGCCATCCGGCTCGCGGCCAAGCGTTCGCTGCCGGGTCCCGTGGTCGAATGGGCGGCGGAACGGGACCGCATCGCCGAGGACATCTGGGCGAACTTCCGCCATCCGCAGAAGGGCTACTTCGTGCAGACCGCGGGCGGCACGGACCTGGATGCGTCGCTGTTGATGATGCCGCTGGTGCGCTTCGTATCGGCGACGGATCCGGTGTGGCTGGATACGCTCGACGCCATCCGCGACCAGCTGACCGACGATGGCCTGGTGTTCCGCTATCGCAACGAAGATGGCCTGGAAGGCGGCGAGGGCGCATTCACCACGTGCACGTTCTGGTACGTGGAATGCCTGGCGCGGGCAGGGCGCCTGCACGAGGCGCGGGAAATCATGGCGCGCGGCGTGTTGTATTCGAACCACCTGGGCCTGTTCGCCGAGGAGTTGAACCTGCGCGGCGAACAGCTCGGTAATTTCCCGCAAGCGCTCACCCACCTGGCCTTCATCAGCGCGGCGTATTACCTGGACCGCCAGCTGGCCAACCCCGGCGGCCAGGTCTGGCAGCCCTAGACCAGTTGCAGGTCGCGCGGCCTTGCGTTCGGGAACACCTTCGCAAGGTCGCCATCGTTCAGGCCGTACATGCGTTTCATCAGGCCGCCCAGCACGTCGCGATAGTTGTTGAGCACGGGGTAGTCGCGGTTCTGCAACAGGCTGCCGGCGTTGATCGCCACCTGGTTACCCGCGACACGGCCACCGTTGACCTTGCCGCCAAGCACCCAGTACGTGGTGCCATGGCCGTGGTCGGTACCTTTGTTGCCGTTCTCGCGGAAGGTCCGGCCGAATTCCGACACGACGACCACCACGGTGTTGTTCCATTCGGCGTCGCCGAGGCCGTTGGCGAAGGCGGCGAGGCCTTGGGAGAGGTTGTCGAGATTCTTCGCGAGGAGGCCGTCGGCACCGCCCTGGTTGACGTGCGTGTCCCAGCCGCCGACGTCGACGAAGCCGAGGCGATAACGATCCCGCATCAGTGTCGCCATGCGCTCGCCCTGCTGCGCAAAGCCGCTCGACGTGACCGCGCCCCGGCTGGCCGCAACCATCTCCGTCTGCAGGTCCTTTGCCACCTGCTGGCGCATCTCCAGGCCGTCCGTCGCGGCGGCTTGCAACGCGGTGCCTTCGTACATGCTGGCCAGCAGTTTCGACTGGCGGTCATCGAACACCGCCTTGGCGCCGCCCTTCAGGGAAACGTTGGGGATGTTGTTGCCGCCACGGAACGACAGCGGCACGGCATCCGTGAACGCGATGGGGGTCGCGCCCGTCAGCACGTTGCTCAACCGGCCCATGAAGCCCGAGGCGAAGGTGTGGCCGTCGCCGCCGATGCCCGCCTCGATGTTGTCCTGCGTCTCGAAGTGGCTGCGTGACAGGTCGTCCGTGCCCGCGAAGGGGATGAAGGCCAATTGCTTCCTGTCCCAGAACGGGCCCATGGTTTCGGCTACCGCAGGCGCAAGCGCCCAGTTCGCGTCCAGTGCGCGCACCGACTTCGGATCGCCGGCGGTCGGCTTTGCCAGCGCGATGTTCGGTCGCGACTCGTAGTAGAAGTCGCTCGCGTACGGCACCAGCAGGTTATTGGCATCGTATCCGCCGCGCAGGAACACCAGCAGGAAGCGCGGCGACGACGGAGGCGTGGCGAAGACGTTGCCGCCCAGCGTGAGCGCGGGAACCGTGGCGGCAAGGGCGAGCAGGAACTGGCGGCGATCCATGGCGGGGCCTCAGTGGTAATTGAATTCGGGAGACGACAGCAGGAACGTGTTCCATTCCTGCGGCGACTGGGCCTGGGCCAGTGCGTTGCGCGTCTTCGGGCCCAGGTAGGGTTCGAGCGTCGCCTGGTACACCGCATTGGTCAGCGTCGGCGCGTCGCCCTTCACGGCCGGGGAGCCGTCATCCGGGGAGAACAGCCGGTTGGCACCGCTGCCGATCAGGCGCGCGATCTCGAAGCGCTTGGCCACCTGGCCAGAGCCCGACCATTCGGAGTCGGCGGTGGGCCATCCATCGGGTGTGGTGCGACCAAACGGCGCCTGGCCCAGCTGGTTGATCCAGTTGACCAGCGGGCGCGGATTCTCGACGGGCTTGCCGTCGTAGGCCAGGCGCATTGACGAGACCAGGAACTGGGTCGGATCCTTGTAGCGCTTGCCCAGCGACGCGGCGAATTCCCTGGACGTGAGCATGGTCTTCATGACAGCGGCGATATCGCCATCCGTATGGCGGAACGTCTTTGCCATGGCCTGCACCAGGGACGCCGGGGGATCGTCCGAGACGAAATACTTCGCCATCTTCGTCGACACGAAGGTCGCGCAGGCCGGCTGGCTGACGATCAGGTCTACAGCTTTTTCGACTTCGTCGAATCCGCTTCCCTTGATCGTCTTGCCCAGCAAGACCTTGTCGCTGAAGTCATGCCGGCGCGGGTTGAATTCGAATACGCCCTCGTTGACGTAGTACTGGCGCATGTCCGGGGCGAAGTTGCGTGGTTTGTCGTCCAGCTTCACGCCCACGCCGGTCAGGATTTTCGCGAGGTTCTGCACGTCGGCCTGGGTATAGCCGCTGTTGACGCCCAGCGTGTGCAGTTCCATCAGTTCGCGCGCGTAGTTCTCGTTGATCTTGTCGCGCGCGTTCTGTGCATTGTTCAGGTACTGCAGCATGGCCGGGCTTTTCAGCGTGGCGATCACCAGGTCGCGGAACTTGCCGAGGGCGCGCGGCCGGATGGTGTGCTCTGCATAGTCGGCGACGACCCAGCGGATGCGGGCTTCGCGGGCGTTGATGCTGAAATGGTTCAACCAGAACCAGACGAGCTGCTCGCGCACCTGATTCTCGTCGTACACGGCCTGCAGGAGGATCGCGGCCTGCGCCTGTTCGGCATACTCGGCGCCTTTCCCGGCGATGTCTTTCCGGCCCTGTAGCGCGACGTCGGCGTCCTTGCCCTGCAGGTCACGATACTGGGCGGTGACGTCGGGCACGGTCTGTTCGATTGGCGTCTTCATCGCATCGAACGCGGCGACCTGGGCCTTGACGGACGAGGGCAGGCCGTCGGCACGCGGATGGAGCTGACGGTCGAGGAAGCGCTCGCGACCTTCTGCCCGGTATGCGGCGATCGTCGCCGAGTCGACCCCGAACGTGACGCGATTAAGCCACGCCACGTCGTCCTTCGACAGTGGCGCATCGGCGGCGCTGACACCGGCCGGCAGGGCGGCAAGGGCTATCAGGCACGCCGCGAGCTTTAACCGCATGGGGTTCTCCGTTTCCAGTTGGGAAGCACAACCTTAAACGGAGTAGGGTGGCTGACGTTTACTTTCCAGAACCTGTCTGCGTTGTCCTGTAGTCAGGTTCGGCGCAGGCCCATGGCCTAGATCTCGTTTTCATCCGGATAAACGAACTCGATCGCGGCCTCGCGGGTGCCCGCGGTTTCTTCCGCCACTTCACGCACGCGTTCGCCGACCTTGTCGTTCGGCACTTCGATTTCCAGCGTGTACGTCTTCGAACCCACGTCGTCGGAGAGGTCGAGCGAGCTGGAGTCGTCGCGGATGTCGCTGCCGAAATCGTCGATCTCTTCGACGTATTCGATCCGGTCCAGGCCGTGGATCGCATTGATCACGTCGTCGAAGACGTCACGGTCGCCGGTGATGCGGAGCTGGATGCGGGGCATGGTTGTCTCCTGTTCGAGGGCCCAAAGATGCGGCGGTGGGCGTGTGCCGGAGGTGTACGCCCGGTACCATGACCGTTTTCGGCGGTGGACCGTTCGATGACCAAGACCTACGACCAGGCCTACTACGACAAGTGGTACCGCAGTGCGAAGCACGCGGTGCGCGCGCCCGCGGAACTCACTCGCAAGGTCGCCATGGTGCTGGGACAGGCCGAGTTCTATCTTGGACGCCCCGTCCGCAACGTGCTCGACGTGGGCTGCGGCGAAGCGCCCTGGCGCGCCGTCCTGCGCAAGCTGCGGCCGGGCATCGCTTACCAGGGGCTGGAAGCCAGCGAATACGCGGTGGCGCGCTACGGCCGTTCGCGCAACATCGGCTATGCCCGCTTCGGCCAGCTGGAGTCGCTCCGCTTCGATACCCGCTTCGACCTGATCGTCTGCACCGACGTGCTGCACTACCTGAAGCCCGCCGAGATCCGCGCGGGCCTTACCGGCATCAGCGACATGGCCGAGGGCCTGGCCTTCCTCGAGGTGTACACCCGCGAGGACGATCCCGGTGGCGACCGCGAAGGCTTCCACGGCCGTCCCGCGCGCTGGTATCGCGAAGCGTTCAACGAGGTCGGGCTGATCCCCGTGGGCTCGCAGTGCTACGCCAGCCCGCGGCTGGACCGCAGCGTGGCCTCGCTCGAACGGCTCTAGTTGAACCAGGCCAGGGTCGCCAGCGAGTTGTTGGCGGCGTGGCAGACATAGGCCGGCCAGATCGACTGGGCGCGGACGCGCAGCCAGGCACAGAACGCGCCGACCAGGATCAGGTTCGGGATCGCGTACCACAGGCCGGCGAGGTCAGGCAGGTGGATCAGCCCGAACACGATCGCGGACAGGGCGATGCCCCAGTTGTCGCCCAGCCGCGTGCGCAGCAGGGCCAGCAACGCACCGCGGAACAGCACCTCTTCGACCAGCGGCCCGACCAGCACCACGATCGGCAACAGGGCCATGCGCAGGGCGATGTGGGCGTGGTCGGCCAGCGTGCTGACCGACTGGGTCAGCGGATGGTCGCCGGCGAGCCACTGGGTGAGCAGGCCGCCGGCGATGGGCGCCACGATGCCGAGCACCGCGCCGAACAGCATCTGGCTGCCGAGTGGCGCCGTGAAGCCGATGCCGGCGGGGCCGCCGTCGCGGACCAGGGGCCCCCAGCGGCGGACCACGAGTTTAAGGGTGATCGCCGACGACGCGAGCAGGGTAAGGATCACGACCACGACCAGCCGATCGTCGGGGCCGGGGGCGTAGTCCGGGATGAGCCCGGCGATGGTGCGCGAGATCAGTCCGAAGGCGCCGCCCAGGACGAGCTGGAGGGCGAAATAGGCGATAACGATGAGAATCGTCTCGAACCAGCCCGGGCCGGAACGGCTGGAAGGCTCGGCGGGCAACGGTTCGTCGGGGATGCTGGAAAGGGCGGGATCGTGGGCCATGCGCCACCGTAGCCGAGGCCTCCGGCCGCCGCAACGCAGCTTCCGGCACAGACGTTCACATAACGCCTGTATAGTTTCGGGTCCCTGACAGGAGGAAAGGTGGCGCCCCCGGCGCCGACCCATGTTCGCATTCGACTGGCTAGCCGACCCCTCGGCCTGGGCGGGTCTCCTCACGCTGATCGTGCTGGAGATCGTGCTCGGAATCGACAACCTGGTGTTTGTCGCGATCCTCGCCGACAAGCTCCCCGCCCGGCAGCGCGACCACGCGCGGCTGATGGGTCTTGGCCTCGCGCTGGTGATGCGCCTGTGCCTGCTGGCTGCCATGTCCTGGCTGGTCACGCTCACCACGCCCCTGTTCAACTGGAACGGCTTTGGCCTGTCCTGGCGCGACGTGATCCTCGCGGTGGGCGGCGCCTTCCTGTTGTTCAAGGCGACCATCGAGCTGCACGAGCGGCTGGAGGCCGACGACGACGACGGCGCCAAGGCTGGCCGCAAGGTCAGCTTCTGGCTCACCGTGGCGCAGATCGTCATCCTCGATGCCGTGTTCTCGCTGGATTCGGTGATCACCGCCGTGGGCATGGTCGACCACCTGTCGATCATGATGATCGGCGTGGTGATCGCCATGGCCCTGATGATCACGGCCAGCAAGCCGCTGACCGCGTTCGTCAACGCACGGCCGACGGTGGTGATCCTCTGCCTGTCCTTCCTGCTGATGATCGGCTTCAGCCTGATCGCGGAAGGCTTCGGTTTCCACATCCCGAAGGGCTACCTGTACGCGGCCATCGGTTTCTCGATCATGATCGAGGTGTTCAACCAGACGATGCGGCGCAACCGTCGCCGTTCGCTGCTGCTCGGCGGCCGGGTGATGCGCGACCGTACGGCGAAGGCGGTGCTACGCCTGCTGGGCGGCAGCGTGGACGACGAGGGCGACCCGGGCAAGAAGGCGCCCGACGCCGAACAGGCCGAGGCCTCGGTGTTCGGCAAGGACGAGCTGGAGATGGTCCAGGGCGTGCTCGATCTGTCCCAGCGCCCCGTGCGCTCGATCATGACGCCGCGCACCGAGATCGTCTGGGTCGATCCGTCTGACGAACTGCCCAACCTGCTGGTCGAAGCCCGCGAGTCGCCGCATCACTGGATGCTGGTGGCCGATGGCGACCTGGACGACCTGATCGGCGTGGTGTCCTCGCGCGACCTGTTGGCCAGCCTGACCGAACACGGCCGGCTGGATATCGAGAACGTGGTGCGCAAGCCGATCACCGTGCTGGAATCACTGAGCGTGCTGCGCCTGATCGACGAGTTCCGCCGGGCGCCGCTGCAGGTGGCCCTGGTGGTGGACGAGTACGGCAGCATCCTCGGCCTGGCCACGCCGGCCGACGTTCTCGAGACCATCGCCGGCGAGTTCCCGGATGAAACCCGCGAGGGCGACCCGTCGGCCGTCAGTGAGCCGGACGGTGCGTGGCTGCTCGATGCCAGCCTCGACGTGCGCCGGGTGGAGCACCTGCTCGGCCGCCGCCTGCCTGGCGCGGGCGAGGGCAACTTTGCCACCCTGGCCGGTTTCGTCCTGCAACAGCTGGGTCGCCTGCCCAGCGCCGGCGACCGTTTCGAATCCGAATCGCTGGCCTTCGAGGTCACCGCGATGGACGGCGCCCGCATCCAGCGAGTCCGCGTCCTTGCCCTCCCCACCGACGACCTGTAGGAGCGCGCCTGCGCGCGATGGGTTATCTCGGACCCCCCCATCGCGCGCAGGCGCGCCCCTACCATCCGTATGGGGTTATCCCGCCTGGCCGGCGTCGTCCGGCGGCGTGGCGTTGTTTTCCATGATCGCCATGCCGATCCCGCCAGCGGCCATGAGCATCAGCGCGGCCCAGGCCACCATCGAGACCATGTAGCCCGGCCCGCGCCGCGAGGCGTCGCGAAGGTAGGAAATCGCGTACCACAGCCGCCCGGCCAGCCACACCAGCCCGGCGATGCCCGCCCAGAGGGGATCGACGTACTGCGCCGCCAGCCACAGCGCCGGGATGAACATCACGGCGTTCTCCAGCGTATTCATCTGTACCCGCCAGGCCCGCTCGAAGGCCGGATCGCCGGAGATGGCGGGCGCCTTGACCCCGTAACGGCTGCGCGCCCGGCCCACGGCCCAGACCGTGAAGAACATCAGGAGCAGGGTAAGCAGGGTGACGACGGCGGGGAGCTGACTATTCATGAAACGATCCGGGGGACGACGCAAACCCCGGAGTTTACCGGCAACGGTCCGTGCGATCATGCCGACCGTGTCTCGGCCGGGGCACGCGCGACGGGAAAGGAGGGCGCCATGCTCTGGGGAAAAGGCCGTAGAAGCGACAATGTCGAAGACGCCGGCGACGGCGGTGGTGGTGGCGGTCCGTCCTTTGGCGGTGGCCGTGGGCTCGGGGTCGGCGGCATCATCCTGCTCGCGATACTGGGCCTGGTGTTCTACAAGGACCCGACCGCCTTGCTCAGCCAGGGCGAGGGCAGCGGGCCTCCACAGGCGCAACAGCCGCATCGATCCCAGCAGGCCGCGGCGAACGATCCGCAGGTGGATTTCGTCCGCGCGATCCTTGGCGAAACCGAGGACACCTGGGGCGAGATTTTCGAAGCCAGCGGCAAGCAGTACGAGCGACCCACGCTGACCCTGTTCCGCAACGGCGTGCGCACGGCGTGCGGCTCGGCGTCGTCGGCGGTGGGGCCGTTCTATTGCCCGTCCGATCGCCACGTGTACCTCGACCTGAATTTCTTCCAGCAGATGCAGCAGCAGTTCCACGAGTCGGGCGACTTCGCCCGCGCGTACGTCATCGCGCACGAGGTGGGCCACCACATCCAGAACCTGGTCGGTGTGTTCGCCAAGGTCGACGAGGCGCGCCGGCGTGGTGCGCGGATGGAAGGCGCGAACGGGCTCTCGGTCCGCCAGGAACTGCAGGCCGACTGTTTTGCCGGCGTATGGGCCAATCATTCGCAGCAGCGCCAGCAGTGGTTGCAGCCGGGCGACATCGAGTCTGCCCTGCATGCCGCCACGGCGATCGGCGACGACACGTTGCAGGAGCAGTCGCAGGGCCGGGTGGTGCCGGACTCGTTCACGCACGGCACCTCGGCGCAGCGCGTGCATTGGTTCAAGGCCGGCTTCGAATCCGGCGACATTGGTAAGTGCAATACGTTCTCGGGTTCGATCTGACGCATGACTCACCCTTGCCTGCGCTGCGGCGCGTGCTGCGCGGCGTTCCGCGTTGCGTTCCACTGGATGGAAACCGATGCGGCCGGCGGTCCGACGCCGGCCGCGTATACGGAGTCGCTCGGGATGCACCGGGTGAACATGCGTGGCACGAATGCGTATGAGCCGCGTTGCGTGGCGCTGGTGGGTGAGGTTGGTGGCGCGACGCAGTGTTCGATCTATGCCGTGCGTCCTTCGCCGTGCCATGAGCTGAAGGCGGCGTGGGAGGATGGCCTGCCGAGCCCGCAGTGCGATCGGGCGAGGGCGCGGCATGGGCTGTTGCCTTTGACGGCGGGTGACTTCGTTTAAGCGGTTGCCGCCGTTGGCGGCCATGTTTGACGGCCTCCGGCCGAACCGCCGCCCTGTAGGAGCGCGCCTGCGCGCGAATGCCGTCCGCGCGGCGCTCGTACGTGGTCGCAGGACAGCCCTCGGTGCCTACCCTCGCTGCTCAGACAGGTCCTCCGCGCTCGATAAGGTTGGCCGCAGCCGCGGCCCATGTATTTGATTAGCCTTCGGCCGCTCGCTTGTGCGGAACTCGCCTCGAGGGTAGGCACCGAGGGCTTTCTTCAACATTGCCGCGAGCGGGTTTGGACAGCCGGCCACGCAACGCCGGCTGGCTTGTGTAGGAGCGCGCCTGCGCGCGAACCAAAACACGGCGGCGTGGCCGCAACGTTTGTAGTGTGGGTATGTGTGGCCACGGTGACCTCGGGGTCGAGGGCACCGTGGCGCATGGCTTACGGTGCGATGAAGGTTCCGAGGACGGAGAGGTTGGCGAAGTCCTGCACGCTGACGACGCGGACGTACCACGTGCCTGCGGCGGGCGCTGCTTGCACGACGGACTCGGTGTTGCCGGGTTTCACCGATCGGTAGTCGGCGTCCGATCCGTCGGCGGCGGGTACGGTGCCGCGTTTGACGAACAGGCTGACGTCGCCGGTGCCGCCGTAAGAGCGGAGGCTGAGGCCGCGGGCGCCGGCGGGTACGTCGATCGCGAAGACCAGGCTGTCGCCGGTGTAGCCGGTCAATGCGGTCGCGGCGGTGCCGTTGATCAGTTGCTCGGCGGTGACGGTGCCGGTCGCCGGGTCCATCGCTTTTACGACGGCGGCGTAGGCGTCGAGGATGCCGCCGCCGATCGGCTGGTCGGTCTTGTGCGGGAACGGGCGTGCGCTGCCGATCAGTACGCTGCGGACCTGCTGTGGCTTGAGCGCCGGCAGCGACAGGGCCTGGCGTGCGGAGGCGATCAGCGCGACGGTGCCGGCGACGTGCGGCGTGGCCTGCGAGGTGCCGGCCATGCCGATGTAGCCCTCGGTGGTCGGTTCGTGCGTGCCCTGGTTGCCTGCGGACCAGACCACGCCGGCGTAGACCTGCTGGCCATAGGACGCATCGTCGGCGAACACGCCGCCGCCCGGTGCCGCGATGCTCACGCCTGCGCCGTAGTTGGAATAGAACGCGCGCTTGCCCGAGATGCCGTTGGCGCCGACCGCGATGACGCCCGGGCAGCTGGCCGGGGTGACGTTCGCCACCGGCTGGTTCTCGTTGCCCGCGGCGACGACCACGGTGACGCCACGCGACAGCGCGCCGGCAATGGCCTGGCCGGTCACGTCGTCGGCCATGCACGCACCCTGGCCGCCGAGGCTCATGCTGATCACCTGCACCGGCGTGGTGTTGTCGGGCACGCCGTCGACATGGCCGCCGGATGCCCAGGTGATGCCATCGGCGATGTCGGAGGTGTATCCGCCGCAGTGGCCGAGCACGCGCACCGGTAGCACGCGCGCCTTGTTGGCGACGCCGGCCATGCCGATGCCATTGTTGGTCAGCTCGGCGATGGTTCCCGACACGTGCGTGCCGTGCCAGCTGCTGTCTTCGGCCACGGACGGATCCACGCAACCGGTCGACGGATCGGTGTACTTCGCATCGGTGGTCCAGTCACCCAGGTCCCAGCCGCCGCTGACACGCCCGTCGGTGGCACGGCCGGAGACGAAGGCATCGGTGATGAAGTCATAACCCGCGTCGGCCAGGCTCAGGTCCAGGTCGGAGTGGTGGGTGATGCCCGTGTCCAGCACTGCGACCGTTACGCCATGGCCGTCGGCGAGGTTCCACGCACGAGCGACGTTGGCACCGCCGAGGTTCGCGTACGACGTGGTGTCGCTGCCGATGGTTTCGTACGTGCCATCGCCGTCGCGCAGGTCCCACTGGTACGTGGCGAACTTCGGGTCATTGGGCACGACCGGCGCATCCACGAAGGGATGCATCAGCACGTCCGGCTGCACGCGCAGCACGGCGGGGTCCGCGGCGATCTGGTTCATCAGCGCGGTGGCTTCGCTGGCGCTGAGCTTGCGCGACATCTTCACCAGGTCGGCGCCGATCGCGAGCTTGCGCTGGTACACCGTGGTCAGCGCGGCGCTGCGAGTGGTCCCGGTGAGTCCGGCACGCGATGCCGCGGCACTGATGCCGCTGACGACCGCTGTGCGGTTGCTGCGCTCGGCGCTGCCGGTGCGGTAGGTCACGATGAAGCGGTCGGCACGCGTGTCGGGTTTGAGCGTCGTGGCATTCACCTTGGCGACGATGGCGTCGCTGGCATGCACGGCGGGCAGGGCGAGGAGCAACGCGGCGGCGAGTGCGGCGCGTGGGAAGCGATGTGTCATGGATGGATTCCTCGTGGATGGATGCGTGCTTACCAGCCGAAGCTGACGCCGACCGTGCCGCTCGATTCACCGCCGCCGGCGAGCGAACCGCCGATCAGCAGGTTGCTGGTGTCGGTGAGCCGTGCGCTGTAACCGACGGCCACGGCACCCTGTCCGTGGTAGCCACCGACCGCCGCGCTCACCCGGTTCTGCGTGCCCGCCGCACCGGCGATGGCGCCGGCCATGCCGGCCATCGCCGTGCCCATGGCACCGACGCGATCGAGGCGGGTATTCACCGTGTGGAACTGGTCGTTGACCTGGTTGCGATACGCGTCGAAGTCCGAGCGCGACACCGCGTTGGCCAGCTTCGCGTCGGCGTACGCCTTGGCATCGCCCAGCGTCTTCGCGTCACCGGCGTCGGCGTAGTTCTGCGCGGTGACGATCGCGTCGTGCACCTGGCCGACGTTGGCGGCGTCGGTGTCGGCGGTACCCGCGGCGACGTTGGTCACCTGGCGCTCGTTGCCCGCGCTGCCCACCGAAACACTGTTCGGGCGATCGGCGACGGAGTCGGCACCCAGGGCGACGCTGTTGGCGGCGCCGACGTGTGCGCCCTGGCCGATGGCGGTGTCGTTGGTATCCGTGGCCACGCTGCCTTCGCCGATGGCGAGGCCGCTGCCACCGCCCGTCGCCACGCCGTTCCCGGCAAGGCCATCGACCCGGCCGGCGAGGCTGCTGAGCGCACCATCGAGCGCGCCGAAGGCGTCGGCAACGGTGCCGTAGTCCGCCCCCTGCACGCGGAACGTCGGCGCGGTGAAGCCCGCCGGTCCCATCGCCGCGCCACCACCGAGTGCGGCCGCGAGTGCGCCGCCCATGTCGCCGCTGCCGGCGATCACGGCATCCAGCTGGGCTTTGTTGACGGCATCGGTGGCTTCGGTGCCCGCCGCGACATTGGTGACCTGCCGCGTGATCGCGTCGTGCACCGTGCCAGCGGCGTCGGTCCATGCCGCCGAGGCGCCGACCGAGACGGCATTTGCGCGGTCGGCGTAGGAACCGCTGCCGAGCGCCACGCTGTTGGTCGCGTCCTTGGTCGACCATGCGTTGGAGCCCAGCACCGTGGTGCCGGCGGCCTGTGCATAGCTGTTGTAGCCGAGCACGCTGGCGCCGTCCTCGGTCGCCCATGCTTCGGAACCGATCGCGGTGGTCTGCATGCCTGCGGTGGTGCTGCCGCTGTCGGTGCCGGCCAGCGAATTCATGCCCAGGGCGACGGAGTTGGTACCGCCGGCGAAGGCGCTGGCGCCGACCGCGGTGCCGAAGTCGCCCGACGCGTTCGCGGCGCCGCCGAAGAAGCCGCCGATGCTGCCCACCGCGACGCTGCCCTGGCCGCTGGCGCTGGCCTCGGCACCCACGGCGACGGTGTAGCCGCCCGTGGCGCTGGCGTTCGCTCCTAGCGCGGTGCTTTCCCACGCGGCGGCATAGGCACCGGTGCCGACGGCCGTGGCCTGCCACGCGCCGGCGAGCGAGAAGCCGCCTACCGCGAGCGAGAAGGGGCCGTCGGTCTGTGCCGCGCTGCCGATCGCCGTGCTCAGGGCGCCGTTGGCGGTGGCACTGGCGCCGATCGCGACGCCGTTCGCCGCGTTGCTCACGGCGTTGACGCCCACGGCCGTGCCGCCGCCGTTGGCGAGGCTGCCCGCGCCGACCGCCGTACCGTTGGCGTCGGCCCAGGCCAGGTCGCCGACCGCCACGGACTCGTCGCCCACCGCCTGGGCGTTGACGCCATACGCGGCACTGTTGGCGCCCTGGGCAAGCGAGGCATAGCCGGTCGCAGTGCCATAGCTGCCCACCACGCCTGCGCCGTTGCCCAGCGCCGTGGCGCCATCGGCCATGGCGAAGCTGCCGCCGCCCAGCGCGGTGGTGTATTCGCCGAGCGCGAAGGCCTGGTCGCCGACCGCGGTGGCCTGGGTGCCATAGGCGCCACTGTTGTTGCCCACGGCGAAGGCACCGTCGCCCTCGCTGTCGCCCGTGGCGACGTCGGCGGCCAGCGCCTGCATCCAGGGCACGGGAGTGAGGTAGGCCGACGCGGCGTGCGCGGCGTGCGGCGCGCCGGACAGCGCCAGGAGGACGGCGACGCTGAGGCAGCGACGGGCAATGACCATCCGCTGGAGCCCGTGGCTCCAGGTGTTCGTGTGACTCATGCTGTGAAACTCCCCGATGACGTGACATGCGGGCCGGCGGCACCGGGCCCGCGCTTGCTTCATTCCCCAAGCCAGCGACCCTGCCCGGGCGGTGGCACGTTTGGACGTCCAGACGTCCCGGCCGAACTCGTCGACCCCGCAAGGATTCGCCTCGGCGGCGCCCAAGTCACGCACGCTTGCTTGCACGTCCTTGCGAAACTTTCGTAATCTTTCGAAAGCTCACGCGGGAGGGCAGGCCCGCGCGCCACTATCACCGCGTCCGGGGAGAGCCGCGTGGTCAAGCAGTCGTGGGTAAAGGTTCGGGCCTGGCTCGAAGGGGTTCCTGTTGCCGACCCGGTGGAACGGCGCAACGCACCGCTGGTGCAGGTGATCCTGCTGGCGATGGGCGTGCTGATGCCCCTGAACAAGGTGGTGCACCTGTTCTTCGTCTCGTTCCGCGACAGCCTGAGCGCGCCGGGCCTGGTCGCGGACATGATCACCGACGTGGTCATGACGGCGGTCGCCTGGACCAGCTTCGTGCTCGTGCGCCGGGGCCATTTCCGCCGCGGCGTGATGCTGTACCTGGCCGTGATGCTGGGCTGCGCTGCCTTCGCCTATGCCAGCATCGGCCTGGAACGGCTGTCCAACGACCCGTTCCCACTGCTGATCCTCGGCATGGGCGGCCTGATGCTGGGGCGGCAGTCGCTGTGGATGATCTACGTGGCGCTGATGGGCGTGTTCTGCCTGGGCACGCTCGGCGACGTCGTCCAGCAATGGCCGCATGGCGCGATCGACTGGCAGGTGGGCAGGAAGGTATCGATGGTGATGAGTTACGCCGTGGTCGCCGTCGTGCTCGATCGCACCATCGCCGCGCTACGCAACAGCCTCGCCGAATCGAATGCGCGTGGCGCCGAGCTTGCCCGCAGCAACGCCTTGTTGCAGGCCGAGATGACCGAGCGCGAACGCGCGCAGGCGCAGCTGGTGCACGCGCAGAAGATGGAAGCCGCCGGTCGCCTCGCCTCGGGCGTAGCGCACGATTTCGACAACGTGCTGAACGTGGTGCTCGGCTACGCGAAGCGGCGCGAACGTGACGCCGACAAAGGTGCCGGCGCCTTGCTGGCGTCCATGGAAGGCGTCGAGGTGGCGGCACGCCGGGCCCTTTCGATCAGCCGTAAATTGCTGGATTTCGCCGGCCATCGGGTGGTCCGTTGCGACGTCTTCGATGCCGGCGACGCCCTGCGCGATGTCGCGCCGATGCTGCAGCAGATCTTCGACGGCACCGTCCGCGTGCGCATCGACGTGCAGGGCTGCCCCGCGGCCGTGGCGATGGACCGCGGCCAGTTCGAACTGATGCTGTTGAACGTCGCCGCGAACGCGCGCGACGCCATGCCCGGCGGCGGCGCTTTCGACGTGGTGCTGCGCTGCCGTGGCGACGAGGTGGAGCTGTGCATGGTCGACAACGGTTGCGGCATGCCGGACGAGGTGCGCGAGCATGCGTTCGACCCGTTCTTCACCACCAAGCCCGTCGGCCGGGGCACGGGCCTGGGCCTGGCCACGCTGCGCGACACCGTGGTGGCGGCGGGCGGATCCGTGTGGGTGGACAGCGCGCCAGGCAAGGGCACGCGCATCGGCGTGCGCCTGCCGCTCGCCTCAACCGTTGGCGAACAGGTAGCCGGAGCCGCGTGAGGTAAGCAGGGGCAGGGTGCCGGCACCGGCATCGGTGGCCTTGCGGCGCAGCCGATGGACCAGCATGTCCAGCCGGTGTGGATCGAATGCGTAGACGTCCGTGCACAGCGCGGCGATCAGCGTCTCGCGCGCCACCGGTTGCCCGTGCGCATCGACCAGCGCCGCCATCAGGGCCCGCTCCGGCGCGGTCAACGCCAGCACGCTACCGTTCGGCGCCATCAGGCACCAGCCCTCCGCATCCAGCCGCCAGGCCTCGGCCGCCGCCGCAGGCGCCACGGCGCCCGCGGGAGTCGTGGGGCCAGCCGATGCATTGCCGCCGCGCAGGCGGCGTCCCAGGGCGTGCAGGGTGCCTGCCAGGATGTCGACGTCGACGGGTTTGGAGAGGAAAGCGTCCGCGCCGAGCTGGAGGGCGCTGAGGTGGTTATGCCGGGCGTTGGAGCCGGTGAGCATGACGATGCCCATGTCGCCCATCTGGCGCAGGTGGCGTGCGACGGTGAGGCCGTCTTCGTCGGGCAGGCCGATGTCGAGCAGGACGATGTCGAAGACGTGTCCGATCATGCCGCGATAGAGCTCGGCGGCGCTGCCGGCGGTGAAGACGTCGAAGCCGAAGTCGCGCAGGCCGGGGGCGATGACGTCTTCGCGCAGCATGGCGTCGTCTTCGAGGACGGCGATGCGGCGACCGAGGGTTGTCGGCGTGTCGGATAGCGTGGCGGTCATGCTGCGTCCCTGGGTACTGCGTCACCCCCGACCATACCAAACCAGGCCCCCGCTGTGCCGCCCGGTTGCCGCTGGCGCGGCCATGACCAACGGCCTCCGGCCGATCTACCACGGCCTTCGGCCGAACCTCGGCGCTGGCATGGCTGTTGTAGGAGCGCGCCTGCGCGCGATGGCCGTCCGCGCGGCGCTCGTACCTGCACGCAGGACAGCCCTCGGCGCCTACCCTCGCTGCTCAGACAGCGCTCTGGCGTGCGAAAAGGAGGGGCTGCTCCGCAGCCCGTTTATCCATGGGCCTACGGCCGCGCACCGGGTGCCGGGCGGAGGTTCTTGACTCGGCATCCTGCCTCGGCAAGAACGGCCGGCCATCGTGGCCGACCCCCTTCGGGCTTTTTCCGCCCGGCCCCCTCGCCGCCACGAACTCGCCTCGAGGGTAGGCACCGAGGGCTGTCTTCATCCGTGTCGCGAGCTGGGGTGGACGGCACGGCAATGGCACCCCTAGCGCCACGCCAGCACTTGTAGGAGCGCGCCCGCGCGCGAAACCTCAGCTCGGCTCCGAGCGAATGAGGCAATGCGTTGATGCAGGCCAGCGGTTCACCCGACGCCGTCGTGGTTCGTGGGTCATGGTGCGTGGAAACCAACGCACGTCTTTGACGCGATGTGAGGGCATTTGGTGAGGACGATGACTCACGTCCCTGCATCACCGCGCTGTTGGCTGTTCGCGCGCAGGCGCGCTCCTACACGAGCTGCCGATGCGTCGGGGATGCCGGTGCCGCCGCTTTCCCAGCCAGTTCACGGCAAGAATGAAGAGAGCCCTCGGTGCCTACCCTCGAGGCGAGTTCCGCACAAGCGAGCGGCCGAAGGCCGATGAGTACATGGGCCGCGGCTGCGGCCAACCTTATCGAGCGCGGAGGACCTGTCTGAGCAGCGAGGGTAGGCACCGAGGGCTGTCCTGCGGCAAGGCCCGAGCGCCGCGGGGACGGCATTCGCGCGCAGGCGCGCTCCTACAGGGCGGCGGTTCGCCAGGCATGGCCGCGCCAGCGGCAACCGCATGAAAAAAGCCCGGCGTTAGCCGGGCTTTTCGTCAGAACTCGCGCTTGCGGCGCGGCGGCTTGCCGCCACCCGGGCCCGGACGGGCACCGCCGGGGCGGAAATTACCGCGCGGACGCTGCGGCGCACCGCCACTGCCACTCTGCGGCTGCTCCGTACCATCCCACTCACTGATCTTCAGCTGCTGCTGCGCCACCCACACCTTCTTCAGGTGGGTAAACGTCTCCGGCGGCATGCCGTCCGGAAGATCGATCAGGCTGTAATCGTCACGAATGCTCACGCGACCGATGAACTTAGCCTCCACGCCACCCTCGTTCGCGATGGCGCCGACGATGTTGCCCGGCTTCACGCCGTGCTCGTGGCCCACTTCGATGCGATAGGTACGCTTGCCCGCTTCCGTCGCGTGCGGACGCGGCTGGCGCATGCCCTCGCGCACGGGACGGCGATCGTTGAAATCGCCACCCTCGCGCGGACCGCGATCGCGATCGAAGTCGCGCTGCGGACGCTCGCGATCGAACTCACGCGGCGGACGCTCGGTGTACTCGCGCTTCGCCGGCGGCTCGAGCAGCAGCGGCTGGTCGCCCTGGGCGATCTTGGCCAGGGCGGCGGCGATTTCGATCGCCGGCACGTTCTGCTCCTGCTCGTACTTCTCCACCAGCTGCTGGAACAGGCCCAGGTCGCCAGCGGCCAGCGTATCGGTGATGCGCTGGTTGAACTTGTTCACGCGTGTGTCGTTCACCGCCTCGATGGTCGGCAGCTGCATCTGCTCGATCGGCTGGCGCGTGGCGCGCTCGATCTGGCGGAGCAGGTTCTTCTCGCGCGGGGTGACGAACAGGATCGCTTCGCCGTTACGGCCGGCACGGCCCGTGCGGCCGATGCGGTGCACGTACGACTCGGTATCGTGCGGGATGTCGTAGTTCAGCACGTGGCTGATGCGCTCCACGTCGAGGCCGCGGGCCGCGACGTCGGTAGCGATCAGGATGTCGAGCTTGCCGTTCTTCAGCTGCTCGATCACGCGCTCACGCTGGGCCTGCGCCATGTCGCCGTTGATGGCGGCGGCGGCGAAGCCACGGGCCTGCAGCTTGCTGGCCAGTTCTTCGGTGGCCGACTTGGTGCGCGCGAACACGATCATCGCGTCGAAGCTTTCGGCTTCGAGGATGCGGGTAAGGGCATCGAGCTTGTGCACGCCGCTGACCCACCAGTAACGCTGGCGGATGTTCGCCGCGGTGGTGGTCTTGTTCTTGATCGTGATCTCGACCGGGTCTTTCAGGTACGTCTGCGCGATGCGACGGATCGGCGCCGGCATGGTGGCCGAGAACAGCGCGACCTGGCGGCCTTCCGGCGTGGCCTGCAGCAGCTTCTCGACGTCGTCGATGAAGCCCATACGGAGCATTTCGTCGGCTTCGTCGAGCACCACGAACTTCAGGGCGGAGAGGTCGAGCGTGCCCTTGTCGAGGTGGTCGATGATGCGGCCGGGGGTACCGACCACGATCTGCGCGCCGCGCTTCAGGCCCTGCAGCTGCGGACCGTAGCTCTGGCCGCCGTAGATCGGCAGCACCTGGAAGCCCGGGAGGTACGTGGCGTACTTCTGGAAGGCTTCGGCCACCTGGATGGCCAGCTCACGGGTGGGGGCGAGCACCAGCGCCTGCGGCTTGCCGGGGCGCACGTCGATGCGCGACAGGACCGGCAGCGCGAAGGCCGCGGTCTTGCCGGTGCCGGTCTGGGCCTGGCCAATCACGTCGCGGCCTTCGAGCAGCGGCGGGATGGTGGCGGCCTGGATGGGCGAAGGGGTCTCGTAGCCTACGTCGATCAGGGCGCGGACGACTTTTTCGTCGAGCGCGAGCGCGCTGAAACCGGGCAGGGCCGGAGCGTTGTCAGTATCGGGGGATGTCATGGCAGCCTCAGGGGAGGGGCGCGGCGGCGAATTCGGCGCCGGGCAGTAACAGTATTGTAGCAGCGATCAGTGCGTTACGTCGTGGGCCGTGGCTGTTTGCCACGTCGGCGTTACACTCGCCGGTCAGGTTCGAAAGGGAGAAGGGCATGGCGTCGATTGAGACGGTCTCGGAGCAGCGTTGCTTTGGGGGTATCCAGGGGTTTTACACCGTGGGGTCGGAGGCGTGCGGCGGGCTGATGAAGTTTGCCGTTTACCTGCCACCCGCGGCGGAAAATGGGCCGGTTCCCGTGCTTTGGTACCTCGCCGGGCTCACCTGCACCCCGGAGACGTTCGCGACCAAGGCCGGCGCCCAGCGCCTCGCGGCGGAACTGGGCCTTGCACTGGTGATGCCCGACACCAGCCCGCGTGATACGGGCATCGCGGGCGCCACCGGCGACTGGGAATTCGGTGAAGGCGCTGGTTTCTACCTCGATGCCACCGAGGCGCCGTGGTCCGCGCGCTTCCACATGTACAGCCACGTCGTGGACGAATTGCCCCGCCTCCTGGCGGAACGATTCCCGTTCGACATGGGCCGGCAGGGCATCTTCGGCCACTCGATGGGCGGCCACGGTGCGCTGACGCTTGCCTTGCGCAACCCCGGTCGCTATCGCTCGGTATCCGCCTTCGCGCCCATCGTCGCGCCGGCCAGCGTTCCGTGGGGTGAGAAAGCGTTCCCGCGTTACCTCGGCGACGACAGGAAAACCTGGCGCAAATACGATGCGACGGCACTGATCGAAGACGGGGCCCGTTTCAACGGCAGCATCCTGGTGGACCAGGGCGAGGCCGATGGCTTCCTGGTGAAGCAGCTGCAACCGCAACGATTCGAGGCCGCATGTGAAGAAGCCGGGCAGGCACTGGAACTGCGCATGCATGCCGGCTACGACCACGGTTACTACTTCATCCAGACGTTCATCGACGACCACCTCCGCCACCACGCCGGCGTCCTCTGCGCATGAGCGAGCCGGTGCGCATGCGCACGCCGCGGCTGCTGATCCGCCTGCTCGATGTCGAGGAGGCGGGCCTGCTGCTGCGCTACCGAACGGAAAACCGCGAGCACCTGCGTCCGTGGGAGCCGCTGCGGAACAGTTCGCACTACACGCTGGAAGGTTGCCGGCAGACGATCGAGGCAGGCCTGGAAGCGGCACGCTCCGATCGAGGTTTTCCGTTCGTTTTGCTTACCCCGGACAGCGCCGAAATGATTGGCAGTTTCACCTTTGCCAACGTGGTTCGCGGGGTGTTCCAGGCCTGCCATCTCGGCTACGGCATCGGCCGCGCCCACGAGGGGCAGGGGCTGATGTTCGAGGCACTGGATGCAGCGATTCGCTACGCGTTTGGACCGCTGGACTTCCATCGTGTGATGGCCAACTACATGCCGCGGAACGATCGGAGTGGCCGCCTGCTCGAACGCCTTGGCTTCGAGAAGGAAGGCTATGCGAAGCGTTACCTGAAGATCGAAGGCCTGTGGGAAGACCACGTGCTCACGGCGAAGATCAGGTCGCCCGGGTGATGCGGAGACCGCATGGGCGCATCTGCGCCCATGCGGTCGATCGATCCGGCCTGGCCTGGGCCAGGCCAGGCCGGATCAGGCCTTGCTGGTGGCCGGACGGCCACCGCGACCCTGGCGGCGACGCTTGTGGTTGCCGGTGTTTTCACCGGTACCCGCGGCCGAATGGCCATGCGGACGGTGCGACGACGGACGACCGCCGCCGTTGCCACCGGAACCACCACCGCTGCCCGGGCGCGACTGGCCGTTGCCAGCCGAACGACCCTGGCCACCGCCACCACCGCCGCCCTGCTGGCGCGGCTGGCGCTGCTGGCCGCCACCCTGCTTGGGACGCGGGGCCCCGGCATCGAGGCGCAGCGGCGTGCTCGGCTCATAGCCGGCCACGTTGGCGATCTCGAGGTCGGTCTTGAGCAGGCGACCGATGTCGCGCAGCAGGCCGGATTCGTCGTGGCTGACCAGCGAAATCGCTTCGCCCGTGGAGCCGGCGCGGCCCGTGCGGCCGATGCGGTGCACGTAATCCTCGGCGACCATCGGCAGGTCGAAGTTGATCACGACCGGCAGCTGGTCGATGTCGATGCCGCGCGCGGCGATGTCGGTCGCGACCAGCACCGTGGTGCGATTGGTCTTGAAATCCGACAGCGCGCGGGTGCGGGCATTCTGGCTCTTGTTGCCGTGGATGGCGGCGGCACGCATGCCGGCGGCTTCCAGGAAACGGACGAGCTTGTCGGCGCCGTGCTTGGTGCGGCTGAAGACGAGCGTCTGGCGACGGCTGTCCTGGGCGAGCACGTGCAGCAGCAGGTCACGCTTGCGCGCGGCATCCACCGGATGCACGCGATGGGTCACCGTGTTGGCCACGGTGTTGGCCGGTGCCGTCGACACTTCACGCGGGTCGCGCATGAACTGCTGGGCAAGAGCCTTGATTTCCGGTGCGAACGTGGCCGAGAACAGCAGCGTCTGGCGCTTCTGCGGCACGGCGGCGAGGATCCGCTTCAGTGCCGGCAGGAAGCCCATGTCGAGCATGCGGTCGGCTTCGTCGAGCACCAGCACTTCGACCTTCGACAGGTCGACCGAGCGCTGCATCATGTGGTCGATGAGGCGGCCCGGGGTGGCGACCACGACTTCGACGCCGCGACGCAGGGCGTGCAGCTGGTTACCCATGCCGACGCCGCCGAAGATCACCGTGCTGCTGACGCGCACGTACTTGGCATAGTCGGACAGGTTGTCCTGGACCTGCGCGGCGAGCTCGCGGGTCGGGGTGAGGATCAGCACGCGGATCGGGCGGCGGCCTTCGAGCATGGCCGAGTTGGACAGCTTGTGCAGGATCGGCAGCAGGAACGCGGCGGTCTTGCCGGTACCGGTCTGTGCGGCGGCCATCAGGTCGCGGCCCGCGAGGACCTCGGGGATGGCGGCAGCCTGGATCGGGGTGGGGTTCTTGTAGCCGGCTTCGCCCAACGCGCGCAGCAACGCGGGCGCAAGGCCCAGCGATTCAAAAGACATCTGGAGTTGACTCCTGTGTGCCCGGGCGTTCCCTGGAACCGCGCCGCGAGCGATGAATTCGGCGGCCGCGCGTGCCAAGAAGGGCAACGAACTGGCCGGTGTCGAGCGCGCTTTTCGGGGGTGGGGGAGGGGGCGGGATCAGAGAGGATCCCAGCCAGAGCTCCGCAAGGGAGTCGATAGCGCAAGCACGACCCGCCGATTCTAGCACATTTTGCGGCGCAGCATGGCCGGCCCCCAAAGCCGGCCTGGTTGTTCAGTTTCGCATCGCCCAAACGGGTGTCAGGCGGCCCTGCGCGACGCCGTCATCAACCAGCTGTTGTAAGGGGTGCGGCCGAACAGGGGACGGAAATCGACGCGAATGCCACGGGGCTCGAGCACCCGGCGAATGTCGTCCTCGGTCGGGAAGTACTGGGCGCCGGCGGGAATCCAGCCGACTGCCTTGATGAAGCGTTCCTCGAGCACGGTCGCCCGGTAGCGCCACGAGCCGTCGCGGATCACGTTGCGCAGGATCAGCACGCCGTCGTCGGCCAGGTGGTCCACGGCATGGGCGAGCAGGGCGCCCTGGCGGGCTTCGGGCAGGTAGTGCAGGACATCGAGCATGGCGACATGCCCGCGCACGCCCTGGGGCGCGGCGGCGTCGGCTTCGCGCAGGGTAAGGGCACCGTCCAGGCCCGCGCGCTCCGCCGCCTCGCGGCCCATCGCGATCTTGCGCGGATCGTTGTCCAGGCCGAGATAGCCGTCCAGCGCATCGCAGGCTTGCAGGTAGTGGCCGAGCAAGCCGAGCCCGCAACCGATGTCGAGCAGGGGCAGTCGGCGGCCGGCGATGGCCTCGGCACAGGCGGCATACACCGGATCAGTGGCGAGCTTGCCGTGGATGTAGATGCGGTCGCCGCGGCGGGTGAAGCGAGAGGCGATGCGCCGGCGCAGCTGCAGGTTGGGGATCATCGTGGGCTACCGTCCATGGAAAAGCCGGGCACGATGCACGCGCCCGGCCGGTACATCAATGGGTCTGCTGCGGTGCTTTGGACTTGCTGACGTAGGCATTGTATTCCGCGGCGTCGACGCGACCGTTGTGGTCCTGGTCGGCTTCGTTGAAGTGTGCGCGCAAGGGCTTCAGTGCCTCGTTATCCTTCGGGATATCGCTGCGCTGGATGTAGCCCTTGCCCTTCGTATCCAGGTCGGAGAACGAGGGCGCATCGCTACTCGAAGAAGCGCCCGAAGCCGACGGCGGCGCGCTTTGCCCGCTGGCCTCCACCTGCGGATGCGCGGCCTGTGCCGGCTGCGCCTGCGGTTGCGCGGACTGCGCGAACGCGGCGCCGGTGAGGCTGCTGGCGAGGGCGAGCGAAACGATCAAGCGTGGGAACTGCATGGCGTCCTCCTTACGTCGTTGATGGCGTCGGCCAGTGTAACGGCGTGCCGTCGTCGGCCCGTGAGCCCCGTGTTGGAATTTCGCGCTGTGCTAGCCTCGACGGCGCCCCGCCTTTGAGGAATTTCGGATGCCGTTGCCTGCTGCGCTTCGCGAGCTCGACCACACCCAGCGGCATACCGTCATCGCAAGTTTCCTCGGCTGGACCCTGGATGCGTTCGACTACTTCCTGCTGACCTTCGTCATCCTGGCCGTTGCGCACGAATTCAACCTGCCCAAGGAGCAGGTCACCTACGGTCTTTTCCTTACGCTGGCCGCGCGGCCCATCGGTGCGCTGGTGTTTGGCCGCCTGGCGGATCGCTACGGTCGCCGGCCGGTGCTGATGTTCGACATCGTGTTGTTCTCGGTGCTCGAGATCGCCTGCGCCTTCGCACCCAGCCTTGCCGTGCTGCTTGGCCTGCGCTTCCTGTTCGGCATCGCGATGGGGGGCGAGTGGGGCATCGGCGCGTCGCTGGCGATGGAGTCGATCCCGGCGAAATCCCGTGGCCTGGTCTCAGGGCTCCTGCAGAGTGGCTACCCCTGCGGCTTCTTCCTGGCGGCGCTGGCCAACTGGTTGCTGATCGATCACATCGGCTGGCGTGGCCTGTTCATCGTCGGCGCGTTGCCCGCCCTGTTGGTGCTCTACATCCGCCGCAAGGTGCCTGAATCGCCGGTTTGGGAGCAGCGCAAGACGCAGGCGCGGGTCGGCGTCATGGAGGCCATGCGCGGCCACTGGAAACTCTTCCTCTACCTGATGCTGCTGATGGCGGCGTTCAACATGTTCAGCCACGGATCGCAGGACATGTATCCGACCTTCCTGCAGGAGACCCTGCATATCCCGGCGGGGTCGGCCACCGCGTTCCTGCTGACCGCGCTGTTGAACCTGGGCGCGCTGGTGGGCGGACTGACCTTCGGCTCGCTCTCCGAGCGCATTGGCCGGCGCAAGGCGATCATCATCGCCGCGGTGCTCGCCATCCCGGTGATCCCGCTGTGGACCTATGGCGGCTCGCTGTTGCTGCTAGGGTTGGGCGCCTTCCTGATCCAGGTGATGGTGCAGGGGGCCTGGGGCGTCGTGCCGACCCACCTCAACGAGTTGTCGCCGGATGCCGTGCGCGGCACCTTGCCGGGCTTTGCTTACCAGATGGGCAACCTGCTGGCGGCGATCACCGCCACGGCGCAGACCCGGCTGGCGGACCTGCGCGGCGGGGATTTTGCCTTCGCCATGTCGATCTGGATCGCCGCCGTGGCCGTGCTCCTGGCCGTCCTCACGTGGCTCGGGCCGGAAGCGCGCGGCAAGGGCTTTGGCCGGGACGACGGAACGGCGTGACGGCGGGCCCCGCCCCCGGTAAAATGCCCGGTTTTCATCCGGTAGAAACCAACATGCAGGCTGGCAAGGGCAAGGTCATCTCGTTCCATTACACGCTCACCGTGGACGGCACCGAGGTCGAAAACTCGATCGACGGCGGCGATCCGCTGTGGATCCTGCTCGGCCACGGCCAGCTGATCCCGGGCATGGAAGCGGGTCTGGAAGGCAAGTCGGCCGGTGACAAGTTCGACCTGGAAATCAGCCCGGACCAGGGCTATGGCGAGCGTCGCGAAGGCGCCACCCAGCGCGTGCCGAAGAAGTACTTCCCGAACCAGGGCAAGAACCTCAAGGCCGGTGAAACCACCATCCTCACCCTGAAGGAAGGCGGCCGCCAGGCCGTGGTCGTGCAGAAGGTCGGTTCCAGCGTGGTCGATATCGACACCAACCACCCGATGGCCGGCAAGACGCTGCACTTCAACATCGACGTGCAGTCGGTCCGCGACGCCTCCGAAGAAGAGATCGCCCACGGCCACGCCCACCCGAACGGCGACGGCGCGCACTAAGCCACGCCGGCTTCTGTAGGAGCGCGCCTGCGCGCGAATGGGGGACACGGGGGAATTTGATTCCTGCGTGTTCCCATTTCCTCCAAAAGCTCATTTATTCGCGAGCAACATTTATTCGCGAGCAACATTTAATCGCGAATACCGATCTATTCGCGAGCCCCCATCGCGCGCAGGCGCGCTCCTACACGTGTCTTGGCCAGCGCCACGCGGTGGCTACGGTGCCGAGGCTCAGGCCGATCTCGATCACCGCCAGCACCACGTAGAACGGTGCCGCGCCGGGCATCGTCAGCGCCATGATCGCGGCGTACGCCACGCCGAGCACGATGTTGGCCCAGCGGGCCACGCCGGCCGGCAGCACCATCGAGCCGAACACCATCAGCGCTGGCACGGCCATCATCAGGCTCACCCCGACCAGCACGCCGGCCGTCGTCGGCCCGAGTGGTCCGAAGTTGCCCGCGATCATGTCCTGCAGGTGGCCGTGTTCGAACAAGCCGAAATAGTCGCCGTAGACGTAGCAGAACATCAGCGACGTCCACAGCCCGGCCAGGCGCAGGCGCACCGGCACCCGCACGTCTTCAAGCTTCGCCATCAGCCGAACTCCCTTGCGGTGAATCCGGGGCGGGCGCCCCGGACGAGAAGCCAGAGCGCGAATGCGATCTCGCCGAACTGGATCGGGGCACACACCGTCGACAGCATCGGCGCGGCGGTGGGCCACGCGAAGCCGACCACGCATTGCACGACATAAGCCACGCCGTTGACCAGCAGCCACGCGCCCAGCCAGCGCGGCAGGAACCCGCCGTGCCAGGTCAGCGCGGCCAGCGGCACCAGCCACAGTCCCCAGAACAGCTCCGACGCCACCACCATCCTGTCGTGCAGGCGCAGGAACAGCTCCGCCAGCGCCAAGCGCTGCGGATCGCTGAACACGTCGAGGAAGGGTGCGCCGCGGGCGAGGATCAGTGCCGCCGCATCGTTGCCGACGTTCACCGTGTACAGGGCCGCGGGCAGGATGCCGCCGAAGATGACCAGGCTGTTGGCCAGGCCGCGATGCACGCCGAGGAAGAGGCGGCGCAGGGCGAAGGTGAGCATGAGCATCGCCACGCCACAGGCCAGGTCGGCCACCATGCCGGCGCGGAACAGGCCGGTATGGGTAAGGATGTCGTTGGCAGCCTGGTCGGGAACGATCACCAGCCTTACCGGTGCAACAAGGATCACGAGCAAGAACCACAGCCCGGCGATCCGGGCTTGCCTGCCCAAAGGTGTCATGCCGCTCTCCCCATGCGGTTGCGTGGGGCTACTGTGCGACACGCGGGGATCGGGCTGCCCGTGCCGGAAGTGAGGCATGCGCCCCGCCGGCCATCGAGGCCAGCGGGGCGCGGGGCGATCAGGCGAGGGCCTTGCCGTTGACGCTCACGTCCACGTCGACGTTGCCACGGGTGGCGTGCGAGTAGGGGCAGACATCTTCGTGTGCGGTCTTGACGATCTCCTGGGCGGTCGCGTCGTCGACGCCCGGCAGGCTGACGGCCAGCTTCACCTGGATGGCGAAGCCCGAGCCCTGGCGCGGGCCGATGCCGACTTCGCTCTTCACCGAGGCGCCGTCGACCTTGACCTTCTTCTGGCCAGCGACGAAGCGCACGGCGCCTTCGAAGCAGGCGGCGTAGCCCGCGGCGAACAGCTGCTCCGGATTGCTGCCACCACCGTTGCCGCCCATTTCCTTCGGCAGGCGCAGCTGCAGGTCGATCAGGCCGTCGTCCGACTTGACGTGGCCTTCGCGGCCGCCAGCGACTTCGGCGTGGGCGGTGTAGAGGATCTTTTCGACTTTCGAGACGTTGCTCATGCTGGCTGTCCTTTTCGATCGGGAGGTGAGGGAGGGGCCGGGTCGATCCCGGCGCCGTGAATGAAGTAGAGCACGCAATTAAATAGCGCGCAATCTAATTCGCAGGCTGACGAAGTCGATGTTGCCATTCGTTCAGTTTAGAACGCGTCGACCGTAGACGAAGTTTGCCTTCCAGTACGCACCGTCAAGATCATCCAGCCGAACGGTGCCGCCGGAGTTGGGTGCATGGACGAAGCGGCCCTTGCCGACATAGACGCCGACATGGCTGACATGGCCGCGACCGAAGAAGACCAGGTCGCCGCTGGCGAGGTCGGCTTCGCCCACCTTGGGCTTGTCCAGGTCGGCCATCTCGGCGGAGGTGCGCGGCAGGCGCATGCCGGTGGAAGTCATGTAGATGTAGTTGACCAGGCCGCTGCAGTCGAAACCGCCGGCGGGGGTGTTGCCGCCCCAGCGGTAAGGCGTTCCGACCAGGCCGATCGCCCGGAACAGGACGTCGTTGGCGGCATCGGCGGGCGGCGCCGCCGCCGGCTTCAGCGACCAGTTGAGGTTCTTCGCCAGCGGAACGTTGGCAGCGGGATTATTCCGCTGCGACGACGAGGGACGATGCGGGGCACTGCCGCAGGACGCCAGCAAGGCCATGGCGCATGCCAACGCCAGCGTGCCAAGGGCACGAAGCGGGCGTGGCGCGGCGGAAAGAAGGTGCATCGGGCGTTTCCCCTGTCAGGATCGGCCGGGGCAGGTTATCAAATCAACAGGTTGCGTGGAACACCTCGCAAGTTGCGCGAATTCAGGCGGCGGACAGCCTACACATCGCTTTCCACCGCCTTTTTGCTACGGTGTGACGTTCACCCAGCCTGGAGTTGCGCATGTCCGACGAAGCCTTCGACCTGATCGTGATCGGTGCGGGGTCAGGTGGCCTGGCCTCGGCGATCCGCTCCGCGAAGCATGGTGCGAAGGTGGCCCTGGTCGAGCCGTCCGAGCTGGGCGGCACCTGCGTGAATGCCGGCTGCGTGCCCAAGAAGGCGATGTGGTACGCCGCGCAGATGGCAGAAGCGCAGTACATCGCCGCGGACTACGGCTTCACCGACAAGCCGGGCAAGCTGGACTGGCCGCGCTTCATCGAGCGGCGCGACGCGTATATCGAGCGGATCCACGGCAGCTACCAGCAGCAACTGGACACGCTGCGGATCACCCTCATCCACGAGACCGCCCGCTTCCTCGAGCCTCACCGCATCGCCGCCGGCGATCGCGTGCTCACGGCGCCGCATGTCGTCATATCGACGGGCTCGAAGCCGGTGAAGCTGGACAAGCCGGGTTTCGACCTCGGCGTGACCTCGGACGGGTTCTTCGCCCTGCGCGAGGCGCCGCGGCGGACGGCCATCGTCGGCGGTGGCTACGTCGCCGTGGAGCTGGCCGGCGTGCTGCGGGCGCTGGGCAGCGAGGTGGACCTGTTCGTCCGTGACCGGCTGATGGGCGGTTTCGACGAAGAGATGGCTTACCAGCTCGGCGAAGAGATGGAGAAGCACGGCATCACCATCAACTACACCTGCCAGATCGACGCCGTGCACAAGGTGGACGGAGCGCTGATGCTCGATTGCGACAAGGGCACCACGCCCGGCCCGTACGACCTGCTGGTGTGGGCGGTGGGTCGCGAAGGAAATACCGCCTCGCTCGACCTCGACGCGATCAACCTGGCCACCAACAGCCAGGGCCAGGTGGTCGTCGACGACTTCCAGGAGACCGGCATCGCCGGCGTGTATGCGCTGGGCGACGTCACCCAGCGGCTGGCGCTGACCCCGGTGGCGGTGTCGGCGGGGCGCAAGCTCGCCGATCGCCTGTTCGGCCACCAGCCGAAGGCGCGGCTCGATTACGACAACGTGCCCAGCGTGGTGTTTTCCCATCCGCCGCTCGGCACGATCGGCCTGTCCGAGCAGCAGGCCCGCGAGGCCCATGGCAACGACGTGCACCTGTACAAGCAGACCTTCGTGCCCATGCAGCTGGCGCTGGCGCAGCGCCCCATGTTCGTGCGCTTCAAGCTGATCTGTGTCGGCGAGGATTCGCGCATCGTCGGCATGCAGATGCTGGGGCCGGGCGTGGACGAGATCCTCCAGGGCTTCGCCGTGGCGATCAAGATGGGCGCGACCAAGGCCGACCTCGACGCCACCCTGGCCATCCATCCGACCTCGGCCGAGGAAATGGTGACCATGGGCGATCGCGTACCCGGTTGAGCGCTAGAATGCGGCCATGACCCCGTATAGCCTGCATCGCGGCACCGCTCCGCTCCTGATCAGCCTGCCGCACAACGGCAGCGTCATCCCCGACGAGATCGCCGCACGCATGAAGCGTCCGGCCCGCCGGTCCGTCGATACGGACTGGCACGTCGGCGAGTTGTACGACTTTGCCAAGGGCCTCGGCGCCAGCGTCATTCGCCCGGTGGTCTCGCGTTACGTGGTCGACCTCAACCGGCCGGCGGACGGCCATGCGCTGTATCCGGGCAAGAAGGAAACCGGCCTGGTGCCGACGATCATGTTCGACGGCCACGACCTGTACCGCCCAGGCGCGGAGCCCGACGCAGCCGAGGTGGCCGACCGGGTCAAGCACTGGTGGAAGCCGTACCACCGCGCGCTGGCCGAGGAACTGTCGCGATTGAAGGCGAAGCACGGCCGGGTGGTGCTGTGGGATGGCCATTCGATCCGCAGCCACGTGCCGATGCTGTTCGACGGCAAGCTGCCGGATTTCAACCTCGGTACCGCCGACGGCATCAGCTGCTCCGGCGAACTGCAGGCGAAGATCGCCGCCGTGCTCGAGGGCCAGGGCGATTACTCGTTCGTCGTGAACGGCCGCTTCAAGGGCGGCTACATCACCCGCCAGTACGGCCGGCCGGAAGAGGGCGTCGAAGCCATCCAGCTCGAGCTCTCGCAGGTTACCTACATGGACGAAGACAGCTTCGAGTACCTGCCGCAGAAGGCGGCGCGGGTGCAGTTGCTTATTGGGGAGATGTTGCAGGCCTGCCTAAGCTGAGCCTGCCCTTGTAGGAGCGCGCCTGCGCGCGATGGTTTTTTTGCAACTAACGCGCGATGGTTTTTTAAAACCAACGGCCGATGATTTTATTGAAACCAGCGCACGATGAATTTTTCCGCCTGCCGGCGGATCGCGCGCAGGCGCGCTCCTACAAGTTGGGGGGTAGCGCGGCGATGCACTTGAGCTCGATGGCGATGGGGGTGGGCAGGGCGGTGATGCCCAGCGTGGTGCGGCAGGCGTCGACGCCGGCGAAGGCTTCGGCGTAGAGGCGGTTGTACGTCGCGAAGTCGCGTCCCATGTCGGTAAGGAACACCGTGACATCGACCAGGTCTTCCCAGCGCGCGCCGCTGGCTTCCAGCACCGCCCGCACATTGGCGAATACCTGCCGGCACTGCGCCTCGATGTCGTATGCGACCAGTGTCCCGTCCGCATCGAAGACGTTGCCCGGGACCCCGTTGGTGCCCGGCGTGCGGGGCCCGACCCCGGACAGGAACAGCAGCTGGCCCACGCGGCGTGCGTGCGGATAGGCGCCGACGGGCGCGGGCGCGCTGTCGGTGCGGACGATGTCAGAGCCCGTGGTCGATGCAGACATTCCTGGCCTCGGTAAAGAAACGCATGGCTTCGAAGCCGCCTTCGCGACCGACGCCGGATTGTTTGTTGCCACCGAACGGCGTGCGCAGGTCGCGCAGCATCCAGCAGTTGATCCAGACGATGCCGAATTCCAGTTTTGCCGCCATCCGGTGCGCACGCGAAATATCGCGCGTCCACAGCGAAGCGGCGAGCCCATACGGCGTGCCGTTGGCGAGCGCCAGCGCCTCGTCTTCCGTATCAAACGGGATCAGCGTGACGACCGGCCCGAAGATTTCTTCCTGGTTGGTCGCGGCGTCGAAGGGCAGGCCCTCGATCACCGTCGGGGCGACGAACCAGCCATCGGCGCAACGGCCGCCGACCTGCACCTGTTCGCCGCCGACCCGGACATCGCCGCCCTCGGCACGCGCACGCGCAATGCAGGCCATGACCTTGTCGAAATGCGCGCGGGAAACCAGCGCACCGAGGTCGCTCGAAGCGTCCTGCGGATCGCCCACGCGCAGGGCGCGCACGCGTTCCAGGTAGGCTTCGCGGAACCGCTCGTAGATGCCTCGCTGGACCAGCAGGCGCGAGCCGCACAGGCAGATCTCGCCCTGGTTGGCGAATCCCGAGCGCACGATCGTGGCCAGGTTCCTGTCGTTGAATTCGAAGTCGTCGAAGACGATCGCCGGGTTTTTCCCGCCCAGTTCCAGCGACACCTTCTTCAGGCGCGTCGCGGCGGCGCTCGCGATGGCGATCCCCGTGCGCGTGCTGCCGGTGAAGGAGACGGCTTTCACCGCATCGTGGGTGACGATCGCCTCGCCCACGGCCGGGCCGGTGCCGTGCACGATGTTGAAGATGCCATCCGGAAAACCCGCTTCCTGGACCAGCGTGCCGAGCAGCCAGGCCGTATGTGGCGTCACTTCCGATGGCTTGGCGACCACCGCGTTGCCTGCCGCCAGCGCAGGCGCGACCTTCCAGGTGAACAGGTAGAGCGGCAGGTTCCACGGACTGATGCAGCCCACCACGCCCAGCGGCAGGCGCAGGGTGTAGTTGATCGCGCCATGCTCCATCGCATGCGCCTCGCCGCTGAACTGCGTGGCGGCGGCCGCGAAGAAACGCAGGTTGGCGATGGCGCGCGGGATGTCGAGCGAGCGGGCGAGGACGAGCGGCTTGCCGCTGTCCTGCGACTCCGCCTCGGCGAAGGCGTCGAGCCGTGCTTCGACCAGGTCGGCCAGCCGATACAGGCAGCGGGCGCGGGCATCGGCAGGCAGCGTCGACCAGCGCAGCAGCGCGCGTGACGCGGCGTCCACCGCATCGGCCACGTCGTCGGGCGCCGAATCCGGGCAGCGGCCGTACACCTGTCCCGTCGCGGGATCGACCATGTCGAGGTAGCGCTCGCCACGCGGCGCGCGCGGCTCGCCATCGATGAGGTTGCTGAGCGTGAGCATGCGCGGCGCCGCCGTCAGTTGAGGCTGCGCGTGCGGCCGCCGTCGACGGCGAGGCTCACGCCGTTGATGTAGCCCGCCGCCGGACTGGCAAGGAAGGCGATGACGGCCGCCACTTCGGCCGGGTCACCGAAGCGCGCGGCGGGCACGCTGGCGAGCAGGCCGCGTTCCACCTCGTCGCGGCCACGCCCGGCCTTCACGCTGGACTCGACCAGCGCGTCCAGCCGCGGCGTGCGCGTATAGCCCGGCAGCACGCTGTTGACGGTCACGCCGTCGTGCGCCACTTCCGACGACAGGGTCTTGGCCCAGCCGGCCATCGCGGCGCGCACCGTGTTGGAGACGCCGAGGTTCGGGATCGGTTCCTTCACCGAGGTGGAGATGACATTCACGATGCGGCCGTAGTGCGCGGCGCGCATGCCGGGCAGGCAGGCCTGGGTGATGACCTGGGCGCTGATCACGTGCTGGCGGAAGGCGACCTGGAAGGCCTCGACCTCGGCCACGTGGACCGCGCCGGGCGGCGGCCCGCCGCTGTTGTTCACCAGGATGTGCACCGCGTGGTCCTTGACCACGGCGGCGACGGCGGCCGCGAGGGCGTCGGTGTCGAGCATGTCGACGGCGAGGTAATCGTGCTTCTGTCCCGGCTGGCTGGCGGGCAGCTCGGTGGCGAGCGCCTTGAGCGTGTCCGCGGAGCGGGCGAGCAGGGTGACGCTGGCGCCGAGCTCGGCCAGCTCGAACGCCGTGGCCCTTCCTATGCCTTGCGAGGCGCCGCAGACCAGTGCGTGACGTCCAGTGAGGCGAAGATCCATGCGGCGCTCCTGTGTGGGTGGCGGGCGATCAGCCCTGTTTCATCGCCCACCACTGTATCGCCATCGCGGCAAACCAGCACGGCCAGGCCAGCCACGGCGTCCGCCGCCACCAGGCCTGCCAGCGGCTGAGGGTGGCGTCGTTGAACAGGGCCGGGGCGTCGGAACGCAGCACGCGACGCACCCGCAGCCAGTTGGCGAGGCCATTCGGGCGGCCCGTGTCGGCCTCGACGATGGTCTGCCACTGCTGCGGGTAGCGCTTCTTCAGCAGCGCGGCGAAGCGCCACTGGGCCACGATGTGCAGTACGAAGAACAGCACCGAGCCCAGCAGGAGCAGGAGATAGGCGTAAACCGCATAGGCCATGGTGCTCAGCTGCCCTTTTCCTTCTTCTTCGGGTCGTTGCCGAGCAGGTCGGTGCTGACCACGTCCTTCAGGGTGCTGATCACGCCGTTGCCCGGTGCCGCCTGGCCGCAGACCGCATTGCCGAGGGCCTTGCGGTAGGTGTCGTTCTGGATGCCGAGGAAGAGCACGCCATCGGGGCCATGGGCGATCTTGAAGTTACCCGCCGAGTTCATCTTGATCGGCGCTTCGGCCGAGAAGGTGGTCGGCGACTGCTCCCAGTAGGTCTGGCTCTTCTGCTGCTTGGCCGACGAATACACCACCAGGTAGCGCGCGCGATCGTCTTCGACCTTGAACTTGCCGAACGCGCCGGTGGTTTCGCTGGTCCAGCCAATGTATTCGCACAGCTGAATGTCTTCGGCGTGCAGCGGCTGGAACGCGTCGTCGAGCACCACCACGGTGGGGGCGAACAGGTAGCTCGAGCTGAGCCAGCGACCGTTGAGCTCGGACTTCATGGCGATGGTGTAGGGCATCTGCGCGCCTTGCGGCAGGCGGAAGGCGAGGAAGTAGCTGCGGTCGCCGTTGAGGTTGGCGACCGGGCTGTCCTTGCTCAGCTCGAAGCGCTTCGGCTGCCAGGGCAACAGGTCCTGGTAGGAGAGGTCGGCGAAGCTGCCGCAACACGGCTGGGCGTTATCGAGGGCCTTGCGGGCAAGGTCCACGGTGACGGAGGGGTTGTCCGGCGGCCGGAAGTTCGGCGGCACGATCGTCTTGCAGCCGCCCAGGATGGCCAGGGCGACGACGAGAGGAAACAGGCGGGTAAGTATCGGGGGCATGGTCGTCTTGGGGATTTAGAACTCGGCGCTCCCTGCCGCGCGGGGGTAGGGGATGGCGTCACGGATGTTGGCGAGGCCGCAGACATAGACCAGCAGGCGCTCGAAGCCCAGGCCGAAGCCGGCGTGGGGCACGGTGCCGTAGCGGCGCAGGTCGCGATACCAGTTGTAGGTGTCCTTATCGAGCTTGAACTGGTCCATGCGGCGGTCGAGGTAGTCCAGGCGCTCTTCACGCTGGGCACCGCCGATGATCTCGCCGATGCCCGGGGCCAGCACGTCCATGGCGGCCACGGTCCGGCCGTCGTCGTTCAGGCGCATGTAGAAAGCCTTGATCTGTTCCGGGTAGTTCATCACGACCACGGGACGGCCCACATGTTCCTCGGCGAGGTAACGTTCGTGCTCGGTCTGCAGGTCGACACCCCAGGCCACGGCGTGCTCGAACTTCTTGCCGGACTTCTGCAGGATGTCGATGGCATCGGTGTAATCGATGCGCTCGAAGGGCTTGGCGATGAAATCTTCGAGGCGTTTCACGGCGCCCGGCATCACGCGCTCGTCGAAGAACGCCATGTCGTCGGCGCGCTCGTCGAGGACGGCCTTGAAGATGCCCTTGAGGAACACTTCGGCCAGGTCGGCGATGTCGGACAGGGTGGCGAAGGCCACTTCCGGCTCGACCATCCAGAATTCGGCCAGGTGGCGGGTGGTGTTGGAGTTTTCGGCGCGGAACGTGGGGCCGAAGGTGTACACCTTGCTCATCGCCATGGCATAGCCTTCGACGTTGAGCTGGCCGGACACGGTGAGGAAGGCTTCGCGGCCGAAGAAATCCTTCTTCCAGTCGATGCCGCCCTTGTCGTCGCGGGGCAGGTTGGCCAGGTCCAGCGTGGACAGGCGAAACATGTCGCCGGCGCCTTCGGCGTCCGAGGTGGTGATGATCGGGGTGTTGATCCAGAAGAAGCCCTGTTCCGTGAGCAGGCGGTGGATCGCCATCATCATGGTGTGGCGCACGCGGGTTACTGCGCCGAACAGGTTGGTGCGCGGGCGCAGGTGCGCCACTTCGCGCAGGAACTCCATGGAGTGCTGCTTGGGCTGGATCGGGTAGGTGAGCGGGTTCTCGACGAAACCGGTGACCTCGATCCGGCTGGCCTGGATCTCGAAGGCCTGGCCCTTGCCCTGCGACGGCACCAGCTTGCCCGTGGCGATGATGCCCGCGCCGGCCGAAAGCTGCTTCACGTCGGTGTCGTAGTTCGGCAGGTCGGCGGTGGCCACGACCTGGATCGGGGCGAAGCACGAGCCGTCGCTCACGTTGACGAACGAAAGGCCGCCCTTGGATTCGCGCAGGGTGCGCACCCAGCCACGCACGGTGACTTCCTGATCCGCCGCGGACGAGCCGCCGGCGAGGGCCTGCTTGACGCTTACCACCGTCATCGATTGAAACTCCAGATAGGGCGCCGCATATCAGGCGCGAGGGGACGCGACCCTATATAATAATGTAATGGTGGCGTGAACGGCACCATTTCCCGATATACCACGGCCAGATAACCATTTCATGAGCATCCAGATCACTCCCGCCGCCTCCGACCGCATGCGCGCCTTCCTGGCGAAAGCCCCGGCCGCCGCGGGTGTGCGCTTCTCGGTCAAGCGGATGGGCTGCTCGGGTTTCGGCTACGTGGTGGACCTGGCCGAGGCCATCGCCGACGAGGACAAGGTCCTCGATATCGACGGAATCCGGGTCGTGGTCGACCCGAAGAGCCTGCCGCTGGTCGACGGCACGCTGATCGACTTCCAGCGCCAGGGGCTGAATGCCTCGTTCGTGTTCCATAACCCGAATGCCACGGGGGAATGCGGGTGCGGCGAGAGTTTTACGGTTTCGTAAGTCGCCTGCTGCGCAGGCTGGGAGTCGCGGCCTCCGGCCTGCTGTGAGGCGTCAGCTGCCGCCGCTTGCCCCGTCTGGCGGCGGTTACTGGCGATTTGCGCTTCACAAGGCCGCAAAGCGGCCGCTCACTCCCCTAACCACTTGAATTTACCCCAGTCCGCCCGTTAACATGCGCGGCTACCCCTCGGCCTTCGAGGGGTTTCTTGCCTCACCGGCTGGTCCGGGAGGCTGCCATCCCCGTGAGGGGTGCATCCACAAGGAGCCACCATGCGTCATTATGAAGTCGTGTTCCTGGTCCATCCGGACCAGAGCGAGCAGGTGCCGGCCATGATCGAGCGTTACAAGACGCTGATCGAAGGCGACAACGGCAAGATCCACCGTCTCGAAGACTGGGGCCGCCGCCAGCTGGCGTACCCGATCGAAAACCTCGCCAAGGCTCACTACGTGATGCTGAACATCGAGGTTTCGCAGACCGTCCTGAACGAGCTCGAGACGGGCTTCCGCTTCAACGACGCCGTCCTGCGCCACCTGGTCATCCGTCGTGACGAAGCCGACGCCGAGCCGTCGTTCATCCTGAAGAGCAAGGAAAAGGATGAGCAGAAGGGTTCGCGTCGCCGTGACGACGACAACGACGACCGCGGCGCTCGCGACAGCGACAGCGACCGCGACAGCGACGATTAATCGGGGAATACAGCCATGTCTAAGTTTTTCCGCCGCCGTAAGTTCTGCCGCTTCACCGCTGAAGGCGTGAAGGAGATCGATTACAAGGATCTCAACACCCTGCGTCAGTACGTGACCGAGAACGGCAAGATCGTTCCGAGCCGCATCACCGGCACCAAGGCGCGTTACCAGCGCCAGCTGGCGACCGCTATCAAGCGCGCCCGCTTCCTGTCGCTGCTGCCGTACACGGACAACCACGACGTCTGATCCGGCTAGCCCTCTCCTGCAAGGGGGAGGGCTTTCCATCTCAGGCAACTTTCGGACAACCGTCCTGGCTGCGCGGGCCACACCCGTGCTAACGAAAAGGAATATCCCATGGAACTCATTCTTCTTGAGAAGGTGAAGAACCTCGGTAACCTCGGCGACAAGGTCAACGTCAAGCCGGGTTACGGTCGTAACTTCCTCCTCCCGACCGGCAAGGCTGCTCGTGCCAACGCCGCCAACATCGCTGCGTTCGAAGCGCGTCGCGCCGAGTACGAAGCCAAGGCAAAGGACCAGCTGTCCGGTGCCGAGGCGCGTGCCGCCAAGCTTGACGGCGTCGAGATCACCATCGAAGTCAACGCTTCGCCGGAAGGCAAGCTGTTCGGTTCGGTCACCCCGCGTGACATCGCCGACAAGCTGACCGCCGACGGCTATGCCGTCGACAAGAGCGAAGTGATCCAGGGCGAAGGCCCGTTCCGCAACACGGGCGATTTCGAGGTTGTCATCAGCCTCCACGCCGACGTGCAGCAGACGGTCAAGGTCAAGGTCATCGGCGCGTAAGCACCGATCACCCGCTGGATCAGAAGACGGGCGCCCTTGTGGCGCCCGTTTTTTTTTGCGTGCCGCGCGGCGCTCGGGCGTGGTCGCGTACACCCTGCGGCGCTCGGGCGTGGTCGCAGGACCAGCCCTCGGCGCCCACCCTCGCTGCTCAGACAGGTCCTCCGCGCTCGACAAGGGTGGCCGCAGCCGCGGCCCATGTACTTATCGGCCTACGGCCGCTCACTTGTGCGGAACTCGCCTCGAGGGTGGGCGCCGAGGGCTGTTCTTGCAGGCAGCGCGCGACATGCGGGAAACCGGTCTGGGGCTTGGCCCAACGCTGCAATGTTGTTGTAGGAGCGCGCCTGCGCGCGAAAACCAACAGGGCGGGGATGCTGGAACCTGATTCACCGATTCATGCGAACGCACTCGACGAACACCGCGATGGTGGTCGTGGGCTCTGACATTTGATGGGTTCAGACAATCCCATACGCGCGCAGGCGCGCTCCTACAAAAGCCGCCGTTGCGTCGGGGATGGCGATGCCGCCGCCGTCCAACCCAGCTTGCGACATGGTGGAAGAAGAGCCCTCGGCGCCTACCCTCGAGGCGAGTTCGTGGCGGCGAGGGGGCCGGGCGGAAGAAGCCCGAACGGGGCCGGCCACGATGGCCGGCCGTTCTTGTTGAGGCAGGATGCCGAATCAAGAACCTCCGCCCGGCACCCGGTGCGCGGCCGTAGGCCCATAGATAAACGGGCTGCGGAGCAGCCCCTCCCTGTCGCACGCCAGAACGCTGTCTGAGCAGCGAGGGTAGGCGCCGAGGGCTCTTCCTGCGACCACGTACGAGCGCTGCGGGGAGATTCGGGATCGAGGGGCGCCAATCGCGCGCAGGCGCGCTCCTACATTTCTCAGGGGGTGGTGGGGTGGGGGCGGGGGGTGGCGGTCTCGGGGCCAATGGCCATGCGGCTTGCGGTGGTGTGGGTTGGCCGGGCGTGTGTCGTCTCCTACATTCGACGGTCGCATGAAAAAAGCAGGATCGGGTTGGCGATGACGAAGTGGTGGTGGCGGCCTTGCATAGGCCTGGCGGGTGGCGTGTTGGGTTCGGCGGGCGTGGGTGCGACGGAAGTCCCGCTGGATGAGCGGATTTATGTCGAGACGCGTTACCGCTACAGCAACCTGCATTCGGACGGGAAGCCGCGGCGGGGGCATGCGAATACGTTGCGGGCGCGGCTCGGTTACCACTTCGACTTTGGCAGCGGCTGGACCGCGTACGCCGAAGGCCTGCGCACCTGGTCGCTGTTCGGCTCGCAATACGACGATGGCTCGGGCTGGCGCACGCCCTATCCGGCCGAGCCCGATCCCGCGTCGACCAACCTGAGCAATGCATGGGTCGGTTATCGCGACGACGCTGTGTCGTTTCGCGTGGGCCGCCAGTTCGTGCGGCTGGATAACGGGCGTTTCTTCAGCAACAACCCGTGGCGGCAGAACCTGCAGTCCTTCGATGGCGTGTCCGCCTCGTGGAAGGCGTGGAAGGGCGGTGAGCTGGGCTATCACTGGCTGGGCCGGGTCAACCGGACGCTGGGCGCCGACTTCCATGACCGCGACCAGCGGCGCTGGAAGCTCGATGCGCACCTGCTGCATGCCGACCAGGCCTTGCCCGTAGGCAAGCTCACCGCCTACGGCTACTTCGTTCGCAACGACACCTCGTCAGTGAACTCCGTGCGCACGGCTGGCGCCCGGTGGACCGGCAAGCAGGCCGTGGGCCCCGCTGGCACCACGCTCGGCTGGACGGCGGAATGGGCGCGACAGCACGATTACGCCAACAACCCCGGGCGTTTCAGCCTCGGCTACCACCTGCTGGAAGCGAGTTACGGCATCGCGCCCATTGCCGTGCGCGTCGGCGACGAACGGCTGGACGGCGATGGTCGCCACGCGTTCAACGTCGCCTACGGCGCGGCCCGTGCCTTCAACGGCTGGGTCGTCGCCTTCAGGATTCCGAAGGACGGGCTCCAGGAGCGCTATGCGGGCCTATATGGCACGGTCGAGGCGGGGCGCAAGCTCACCTGGCAGGTCACGTATCGCCATTTCGAGCCGGTGCGGGGCGCCGCCGCGGCCATGCTCGGCAACGAACTGGATGCCGGCGTGCAGGTCAACGTGGCGAAGGGCCTGTCCCTCGAGATGCAGTACGGCGACTACCGCGCCAGCAGTCACGGCGTCGACGAGCGCAAGCTATGGCTCATCGCCGAGTACCGTTTTGGTCGCGCACCCGACTGAACCGGAAGGTTTCCCACAAGTTATCCACAGACTTATCCTCTCAACGCCTGAGACCCGGGCGCGTATCATGGCCAGACGGCGACCCGGGCCCGGGTCAGCGCCGAATGCATGACGAGGTAATCCATGTCCTTCAATCCCGACCGCGGCGAGCGGGGCGGGCGCGGCGAGCGCGGTGAGCGCCGCCGACGCGAGCCTTCCGCCATCGACGCCCTTCGCGTACCGCCCAATTCCATCGAGGCGGAGCAGGCGGTGCTGGGCGGCCTGATGCTTTCGCCCGACGCGCTGGACAAGGTCGCGGACAAGCTCACGGACGAGGATTTCTACCGCAAGGATCACCGGATGATCTGGCGGGCGATCAACGAACTCGCCGGCAAGGGCCTGCCCTGCGATGCCATCACGCTGGGCGAGTGGTTCGCGTCCAACGAGATGGATGAAATGGTCGGTGGCGCGACCTACCTGATCGAACTGGCCAACGCCACGCCCAGCGCCGCGAACATCGCGGCCTATGGCGACATCGTTCGCGAGAAATCCGTGCTTCGCCAGCTGATCGATGCGGGCACGGCCATCACCGAAGACGGCTTCCGCCCCGAGGGCAAGAGCGTCCAGGAAGTGATGGAAATGGCCGAGCAGCGCGTGTTCCGCATCGCGGAATCCGGCGCGCGCGGCAAGAAAGACATCGTGTCCATGCGCGAGGCGGTAAGCGACGCGTTCCGCATGCTCACCGAGCGCTACGAGAACCGTGGCCAGCTCACCGGCCTGTCCACCGGTTTCACCGACCTGGACGAGCTCACCGCGGGCCTGCAGCCGTCCGACCTGATCATCGTCGCGGCGCGTCCCTCGATGGGCAAGACGGCGTTCGCGCTGAACCTGGCCGAAGCCGCCGCCATGCGTGCGAAGAAAGCGGTGGCCGTGTTCTCGATGGAAATGTCCGCCTCCCAGCTGGCGTTCCGACTGATTTCCTCGCTGGGCCGCATCCATGCGCAGCACCTGCGTAACGGCGACCTTGCCGAGGAAGACTGGCCGCGCGTCACGTCGGCCATCACCATGCTGTCCGACGCGAAGATCTTCATCGACGACACCCCCGCGATGTCGCCGGTGGAAATGCGTTCGCGTTCGCGCCGCCTGCAACGCGAGCATGGCCTTGGCCTGATCGTGATCGACTACCTGCAGCTGATGCAGGTGCCGGGCAACAAGGAAAACCGCGCGACGGAAATCTCCGAGATCTCGCGTGGCCTGAAGGCGCTGGCCAAGGAACTCAACGTGCCGGTGATCGCGCTGTCGCAGTTGAACCGCTCACTGGAGCAGCGCGCCGACAAGCGCCCGATGATGTCCGATCTTCGCGAATCCGGCGCTATCGAGCAGGATGCGGACGTAATCATGTTCATCTACCGCGACGACTACTACAACAAGGAGTCGCCGGATAAGGGCCTGGCCGAGATCATCATCGGCAAGCAGCGAAACGGCCCGACCGACACCGTGAAACTGGCTTTCCTCGGTCATTACACCAAATTCGAGAACTGGACCCCGGATTCCTACGTGGGCAGCTTCGAATGATCGGCGTAACCTCCGTCCTGACGACGGGGGTTGCGCATGCACACCGACCACCACGATGTCCTGATCATCGGCGCAGGCCTTTCCGGCATCGGCATGGCCTGCAGGCTGGCATCGGCGTGCCCGGGTAAAAGCGTCGCCATCCTCGAGCGCCGCCACGCCCTCGGCGGCACCTGGGATCTGTTCCGCTATCCCGGAGTCCGCTCGGACTCCGACATGTTCACCTTCGGCTTCGGTTTCCGGCCCTGGCACGAACTGAAAGTGCTGGCCGATGGTCCCTCCATCCTCGCCTACATCGAGGCGACGGCACGCGAGCACGGGATCGAGCCGAAGATTCGTTTCGGCATGCGCACCACGCATGCGTCGTGGTCGTCGGCTACGTCCACGTGGACCGTGACTGCCGTCGACGATGCCGGCACCGAACACCATCTCACCGCCAGCTTCCTCGTCGGCTGCACGGGGTACTACGCCTATGACGAAGGCTACGTCCCCGCGTTCGATGGAGTCGAGACCTTCCAGGGGCGCTTCGTCCATCCACAGCACTGGCCGCACGACCTGGACGTGGCGGACAAGCGCGTGGTCGTCATCGGAAGTGGGGCGACGGCGATCACGCTGGTGCCTGCACTTGCACGCACGGCGGCGCACGTCACCATGTTGCAGCGTTCGCCGGGCTACGTGATGTCGCTGCCATCGCGCGACGCGATATCCGCGGCGTTATTGCATGTGCTGCCCGCGAAGCTCGTCTACGCGCTCGCACGACGGCGCAACATCGCGCTGCAACGCCTGCTCTACCGTGCTGCGATGCGCTGGCCACGCCGCGTGCGTTCGCTGCTGCTGGCCGGCGTGCGTCATCAGCTGGAGGGCGCCGCGTCGCTGGCCGACTTCACGCCCACCTATAACCCGTGGGAACAGCGCCTCTGCGTGATACCGGACCATGACCTGTTCCACGCGTTGCGAGACGGCAAGGCGTCGGTGTGGACCGACACTGTGGCGAGCTTCACCCCGACCGGCCTGCGGCTGGCGTCCGGCGCCACGATCGATGCCGACGTCGTGGTCGCCGCCACCGGATTCCACCTGCAGGTGCTGGGCGGCATGACCCTCGATGTCGACGGCGCCGCGCGCGATCCCGGCACGCTGTTGACCTACAAAGGCGTCTTGCTCGAAGGCATTCCGAACGCAGCCGTGTTGTTCGGTTACATCAACGCGTCATGGACCCTGAAGGTCGACCTCGCCGCGCAATACGTCTGCCGCCTGCTGGCCTGGATGAAGCAGCGCGACGTCCATGTCGTCATGCCGCAGGCGCCTCGCGGCCAGGCGCTGGCGACGTGCATCATGGATTCGCTCCACGCGGGCTACGTCGAGCGCGGCGAAGCCCGGCTACCCAGGCAGGGCAGGGAGGCGCCATGGCGAGTCAGCCATCGCTACGAGGAAGACCGGCGGGTGCTACTCGACGATCCCATCGATGATCCGGCGCTGGTCCATCATTGACGACCCGCGCCACCACCATCGACCTATCCAAATTCCTTCAGGACCGCCCCGTCAGTAGCGGCCCCACGCGCGCCTCCAGCAACGCTACCAACTCGTCCTGCATGAACCCGTAGTCATCGGGGATGTCGACGCAAACCACGCGCGCCTTGCCCAGTCCCGCCTTGAATCCCCGGCGCAACTTCGCGAGGTGGGCTTTCTCCATCACCACGATCAGCTCGGCCCAGCGAACCTGCTCCATGCTGACGGGCACGTCGGCGTCGCGATTGACCCCGGCAGAGTCCGTTTCGATGCCGGGCCACGCGGAAAAAACCTGCTCGGCCGTCGGGCTGCGCAGGCGGTTCTTGCCACAGAGGAAAAGGACGCGGGTCATCGGCGCATCGTAACGTGACCGGTTTCCATTGCGCGATCCGCCGAATTCCCCGACCATCCCGGGACGGCCAAGGGGGCCTGGGGAGGGAATCCATGCGTTGTTTTGTCCATCATGAGGCGGAAGCCGTGGCGGTCTGCCGTAGCTGCCTGAAAGGCACGTGCGCCGCCTGTGCGCGGCCGGTGACGCTGGGCGTGGCATGTTCGGAAGCGTGCCTGCCGATCGCCGACCGCATCAGCCAGGTGCAGCTGGCCAGTTCGCGCAACCTGCCGGTCTACAGGATGCAGCCGGCGCTCACCCTCCTGATGATCCTGGTTTTCCTCGGCATGGGCATCGACAACCTCCGTTACAGCCTCACCTCGATGGTCGGCTGGTTCGGCATCGTCGCCGCCGTGGCCGTCAGCGTTTTGTTCCTGCGCGCACGCCGCCGCAAGCCCTAGGAGGGATTCGCAGATGTCGTATCGGTTCCTGTTCGGCCTCGCACTCTGTGCCGTCGCGCTGGCGGCGCCCGCGCAAACGCGCATCCTGCTTCCCGACCATCCCAGCGCCGACCAGCGTGCCGACATCGAGCAGCGGCTCAACGACTGGCCATTGCTCGCGCGCTTCGCGAAGGACAACGCCACGTATCCGCCGCTGAAGCCGGGCGAGAAGCGGGTCATCTTCATGGGTGATTCAATCACGGACTTCTGGGGCCGCCCGGTCGGCGAATTCTTCCCCGGCAAGGGTTACATCAACCGCGGCATCAGTGGGCAGACCACGCCGCAGATGCTGGTGCGTTTCCGCGCGGACGTGATCGCGCTGAAGCCGACGGTGGTGGTGATCCTCGCCGGCACCAACGACATTGCCGGGAACACCGGCGCCTCGTCGCTGCAGATGATCGAAGACAACCTGATGACGATGAGCGAGCTGGCGAAGGCGCACGGTATCCACGTGGTCATCGCCAACCTGCTGCCGATCAGCGACTACGTCGATGCGACGTCCAGCCAGCGACGTCCGCCGGCCACGATCAGCGCGCTGAACCGCTGGATCAAGGATTACACCGCGCGCGAGCATCTCGGTTACATCGACTACTTCGCGGCCACCGTCGACTCGAAGGGCCAGCTGCGCGCCGACCTCAGCGACGACGGCCTGCATCCCAACGCCGCCGGCTACCGCGTGATGGCCCCCCTGGCGCAAAAGGCCATCGACGCCACCCTGGCGAGTCCCCTGTAGGAGCGCGCCTGCGCGCGATAAGCGCCTGACGCAATTCGTCCCCACTTTTAGGACTACTCCTAATCCAGTCCATGCGCGGGGCTCGCTAGCATTTGCGGGTCTCGCGACAGCCTGTCCGTCCACGCGCCCGCACCACGGTCAGGTTTCTTTCCCCGGGCGCGCATGGACAGGATTAACTCATGGAACGCTTCAGCCAGACCGCGGCGACCGTCGTCGTGGCCCTTGTGGCGACTTTTGCATTAAGCGCATGTAACGCGGCCAATCCACTGGTGGCGAAAGCCCAGCGCGATCACGAGGCGAAGGTCGCTGCCATCCCCAAGTGCGGCAAGAAGCTCGGCAGCCTCTCCGTCGTTGAGCCGGAGGGCGGCGTGCACTGGTGGACCGGCCAGCAACTTCCGTCGCCGACCAAGCTCATCAAGGTTTTCGTGGCGAAGTCCGGCTGCTTCACGCTGGTCGACCGCGGCATGGGCATGGGCGCCGCCATGCATGAGCGCTCGCTATCCGCGAACGGCGAACTGCGCGGTGGCTCGAACGTCGGCAAGGGCCAGGTCAAGGCCGCCGACTATGTGCTGGTGCCCGACCTCGTTTCGAGCAACCGCGATGCCGGTGGCGCTGGCGTTGGTGCAATGCTCGGCGGCCTGCTCGGCGGCCAGGCCGGGCGCCTGGCAAGCAACGTCAAGCTGAGCTCGAAGACCGCGGACGTCACGCTCACGATCACCGACGTGCGCTCGTCGGAGCAAGTCGCGCTGACCGAGGGGCATGGCGAAAAGAACGACCTGGGCTTCGGCGCCAGTGGTGGCCTTTGGGGCTCGGAAGCGGAAGGGCGCGCGGCCGTGGGTGCCTACGCGAACACCACCCAGGGCCAGGTCATCACCATGGCCTACCTCGACGCCTATACGAAGCTCGTGGACGAACTCGGTGGCCTTGCCGCCAACGCATCCGCCGCGAAGTAAAGGGCGGCAGGCGTGCGCCTCGCGCGATGCGGGGAGCGCGCCTGTCGCAGTTTTTGACATCTGATTCGGCTATCGTTGGCGCCGGGGTGAGGTCTTCCGAGGCTTCGTACAGGGGTTGGCTGTGCTGAAATGGATTGGCAAGGTCCTGGGCGGTGGCGGCGCGTCCGCGTCCGCGGTCGAACAGGAGAACGGCGTGTGGCTGCGCGCGCTCACGGCGTGGCTCTCGGCTCGCGAACGGCAGCCCAACGATCCGCTGGCGCGCGACACCGCGGCGGCGATCGCGGCCTTCGTTGCCGAGGGCAAGGATCCCTCGCTGCTCGACCGGCTGGCCGCCGATGGCGCGGTGGGCAATGCGCTGGGCACCCTGCGCGGCCAGTTCACCGGCATGACCATGGGCGGCGGCCCGGAGCAGGCCACGCTCGAGGCGGCCCGCGCCCTGTACGCCACGGTGGACGCCCCGGCCGAGACGATGCTGCGCTGGGCGCGCGTGCTGGAAGCCAGCGTGATCCAGCCGAGCCGCCAGCGCGGTGGCCAGACGCCTTTCATGCTGGACATGCCCGACCACAGCCACTGGACCGAGCTGCTCGTGGCCCACGCCTGCGGCTGCGCACTGAACCAGTTCAGCGAACGCTTCGCATCACCGAGCGCCCTGACCCACGACCTGCTCGACGCCATGGCGGTCGCGGCCGGGCAGCCGCCGGGAACCCTGCTCGTCGCCACCTTTTCCATGCCGGTGGGCCGCTGGGGCATGCACCGCTACCGGGCCCTGGCCGTGGTCGCCCTTGGCGGCTATGCGGATGCCCTCGTGCGCCATGCCGAGCGACTGCGCCCGCTGATGTCCTCGAGCGATCCGGACCAGCGGGCACACATGATCGGGCTGCTCGACAAGGGCGACGCCCGTGCGTCCGAAGCGCTGGCCGGCATCCTGGCCGAGTGGGCCACCGCGCCGTCCCGCGCCCTGCGCAGCGCGGCGCAGCCGCTTGCCGTTCGCGCCGGCACGGCGATCATCGAACCGCTGCTTGCCATCGCACGCGGCGGCAAGCCCGACAACCGCGCGTTCGCCCTGCGCCTGCTGTGGATGATCGGCGAGGGCGACGAAGCGCGTCGCGACGAGCTGCGCGAACTGGCCGGCGCCGACAAGGCCGCGTCGGTGCGCGCGCTGCTGGACGAGTGGGCCAGCGGGGCCGGCAGCGTGGACATGCCCGATGCCTTCGCAGTCGAGGTGCCGGTGATCGACTGGTCGTGCCCGCCGGGTGTCGACGCGCGCATCGACCGCCTGTTTGCCGAGGTCAACGCGCGGATCGACGCCGGTAACCGGCAGCGCATGGACTACTACCAGAAGTCGACGGCCGGGCAGAAGGTGAGCTGGAAGCCGTGGCAGGAGCCGTTGTTCGCCCCGAAGCAGGTCGCCGCGCTGAAGCAGGCGTTCCGCCAGCCGCCGGTCCCGTCGGAACCGCATGATCGCGGTGGCCGCCAGGGCATGGCCCAGCTCAACCTGCAGCTCAACGCGTACGCGACCTGGGACGGCGTCACACCGGCCGAGATCTATCGGATCTTCGCCTTCTTCGGCAGCGCAGCGGGTGCCAACGGCACGCTCGACCACGGCGCACAGGCCGCCTTCAACGCCATGCAGCGGCACTCGGGGCGCCCCGGCCTGCTCGAGATCGCGGTGATGGGCGAGGCCTTCGGCGCGCCTGCGGAAGGCCTTCTGCGCAACATCGCGTCGTGGTCGCCGTTCGCTACCGAATGGCCGGCCGAGGCCGTGTGGCCGTACATGGCAAGGCACCTGCACGCCGCGGCGGACTTCCTGCGCAACGCACCGCGCGACGCCAACGGCTATTGGTTCCGCCGGCCGCCGCTGTACCGCGCACTGGCCACGTTGCCGGTCACGCCGGCACTGATCGTGAACACCCTGTACGAAGTGGCGCTGGGGACGGCGAAGGCCGACCGCCTGCTCGCGCAGGATGCCCTGGGCAACCTGCCGGACAAGGAAATCCGGATCATCGCGGCGCTGTCCGACGGCAAGGCCGAGGTGCGCGCGGTGGCGGCGACCTGGCTCGGCCGCCTGCGCCATGCGCCGGCGATCGCGCCGCTTGCCACGGCGGTGGCGCGCGAGAAGCACGACGTCGCCAAGGGCGCCATGCTCGATGCCTTGCAGGTGCTGGGCGAACCGGTCGAACGTTTCCTCAATCGCGATGCGCTCGCAAGCGAGGCGGCGAAATCGCTGGCCAAGGGCTTGCCGAAGGATCTCGATGCCTTCCCCTGGGACGCGATCCCCGCCGTACGCTGGGCCGACACCGGCGACGCCGTGCCGGCCGACGTGCTGCGCTGGATGATCGCCCAGGCGGTGAAGCAGAAAACCCCGGAACCCAACGCGGTGCTGCGCAAATACTGCGCGATGTTCGAGCCACGCGATCGCGAACGTTTCGGCCAGTTCGTCCTCGACGCGTGGATCGCCGAAGACCTGCGGCCGATCGATGCCGATGTAGCGATGCGGCGCGCGGCGAACTCGGCGCGGCAGACGGCGGCCTTCCTCAAGCAATACCCGCAACACGCCCAGGAGCACCGCTTCGCCGGCAAGACCGAACAGGAGATCTACACGGCGATGTTGCCCGCGGCCATGCGCGAACCCAGGGGTTCCGCCGCGTCGAGCAAAGGCATGCTGGCGGTGGCCGCGGCCTGTGCGGGTGGCAACGCCGCCGATTCGGCGGGACGCTATCTCAAGGAGTACTACGGAACGCGTGCGTCACAGGGCAAGTCGCTGATCGCCATGCTGGCGTGGATCGAGCACCCGTCCGCCATCCAGCTGATGCTCTCCATCGGCAGCCGCTTCCGGACCAAGAGCTTCCAGGAAGAAGCCTCGCGCCAGGCACGCGCGCTGGCTGATCGCAATGACTGGACGCTCGACGAACTCGCCGACCGCACCGTCCCGACCGCCGGCTTCGACGAAGAGGGCAACCTCGAGCTTTCCTACGGCGAGCGCGTGTTCGTGGCACGCCTGCTGGCCGGCCTGCAGCTGGAACTGCGCAGCCCGGACGGCAAGGTCATCAAGTCGTTGCCTAACCCACGCCAGGACGACGACGCCGAGCAGGTCAAGGCGAGCAAGCAAAGCTGGGCTGCCGCGAAGAAGTCGTTGAAGTCGGTGGTCGACCTGCAGTCCGAGCGCCTTTACGAAGCCCTTTGCACGGAACGCGAGTGGCGCTTCGCCGACTGGGATCGTTATTTCAACCGCCATGCCGTGATGGGCCAGCTCATCCGTCGCCTGGCGTGGACCGAGATCGTCGACGGCGCGGTCGCTCGCGTGTTCCGTCCGCTCGATGATGGCACGCTGACCGACGTGGACGACGAGGCCGTGACGCTCGACGACGAGGCCCGCGTACGCATCGCGCATGACTCGCTGCTGGCGGCGGACGTGGTCGATGCCTGGTCGGCGCACTTCGCCGATTACGAGGTGGCGCCCCTGTTCCAGCAGTTCGGCAAGGGCTCGTATCGACTGGACGCGGCGAACCGTGGCGCGACGTCGATCAAGGATTTCGAAGGACACCTCACCGAAACCTTCCCGCTGCGTGGCCGCATGAGCAAGCTGGGTTACGTGCGTGGGCCCACGGAAGACGGTGGCTGGTTCAGCACCTACGTGAAGCGGTTCCCCACGCTGAACATCACGGCGCACATCCATTTCACCGGTAACCCGTTGCCGGAGACGAACCGCACCGTAGCCTTCGAGGCGTTGTCGTTCACCCATGTTCCCGCCGAGAACGCCCCGGCCGCCGAGATGTCGCTGGGCCAGGTGCCCGCCATCCTGCTGTCGGAGTGCTACAACGACCTGCGCCTGGCGGCGGCCGATGGCCCCGGTTACGACGCGGACTGGAAAAAGAAGAGCGAATACTGAGGTGATGGCATGAGTGTCATGGAAGAGACCGTGGCGACAGCCGCCCCGCGCGCGGACTGGTCGCGCCCACTCGACGCCGAGGGCGCGGCACGCATCGACCGCTTCGCCGCTGCCGTGGCCGCCGGTGCCGAACGGCTCGATGCCGAGGCCCGTGCGCGCGAGGCCGATTGGTGCGAACGACACCCGTCGTACGTGCCCTCGCCGTCGGTGCCCAGGCCGCGCCTGCTGGCCGCCGAGGTGCAGGCATTGAAGGATGCGGTGGGCCGCTGGCCGCTGCAGGAAGGCCCGGGCGTGGCGATCGCCGCGCGGACCGGTCGCCACGGCGGCGTGCATTGGCACATGAAGGACGCCCTGGTGGCGTATGCCGCGGAGCCCGGCGTGTCGATCGTCGATGTCGTCCGGCTCCACGAATTGCTCGACCTGCCACGCACGATGGCCATCCTGCACTTCCCGGCCGGGCTCGGCGCGGCGTTCGAGGTGTTGCGGGAGCGCGGCGCGGTCCATTCCCTGCTCGACGTGGCGCCCGCGTGCGACGACGTCAGCCTGGGCGCGGAGTACGTCGTGCCCGGCCTGGTCGGCACGGGCTTCGCCCTGCGCAACGAATTCGCTCGTGACTGGCCCGACGAGGCCGTCGTTCCCTACCTGGAAACCCAGGTGCCGTTCCTTGCGGCGATGGTCTATCGCACCTCCGACGAATTGCACATGCGGCGCACCGACGCGATCAGCTTCGTCTACCGCGTGCCGGTCTTCGATCCCGTGTTGCAGGCGGTCGCCGACGACCTCTGCTTCGCCTCGCAACCGATCGTGCGCGAACATGCACAAGGCCTGCGTGCGACCCGGCCCGGCGCGGTCGCGCTGGCACTAGGGGGGCTGGCCCACGCCCAGCCGGACAAGCGCCTCATGGCGGCGCGCTGGCTTGGCAAGCTCGGCGATGCGGACGCTGCCGTCGGGCCGCTGCACGCTGCCCTGGCCAGCGAGACGCTCGACCTGCAGCGCGGCGCGATGCTCGACGCCCTGGTCGCGCTGGGCGCATCGATCGACCGCTACGTGGATCGCGATGCGCTTGCGGCCGATGCGAAGCGTGGCCTCGCCCGCGGCGTACCGAAAGACATCGGCTTCTTCCGCTACGACCTGCTGCCGGCCGTGCGCTGGGAAGACACCGGTGACGCCGTGCCGCCGGATACGCTGCGCTGGCTGATGGTGCAGGCCCTGAAGCGCAGGAAGACCGAGCCCGACGCCGCGCTGCGCTACTTCTGCGCCGGGTTCGATCCCGCCGGCCGCGCTGCGTTTGCCCGCTTCATCATGGAAGGCTGGATCGTCGAAGACACACGGACGCCGTCGCACGATGAAGCGCTGGCCTGGGCCGACCAACGCGTCGCGGAGCGCAAGGCCGCCCGGCCGAACACGCCGGCCGAGACGCTCGAGGCGAACCATCGACAGGCCTACGCCGCATACCGGCGACGCCTGCCCGAGCACACCGCCGCCAGCAAGGGGCTGTTCGCCCTGGTCGGCGCCTGTGCTGATGGGTCGATCGCCATGCCGCTGGCGCGATACATGAAGCGCTACCACCGGCCGCGCAAGACCATCATGCCGCACCTCCTGTCGGTGCTTGCCCAGGTGCCCGAGGCGCCGGCACTCCAGCTGCTGTTGTCGATCGGCACGCAGACCGGCGCGCCGCGCGTGCAGGCCAGGGCCGCCGAACTGGCCGATGCGCTCGCCGAACGGCAGGGCTGGACGGTGGAGGAGCTCGCCGATCGCTCGGTGCCGACGGCCGGTTTCGACGACGACGGGCGCCAGGAGTTTTCCTACGGTCCACGCCACGTCGTGGCCGAGCTGACGCCCGGTCTCGGCATCGTCCTGCGCAACAGCGACGGCAAGGTGCTGAAGGCGATGCCGGCGGCACGCGTGGACGACGATGCCGAGGCGGTGAAGGATGCGAAGCGTTCGCTCAAGGTCATCCGCGAGATGCTCGGGCAGGTCGCCTCGCTGCAGGCGGCGCGCCTGCGCGCATCGACATGGACGGGGCGCGACTGGTCCTGCGCCGAATGGGACGCGCTGATCCATCGGCATGCCGTGCTGCGCCACCTGGCGCGACGGATCGTCTGGGCCGCGGTCGGTCCCGGCGGTGCCACGCTGCCGTTCCGCCCGCTGGGCGACGGCACGCTGACGGATGCGGACGATAACGCGGTGCTGCTGCCAGCGGACGCGCGCATCATGGTCGCGACCGATGCGTTGCTCGGCGAAGCCGGTGTCACCCAGTGGCAGGCCCACCTGGCGGACTACGCGGTGCAGCCGGCATGGCCCCAGCTCGGCCAGCCCTTGCACGCGCCACGCGCCGACATGCCGGATCGGTTCTGCATGGATGACTTCAGCGGCCACATGGTGGGCGCGTGGGCCCTGCGCAGCCGGATGTCCGCGCTGGGCTTTCGCCGCCTGGCTACTTACGGCCATGACACCTCGGCGCACTTCCACAAGCTGCTGCCCGGGACGCACTACATCGTGCAGGTGAGGGCGACCGACCACGGCCCCGACGAGGGTGACGTGGAGGTCACGCTGGTTTCGATGAGCGTGTCGCGCCACGATGGCCGCGGCCATCCCGTCGGCGCGCTCGATGTGCACGCGATGCCGCCGGCGCTGTACAGCTACTGTTTCGAACTCTTCCGCACGCTCGCCGACGACGGTACCGGTTACCGCGACGACTGGCGCAAGGTCACCTGGATGGAAAAGCCCTGATGACGTCCCCGACGATGCCGATGCTGCGTGCGCCCGCGACGCTGACCTATGCCGATGAGCTGCTGCGCCTGGCCGACGGCGACAGGGGTGCCCGGCCCCCGGGCTGGCGTCTGTCGCCACGCGCCGTGCGTGCCTTCGTCATCGGCGACGCGAAGCTCGGGATCCGGCGCAAGTTCCACGGCGACGATGCGCTGGTCGACCGCTGCGTGGTGACGCTGATGAGCAACCGCGGCCTGCTGCTGGTCGGCGAACCCGGCACGGCGAAATCGATGCTGTCGGAGCTGTTCGCCGCGGCGATTTCCGGCGATGCGTCGCATACGGTGCAGGGGACGGCGGGTACCACCGAAGACCAGGTGACCTATTCGTGGAACTACGCGCTGCTGCTGGCGGAAGGTCCCTCGGTGCGGGCCCTTGTCCGTGGCCCGATGTACAACGCCATGCGCGGCGGCACGATCTGTCGATTCGAAGAAATCACCCGTGTGCAGCCCGAGATCCAGGACAGCCTGATCGGCCTGATGTCGGACAAGGTGTTGCGCGTGCCCGAGCTGGACGGCGACGAATCCACCGTGCACGCGGCGCCGGGATTCAACGTGCTGGCCACGGCCAACCTGCGCGACCGCGGCGTGCACGAAATGTCCAGCGCGCTGAAGCGCCGTTTCAACTTCGAGACCGTGCGACCGATCAATGACCGGCGCATGGAGCTGCAGCTGGTGCGCGACCAGACCGAGGCATTGCTGCGCCAGGGCGGGGTGGATGCGACGATGGAACTGGACGTGGTCGAGCTGCTGGTGACGGCGTTCCATGACCTGCGCAGTGGCGTGACCGCCGAGGGCACCGTGATCGACAAGCCGACGGCGGTGATGTCGTCGGCCGAGGCCGTGGCCGTGGGTTACGCCGCGGCGCTGGATGCGCATTATTTCGGCGATGGCGACGTCGGTGGCGAGCACGTGGCCCGGCAGCTGATCGGCACGGTGTTGAAGGACAACCCCGAAGATGGCGGCAAGCTGCGGCATTACTTCGACGTGGTGGTGAAGCGTCGCGCCGAACACGCCGGCCAGTGGCGGCGGATGCTCGGCGCCCGCCGCGAGCTGGAACGCTAAGCCCGCGTGCTGGGCGACGACGACCAGCTGCGCGCCGTTGCGGCCACGCTGCGGACCGAGGCATGCATCCTCTGGCCCGTGCGCCACCATAGCCCGGCGTGCGCCCTGCAGCTCGAACGCCTGCTCGCGACCGTCACGCCGTGCGCGGTGCTGGTGGAAGGCCCGCGCAGCTTCACGCCCTTGCTGCCGTGGCTCGCCCACGGCGAGGCGGCGATGCCCCTGGCGATCTACACGTATGCCGTCCACGGCAAGGGAGAGGGCGCCCGGCGTAGCGCTGCGTACTATCCCTTCTGCGACTACTCGCCCGAACTCGTGGCGATCCGCGACGCCGCCGCGCGCGCCATCCCGGCACGCTTCATCGACCTGGATTTCGCCGAGCAGGAGGCGCTCGAACGTAGCGAAGGCGAGCAGGCCGTATCCCTGCTCGACGAGCGACGCTTCCGCGACAGCGACCACCTGCGCCTGCTCGCCGAGCGCCTCGGTTGCCGTAGCCATGAAGAGTTGTGGGAGCACCTGTTCGAAGTCGCGGCCGGCCAGCGCGACATCGACGAGCACGTCGCCGCCGTCGTCGCCTACTGCGAACTGTCCCGGCGCGATGCGACGCCCGCGTCCCTGCATGCCGACGGGACGCTCGCGCGCGAAGCGGAAATGGCCTGGCATATCCAGCAGGCGATCGCGGCGCGCAAGCCCGGCGATGGGCCGGTGCTCGCCGTGGTCGGCGGGTTCCACGCGGCCGCCATCGCCGCCTTGCTCGAGGCCGCGGTACAGCGGCCGGCAGTGGCAGGCCCTGCCGCGGACGAGCAGGAAGCCGCGCTCATCCGCTATACGTTCGAGCGCCTCGATCGCCTCAACGGCTATGCCTCCGGCATGACCTCGCCCGGCTGGCACCAACACCTGTGGGAGCGCCGCGGCAAGGACGACGGGAACGGACGGATGCGCGACGAGGCCGGCCTGGCCCTGTTGTTCGACGTCGCGGCCGAGCTGCGCACGAAGCGCGGCATCGTGCTGCCCACGCCGGCGCTTGCCGCCGCACACGAGCAGATGCGGCGCCTGTGCGCGCTGCGCGGGCGGGTGGGGCCCGTGCGCGACGACCTGCTGGATGCCATTACCAGCTGCTTCATCAAGGGCGATGCCGACGCCGACGGTGCCCTCGTCCGTGCCGCGGCACGGCGCCAGCTCACCGGCGATCGGGTGGGGCGCGTTCCCGCCGGGGCGGGCACGCCGCCGCTGGTGCGCGACTTTGCCTGGCGCGCCCGCCGCCAGCGCCTGAAGATCGACGACGTGCAGCCGCGCCGGCTCGTGCTCGACCTGTACCGCCGGCCCGAGCATCGGGTCACCAGCCGGCTGCTGCATGCGCTGGTGCTGTTGGACGTGCCGTTCGCGGTACGCACGGCCGGGCCCGACTTCGTCGGGGGCACCGGGCTGGAGCGGATCCAGGAGAGCTGGGAATACACCTATGGCGTCGCCAGCGAAGCGGCGCTCGTCGAAGCATCGGTGCATGGCGGCACCGTCCCGCTGGCGGCGGCCACGCGTTTCACGGTGCTCCTGCAGCGACAGCGCGACGAGGCGCCGGGCGATGCACGCCAGGCCGCATCGATGCTGGCGCGTGCCTGCGTCCTCGGTTTGCACGACCACGTGCCGCGCGCGACCGGACTGCTGCGCGAAGCGATCGGTGCGGATGGCGCCTTCGAAGGCGTGGTCTCCGCCGTCGGCACGCTTGCCCTCTTGCTCGAGGCGAGCGAGCCGCTCGAAGCGCGACACGTCGAGGCGCTGCCGGATGTGCTGGCCGCCGCGTACGAGCGGGCGGTTTACCTCGGCACCGTGCTGGAGGGCGTCGACGGCGATGGCCGCGGCGCCGTGGCCGCGCTGGTGAAGCTGCGCGAGGTGCTCGGCAGTACGCAGGGCCGCGCGCTGGACGCCTCGCTCTATGCGGCGATGATTTCGGCGCTGCGCCAGTCCCATCCCAACGCCCTGCTGCGCGGCGCCTGCACCGGACTGGCGCATGTCGCGGGGGACATCGATGCCGCGGCGATCGCGGTGGCCGTCGAGGGCTACCTGCTCGGTGCGCTGCCGATCCAGCAGGCGGTCGATTTCCTGCGCGGTGTCTTCGCCACGTCGCGCGAAGCCGCATGGCAGGAAGAGGGCGTGATCCACGCGCTCGACCGCGCGCTGGCGGCGTGGGACGAAGCAGCCTTCGTCGGCGTGTTGCCGGCGTTGCGCCTCGCCTTCGCCGAACTGACCCCGCGCGAGACCGACCGTGTCGCTGGCCAGGTCGCCACGCTGCACGGCGGCGAAGCACCGCGCCTGCGCGCCGAATACCAGGCCAGTGCCGCCGACGTGCAGCAGCATCTGGAAGCATCCGCCCTGCTGCGGCAGGTGTTCGTCGCCGACGGCCTCGCCGCATGGGTGGACGCATGAGCACGGTCGATCGCTGGCGCCTGGTACTGGGCCGTTACGCGGCATCGTCGCTGCCCGGCGGGGAAGGCTTCGAGGCGCGCCACGGGCGGATGGATGCGGCGCTGGATTTCCTCTACGGCCGCGAGTACCGCGGACGCGGCCTGCGCGAAGGCCCCGGGTCGCTGGACGCGTCGCAGGTGGTGCTCGTCGACTGGCTGCGTGAAGTGCGCGAGCTGTTCCCGCGCGACACCGTGGAAGTGATCGAGAAGCACGCCCTGGACCGCTACGGCCTGACCGAACTGGTCACCGACCCGGAGACGCTCGCGAAGCTGGAACCCAACCAGCAACTGCTGCGCACCCTGCTGACCTTGCGCAGCCATCTCTCCGGCGACGTGCTGGCCATGGCCAGGCGCATCGTGCGCCAGGTGGTGGACGAGCTGCGGCGCAAGCTCGAGCCGGAGATTCGCCGCACCCTGGCCGGGCGGCTCAATCGCCAGCGCCATTCGCCGATGGCTATCGCGCGGAACTTCGATGCGAAGGGCACCATCCAGCGCAACCTTCGCCATTACGACCTGGAGCGGAAGAAGCTCCTGATCGAGACGCCGCGTTTCTTCGAGCGCAATGTGCGCCGGCTGCCGTGGGACATCATCCTGTGCGTCGACCAGAGCGGGAGCATGGTCGATTCGGTGATCCACAGTGCGGTGATGGCGGGGATCCTCGCCGGCTTGCCGGCGTTCCGGGTGAAGCTGGTGATCTTCGATACCCAGGTGGTCGACCTGACCGATGCCGTGGACGATCCGGTCGAGGCCCTGATGCGGGTGCAACTGGGCGGCGGCACCAACATCGCCGGCGCGGTGGCGTACGCGGCGACGCTGGTCGAGAACCCGCATCGCACCGTGCTCGCGCTGGTTACCGACTTCTGCGAGGGCGGACCGCCTTCCGAACTGGTCCGCGTCGTGAAACAGCTGGCCGAGGCACGCGTTCGCCTGCTCGGCCTCGCGTCGCTCGATGGCGACGCCAACCCATCGTACGACCGCCACATGGCCGGCCAACTGGCGGCGTGCGGCATGGAGATCGCCGCGCTGACGCCGAAGAAACTGGCCGAGTGGCTGGTCAAGGTGGTGTCGTGAGCACGCTGCGCGACACGCTGGTTGCCCAGTTGCGCCGCTTCGACGACGACGCGTGGGCGGCGCTGGCCAATCGTGGCCTGTTGCGTCGTGCCCGCAAGGACCTCGAATCCGGCGTGCTGGGTGCGGTGGTCGATGACGGTACGCATATCGATGTCGCCATCGGCGGGCAGCGCGTGGTCTTCGATGAGCGGGGCGTCGCCCATGCATCGTGCGATTGCCGCGCCACTGGCGTCTGCCAGCACGTGCTGGCCGCGGGCATCGCACTGGCGGGGGAGGGCGATGCGGTGCCGCCCGTCGCCGGCGAGGGCCTTGAGAGCGAGCTGCTCGGCCTGTCCATCGCGACGCTGGTGGCGCACGCGGGCAAGCCCGGTTACCGCCAGGCGTGGCAGTTCGTCGACGACCTCGACTTGGAGCGCGGCGTCACCATCGAGAGCGGACGCCAGCTGGTCGTGGCCTTCCGCACGCCGCGCATGGCATTCCGCTTCGTCGGCGGTGGGCTCGATGGTTTCGTCTGCGACGTGCAGACTTCGCACCTGGCGCGCTACCGCGTCGCCGCCGTGCTGGCGTTCCGTCGCTCACGTGGCGTCGCGATCGATCCACCGGAGGCGAAGGCACCGCGCACCGCCGCACTCGACCTCGGCCGTGACCACGCCGTGGCGACGACGGCCGGCGAGGCCCGCGACGACGGCCGGCAACGCGTCGTCGCGGCCGTGTCGGCGCTGGCGTCCGAATGCCTGGCACTGGGCCTGGCCCATCTTTCGGACGCCGTGCAGCAACGTTTCAGCACGCTTGCGACGTGGGCGCAGGCCTGCGACTTCCCCCGGCTGGCGTTGTCGCTGCGCCGGCTTGCCGACCACGTGGAGCTGTTGCTCGAGCGCGCAGGGGGTGCGGACGAACATCGCCTGTTCGACGAACTGGCCCTCGCGTCGGCGCTGGCCGAGGCGCTCGGCGCCGCGCTTGCACGCGGGGCGGAACCGGCCGCCCTGATGGGCCGTGCGCGCACGCGATACGATGCATCCGCACCGATCGACCTGGTCGGCATGGGCGCGTCGGCATGGCGCACGGGCACGGGTTACGTGGGCCTGACGCTGCTGTTCTGGTCACCCGCGGACCGATGCTTCTACGGCTGTACCGACGCACGGCCGGCGACCTTGCGCGGCTTCGACCCGATCGCACGCTATCGCCAGCCGGGTCCGTGGAATGGCCTGGCCGCACCCTCCGTCGCCACCGGCAAGCAACTGCGGCTGACCCACGCGGAGATCAACGCACAGGGCCGGCTGTCGGCGGCGCCATCGACGCTGGCGAGCGTGCAACCGATCGGGCTGGAAACGCTGCGTGCGTCGCTTGCGCCGGTCAGCGCGTGGGATGACCTCGCGCCCTCGGGCGGACATGCCAGCCTGCTCGCCGAAGCGCGCCCGATGGATGCGTGGCGCGTGCTTGCCCCGGCGCGGGCGGGTGCACTGCATTTCGATGAAACGCGACAGGTGCTCAGCTGGCCGTTGTTCGACACGACGGGCGCAGAAGTGCGGATCGAACTGGCCTACGCCGCGCAGACCCAGCATGCGATCGATCGTTTGGAGCGCATGGCCGCGGCCGGCTGGCCCGATGGTGCATGGCTGGTCGCACGGGTCCATCCCAGCCGAACAGGCCTGGTGGCCCAGCCATTGGCCGTCATCGGCGGTCGCGGTGCCAGCGTGGATGCGCTGTATTTCGATCCCGCGCCCGATGCCGAGCCCGTCGTCGCGCGCCGGCATGCCCATGCCGCGACGGCGGCCCCGTCGCCGGGCTTGCCGCGGCCCTTGCGCAGCTTCCGCGACTGGCTGCGCAGCCGGGCCGAACGGGGCGTCGCCGCCGCCGATGCGCTGGCGCTCGATGGCTGGCAGGACCGCCTGGGTGAACTCGGCTTCAGCGCGATCAAGGCGCTGCGCCGCAATCCGGCGCCTGGTGTGCGCTGGCTGCGCATGAACTACGCCTGTTTGCAGTACGAACGGCTGCTCGATGCCAGCGGCGGCGATGAAGGGTAGATCTCTCGTCGCAGGCTTGTTCTGAGCTGTAGAGGAGGGTGGCGGGCCGCTGGTTGCCATGAACGTGCCATGCGGGGGCCTGAGGGGGGCGGGTACACTGGGGGCTTTCCTTGAACGGGGATCGCGCGCGGGCGCGCTCCTACAAAAAAAGCATGAGTCGTACCACTGTCGCCACCATCCACATGGGCGCCCTGCGCCATAACCTGGCCCGCGTCCGCGAGCTGGCCGGCGGCGCGCGCGTCATGGCCGTGGTCAAGGCCGATGCCTACGGCCATGGCCTGGAGCGCGTGGCGCGCGCCCTGGATGCCAATGCCGAAGCCTTCGCCGTCGCCGCCATCGCTGATGGCCTGCGCCTGCGCGCGGCCGGGCATCGCCAGCGCATCGTAGTGCTGTCGGGTCCCGACACGCCGGCCGACATCGCGGAGATGCAGCGGCTGAAGCTCGAGGCGCTGATCCACCACGATGCACAGCTGCCGTGGCTGGCGAAGGCCGATCCGGCTCGCGGCGTGCTCACCACGTGGATCAAGATCGACACCGGCATGCACCGGCTGGGCTTCGCCCCGGGCCGTGCGCGCGAGGTGCATGCGTTGTTGCGGGCGATGCCCGCCGTGGCGCCGGAGATCGGCCTGATGACCCACTTCGCCTCGTCGGAAGAGTTCGAAGGGCAGGACACCGCGGCGCAGATCGCCCGGTTCCGCGAAGCGACGCAAGGCCTGGACGGCCCACGTGCGCTGTCCAACTCGGCTGCCGTGCTCGGCTGGCCGGACGCGCGAGGCGACTGGGTGCGCACCGGCGGTCTGCTCTACGGCCTGTCGGTGGTCGAAGGCCGCAGTGGCGCCGACTTCGGTTTTCGCCCGGCGATGACCCTGGCCACCCGCCTCGTCGCGATCAACCACCTCGCGAAGGGCGAGCGGGTCGGTTACAACGGCACCTACGTATGCCCGGAAGACATGGCCGTGGGCGTCGCGGCGATCGGCTACGGCGACGGCTATCCGCGCAGCGCGGCGCAAGGCACGCCGGTGCTGGTGAATGGGCAGCTGGCCCCGCTGGTCGGCCGGGTCTCGATGGACCTGATCACGCTGGACCTGCGCGGGGTCCCCGACGCCCGTGTCGGCGACCGCGTCACCCTGTGGGGCGCTGGCCTTCCGGTGGAAACGGTGGCCGCCGCCGCAGGCACCATCTCGTACGACCTCACCTGCGGCATGACCCGTCGCGTACTCTTCGTGGAAGACGAGGGCTAGCCCCTTCGCGCCACGCCCACCGCGACGGCCCCGTATCGCTCCGTGCGACGCGGGTGCGTTATACAGCCCGCCTGCTTTCCTGGAACCTATCGACGATGGCCAAGGCCAAGACCGCCTACGTCTGCACCCAGTGCGGCGCCGAACACAGCAAGTGGCAGGGCCAGTGCGCCGAATGCGGCGAATGGAACGTGCTGTCGGAATTCGTGACCCAGCCGGCCAAGCCGAATGCGGTGTCGACCGGTGCGCGACGCGGCGGCTACGCCGGTGGCGCCGCGGGTGCCCCGCAGATCACGCCGCTCACCGAGGTGTTGCTCACCGCCGAAGCGCGTACCAACACCGGCATCGGCGAGCTGGACCGCGTGCTGGGTGGCGGCCTGGTCGATGGGTCGGTGGTGCTGATCGGCGGCGACCCGGGCATCGGCAAGTCCACCCTGCTGCTGCAGATGCTCGGCACGCTGGGCGCGGTGTTGCCCAGCCTCTATGTCACCGGCGAAGAATCGCTCGGCCAGGTGGCGTCCCGTGCGCAGCGGCTCGACCTGCCGCTGGCGCCGCTGCACGCCCTGGCGGAAACCTGCATCGAGCGCATCCTCGAACAGGCCGCCGTTGCCCGCCCGCGCGTGCTGGTCATCGATTCGATCCAGACCATCTGGACCGAGATGCTCACGGCAGCGCCCGGCTCGGTCAGCCAGGTCCGCGAATCGGCGGCCAAACTCACCCGCTTCGCCAAGGAGACCGGCACGTCGGTGTTCCTGGTCGGCCACGTGACCAAGGAGGGCGGCATCGCCGGCCCGCGCGTGCTCGAGCACATGGTCGACGCGGTGCTGTATTTCGAGGGCGAGTCGGGCAGCCGCTTCCGCGTCCTGCGCGCCTTCAAGAACCGCTTCGGCGCGGTGAACGAGCTGGGTGTGTTCGCCATGTCGGAAAAAGGCCTGCGCGAGGTACCGAATCCGTCCGCCATCTTCCTCTCGGCCCACGCCGGCCCAACTCCTGGCAGCGCGGTCATGGTCACGCGCGAAGGCACCCGTCCGTTGCTGGTCGAAGTGCAGGCGCTGGTCGACCAGTCGTCCCTGGGTAATCCACGCCGCGTCGTGCTCGGCCTCGAACAGAATCGCCTGGCGATGCTGCTCGCCGTGCTGCACCGGCATGGCGGCGTCGCCGCCTACGACCAGGACGTCTTCGTCAACGTCGTCGGCGGCATCCGCGTGCAGGAAACCGCATCCGACGTGCCCGTCCTGATGGCGGTGCTGTCCAGCCTGCGCGACCGTCCGTTGCCGGAAAAAACCATCGCGTTCGGCGAAGTCGGCCTGTCCGGCGAAATCCGCCCCGTTCCGAACGGCGAAGAACGCCTGAAGGAAGCCGCCACCCACGGTTTCCGCCGCGCCGTCGTCCCCGCCGCCAACGCACCCAAGCGCGGGCGTGTCGGCGACATGGAGGTGATCGGGGTGGAGCGGTTGTCCCAGGCGATCGACGCGTCGAGGGAATAAAAGCTCTTTACGCCGTGCGGTGCAGGATCAGCTCCAGCACCATCTTCGTTCCGAAGAAGGCCAGCAACAGGATGCCCATCGCCGCGAGGGTGAGGTTCACCGCGCGGATGCCGCGCCAGCCGTAACGCCAGCGGCCCCAGAGCAGCACGCCGAACATGATCCACGCGACGATCGACAGCACCGTCTTGTGGACGAGGTGCTGGCCGAACAGGTCGCCGACGAACAGCGCGCCGGTGACGAGGGTGAGGGTGAGCAGCACGAATCCGACCGCGATCAGGCGGAACAGCAGCACTTCGGTCAGCGTGAGCGGGGGCAGGGCGCGTAGCCAGTGGCCGAACCGGCTGCGACGCAGCGCACGCTCCTGGATCGCGAGCAGGATGGCCAGTGCCGCCGCCAGCGACAGGATGCCGAAGGCGAACACGGCGATCGTCACGTGCATCTCGATCTGCCAGGTCATCGCCATGGGCGCGGTGCGCGGGGCGAGGAAGGCGTCGATGGCGACGAACGCGGCGGACAGCGGGAAGACGAGGATGCCCAGGCCGGCGACCGGCCGGGACACGTTCACCACCACGGTCAACGCGGAGGCGATCCACGCCACCAGCGACAGCGCGGCGAAGAAGTGCAGGTCGAGCGTGCCGCGATGGGCACCGAGCAGTGCCGCGGCGTGGGCGAGGGCGGCGATCGCGCCCAGCGTCATGCCGATCCGCGCCAGTGGCTGGCCACCCGTCACCAGCGGCCGGGCGAGCACGCCGGCAGCGGACAGGTAGAGGAAAATGGCGACCAGCGAGAGGGTGTCGATCATGGACGCGCAGTGTGGCATAGCGGGGCGGGGCAGCGGAATGCGACACAGTGGCATTTGTGGGGCGGAGGTGGGAGGTGGGAGACGGGGGGCGTAAGCCCTGGGGAAACCCGCCCCCACTTCCCACCCCCCAACTCCCGCTATAATCGAGAGCTTGGAAATTCCCCGATGGTCCAGACATGTTTGAATCCCTCAGCCAGCGCCTTTCCGATACCGTCAACCGCCTGCGTGGTCGCGGCCGGCTGACCGAGGAAAACATCCGCGAGACCCTGCGCGAAGTCCGCATCGCCCTGCTCGAGGCCGACGTGGCCCTGCCGGTGGTGAAGGCCCTCGTCGAGCGCGTGAAGGTCCGCGCCGTGGGTCAGGAAGTGCTCAAGAGCCTGTCGCCGGGCCAGGCCCTGGTGAAGGTGGTCAGCGACGAGCTCACCACGCTCATGGGCGCGGCCAACACCGAACTGAACCTCGCTGCCCAGCCGCCCGCCGTGGTGCTCATGGCCGGCCTGCAGGGCGCGGGCAAGACCACCACCGTCGGCAAGCTCGCCCGCTTCCTCAAGGAGCGCAAGAAGAAGCGCGTGATGGTGGTCAGCTGCGACGTCTACCGTCCGGCCGCCATCGAGCAGCTGCGTACGCTGGCCTCGCAGGTCGATGTGTCCTTCTTCCCCTCGGAAGCAGGCCAGGATCCGGTCGAGATCGCGAAGGCCGCCGTGGCGGCAGCCCGTCGCGAAGTGATCGACGTGCTGCTGGTGGATACCGCCGGCCGCCTGCACGTCGACGAAGCGATGATGCAGGAAATCAAGGCCCTGCACGGCGCCATCAACCCGATTGAAACCCTGTTCGTCGTCGATTCGATGACCGGCCAGGATGCCGCCAACGTCGCCAAGGCGTTCTCGGATGCACTGCCGCTCACCGGCGTCGTGCTGACCAAGACCGACGGCGATGCCCGCGGCGGTGCGGCCCTGTCGGTGCGCTACGTCACCGGCCGCCCGATCAAGTTCCTGGGTGCCGGTGAAAAGACCGATGCCCTCGAGCCGTTCCATCCGGACCGCGTGGCACAGCGCATCCTCGGCATGGGCGACGTGCTGTCGCTGGTCGAGGAAGTCGAGCGCAAGGTCGATCACGAGAAAGCCCAGAAGCTGGCCGAGAAGGTCATGAAGGGCAAGCGCTTCGACCTCAACGACATGCGCGACCAGCTTGAGCAGATGAACAACATGGGCGGCCTCGCTGGCCTCATGGACAAGCTGCCGGGCGTCTCAAGCCTGCCCGAGAACGTGAAATCCAAGGTCAACGACGGCGAGCTGCGGAAGATGGTCGCCATCATCGGCTCGATGACCAAGAAGGAGCGCCGTCACCCGGATCTCCTGAACGGCTCGCGCAAGGCCCGCGTGGCCCGCGGCTCCGGCACCCAGCCCGCCGACGTCAATCGCCTGCTCAAGCAGTTCATGCAGATGGAAAAGATGATGTCCAAGCTGTCCAAGGGCGGCAGCAAGGGCCTCATGCGCCAGATGCGTGGCGCCATGAAGGGCATGGGCGGCATGGGCGGCATGATGCCGCCGGGCCGGTAAGAGAAGAGCGTTGAGGGTTTCGAGTTGATAGTTGGGGGTGGGAGCGGGGCCGCAGTAGCGAGCCGGCTCTTACCCGGTACTCGATACTCCAAACGCTCTTAGGTTCCCCCAAGGCTTGACGCACCCCGTCACGCAACTTAAACTTCCCGCTTTACCGCGCCCGCTTTTCGCGCGCGCCTTGCCGGCATACGGCATTCTGGAGCTCGTAACTTATGGTTAAGATTCGTCTTTCGCGCGGTGGCGCCAAGGGCCGTCCGTTTTATCACGTCGTTGTGACCGACCAGCGCAGCCCGCGCGACGGTCGTAACATCGAGCGCGTCGGCTACTACAACCCGGTCGCTTCGGGCGCTGATAAGCGTCTCGAACTCGACGTCGCCAAGGTCCAGGCCTGGGTGGCAAAGGGTGCACAGCTGACCGACAAGGTCCGTGCCCTCGTCAAGGAAGCCGGCAAGCTGGCTGCCTGATGGCGACGGAGCCTGGTCGGCGCGTCCGCGTAGGACGCATTGTCGGGCTCCATGGCGTGCAGGGTGAGGTCAAGCTGGAAAGCTGGACCGAACCTCGCCTCCAGATCTTCCGGTACCAGCCCTGGCTGCTGACCGCGCCGGGCGTGGAACGGGAGATGGAAGGGGTTCGTGGTCGGGCGCAGGGCAAGGGCATCGTTGCCTCCCTGCCGGGTATCGCGGACCGTGACCAGGCGGCAACGCTGGTCGGTTGCGAGATCACGGTCTCGCGCGACCTGCTGCCGCCGCCCGCACCGGGCGAGTTTTACTGGGCCGACCTCGAAACCCTCGAGGTCGTGACCACCGAAAACGTCGTGCTCGGCCGGGTCAGTCATCTTTTCTCTACGGGCGCCAACGACGTCATGGTAGTGAAGGATGGCGAGAAGGAACGCCTGGTCCCGTTCGTCCAGGGCCCCTACGTGCAGTCCGTCGATCTCGACGCTGGCCGCATCGTGGTGGACTGGGATCCCGAGTTTTAGCAAGCAGCGGTAATCCGAAGAGCATGCGCATCGACGTGGTTACCCTGTTTCCCGATTTCGTCCGCCAGTCGGCCGGCATCGGGGTGGTGGGAAGGGCGCAGCAGCGCGAGCTGCTCCAGGTGGAAACCTGGAATCCGCGTGACTTCGCTACCGATAATTATCGCACCGTGGATGGCCGCCCCTTTGGCGGTGGACCAGGCATGGTGATGTTGATCGATCCCTTGCGGGCTGCCCTGGCGGCGATTCGCGAGGCGGCACCGGAACCGGTGCATGTGATTTACCTCAGCCCGCAAGGTGCGCGGCTGACGCAGAAAAGGGTGGAAGCGCTGGCGAAAACGCCGCGAATCGCCCTCATTTGCGGACGTTACGAAGGTGTGGATGAACGCCTGCTCGAGCACGAGGTCGACGAAGAGCTCTCAATCGGCGATTATGTGCTGTCAGGTGGTGAGCTCGGCGCAGCGGTGATTATCGATGCGGTGGGTCGTCTACAGGACGGTGCGTTGAACGACGCGCAGTCCCACCAGCAGGATTCGTTCTCGGACGGCTTGCTGGATTGCCCGCACTACACCCGCCCCGTGCAGCACGATGCGTGGGGTGGCGTGCCGGAGGTCCTGCTTTCGGGTGATCACGCGGCTATTCGCCGCTGGCGCCGCAAGCAGTCGCTAGGTCGAACCTGGCTACGCCGGCCGGATCTGCTAACGCAGCTGGTCCTGGATGCTGAGTCCCGGGCTTTGCTTGATGAATTCCGCCGTGATTACGAACGGCTAAACGGTGCGGCCGACAACGACCGCCGTAATAAAAATTGACAGGTGTGCGCCATGAACAAACTCCTCCAACAGTTCGAAGCCGAGCAGATCACCCGCCAGCTGCCGGATTTCGGCCCTGGCGACACCGTGGTCGTGAACGTCAAGGTTAAGGAAGGCAACCGCGAACGCGTCCAGGCCTTCGAAGGCATCGTGATCGCCAAGCGTAGCCGCGGCCTGCATTCGGCCTTCACCGTGCGCAAGATTTCGCACGGCACCGGCGTCGAGCGCGTGTTCCAGGCTCACAGCCCGGCCATCGATTCGGTCGAAGTGAAGCGCAAGGGCAAGGTCCGTGGCGCGAAGCTGTACTTCCTGCGTGGTCTGGAAGGCAAGGCTGCCCGCATCAAGGAAGACGTCGCCGCCGCCGCTGCCGCCAAGGCCGCGAAGAAGGCTGCCGCGTCCTCCGCCGCCGCCGCCGAGTAATCGGCTGCTGCAAGGCACGCAAAGAAGCCCGCGAGCAATCGCGGGCTTTTTTGCGTTGCACCGTCTCCACGGCCTCCGGCCGAACTACCACGGCCTCCGGCCGAACTACCACGGCCTCCGGCCGAACCTCGGCGCTGGCATGGCTGTTGTAGGAGCGCGCCTGCGCGCGATGGCCGTCCGCGCGGCGCTCGTACCTGCACGCAGGACAGCCCTCGGTGCCTACCCTCGCTGCTCAGACAGCGTTCTGGCGTGCGAAAAGGAGGGGCTGCTCCGCAGCCCGTTTATCTATTGGCCTACGGCCGCGCACCGGGTGCCGGGCGGCGGTTCTTGATTCGGCATCCTGCCTCAACAAGAACGGCCGGCCATCGTGGCCGGCCCCCTTCGGGCTTCTTCCGCCCGCCACCCTCGCCGCCACGAACTCGCCTCGAGGGTAGGCACCGAGGGCTGTCTTCCACCTTGACGCAAGCTGGGTGGGGCGGCGGCATCGCCATCCCCGACATAATGGCGGCTTTTGTAGGAGCGCGCCTGCGCGCGAACCCTCACCCTTGTTTCGGGCGAATGAGGCTGTGCATCGATGCCGGCCAGCGGTTCACCTGACGACAGCTCTGTTCGTAGGTCGTCGGCAGCCGGCTCGGCGTGAGTCGAAGCCATTGAGCTACGACGCGGGAAAGCCGGGGCATGTCTTCGACAAGGTTTGAAGGCGCCTGGGCGGTTGGGTGAATCAGGTTCCTGCTTCACCGCGGTGTTGGCCGTTCGCGCGCAGGCGCGCTCCTACACGAGCCACCGCTGCGTCGGCGCGGTGCCGACGCTTTCCCACCCAGCTTGCGGCAAGAATGAAGAGAGCCCTCGGTGCCTACCCTCGAGGCGAGTTCCGCACAAGTGAGCGCCCGTAGGGCAATAAGTACATGGGCCGCGGCTGCGGCCAACCCTGTCGAGCGCGGAGGACCTGTCTGAGCAGCGAGGGTAGGCACCGAGGGCTGTCCTGCCCCAATGCCCGAGCGCCGCGCGGACGGCATTCGCGCGCAGGCGCGCTCCTACGGGAGCCGGGGTTATGAGGACATGGCCGCGGAGCGGCAACGCTTCAGACCGGTAGGTATTCCTCGGCGAGGACCTTGGCGGGCTCCTGCAGGAAGTTGCCCTGGACGAAGTCCACGCCGCAAGCGAACAGCAGCGACGTGCTCACCGCATCTTCCACCCATTCGGCCACCGACTGCTTGCCAGTCGCGTGGCCTTCCTTGCAGATCTCGGCGATACGTTTCTGGTTCTCGGGATGCTGCGGCAGGTCGGTCATGAAGCTGCGATCGATCTTCAGGTAATCCGCCTCGACGTGATTCAGCATCTGGAACGAATTCAGGCCCGAACCGAACTGCTCGATCGCAAACCGGCCGCCCGACTGGCGCCAGCCGCTCGAGAACTCCTGCGCCTTGCGCAGCATGGTCAGCACCTTCGACTCCGGCATCTCGATCACCAGCGTGCTGCGACGGAGCTTCGCCGTTTCCAGGCGACGCTTCAGCCACGGCAGCAGGTCCGGGTCTTCCAGCGACTGCACGGTCATCTTCACGAAATAGGTCGTGGTCAGGCCGTCTTTCTCGCGGTGGGCGAGGGCATCGATTGCGTGGCCGAGCACCCAGCGGTCGATCGCCGGCAGCAGGCCGTTGCGTTCCGCCACCGGAAAGAAGTACGAGGGCAACACGTCGCCCTTCGGCCCGCGCATGCGTACGAGGATCTCGTAGAACTCGCCCACGGCATCCTGCAGGCTGATGATCTGCTGGTGGTACAGGCGCAGGCCGTCCTGGGCGAGGGCTTCGCGGACGAGGTCGAGCCAGTACTGCTCGCGTTCGGCGTCGGCCTTTTCGCGCGCACTGGGGTCATGCAGTTCGACGCGGTTGCCGCCCTGGTTCTGGGCGTTGCGCAGCGCGGCGCTGGCCTGGTCGAGGACGGTTTCGGCGTTGGCGTTCTTTTCGGCGAGGAGCGTGCCGCCGACGGTCACCGTGACCGTCAGCGAGCGGCTGCCGGCGTCGACGATCGCATCGGAGATCGCGGCGCGCATGCGCTCGGTCAGGGCTGCGTGTTCGAGGTCGCCGCGCGGTGCGAGGATGACGCCGAAGGTGTGGTCGCCCAGCACGCCGGCCACGTCTTCTTCGTCGATGGTGTCCTTGATCCGCTCGGCCAGCGTGGCCAGCACCTGGTCGGCGTTGCCGATACCGGCGTTGGCGACCAGTTCCCGCCAGTTGTCGGGCTCGACCAGCAGCACGGCCTGGCCGGATCGGCCGGCGGCCGCGGCGGCCACGGCCTCGTCGATGTTCTCGAGGGTCCGTGCACGGTTGAACAGGCCGGTGACCGGGTCGTGGTAGAGCTGGGCGACGAGGGCCGGGTCGACCGTCTGCTGACGGAACACCAGCTGCAGGCAGGCTTCACCTTCGAAGGTCGCCTGGGCGAATTCGACCGTGGCCTTGAACGTGCTGCTGTCGTCGCGACGGACCAGCAGCTCCATCGGCGGCGGGATCTTTTCGCCGCGGGACAGCACCCGCAGGGTGTTCTTGAACTCTTCGGCGTGCGTCCCGGCGACCAGGTCGAGGATCGGCAGGCCGATGATGTCGTCGTATTCGGCGAAGCCAAAGGCTTCGAGGTAGGCCTGGTTCACGCGCACGTGCATGCCTTCATGCACGTAGGCGATGGCGTCGCGCGAGGAGTCCAGCAGCGAATCGCAGCGGCGCTCGGTCTCGCGCAGCGCCGTTTCGAGGCGGCGCACCTGGCGGCGGGTGGACAGCGCCTGGAATTCACGGTGGACGGTCGCGAGGATCTGGTCCGGCCGCTTGCGCAGCGCCACGCCGCGCGAACCGCCGGCGAGCAGGTCGGCCACGCTTTCTTCCTCGAGCTTGTCCAGCACGGCGATGACCGCGAGGTCGCGGCCGCTGGCGTCCATCTGGCGCATGACCTGGGCGGACTCGATGCCGGGCACCGCCGGGTTCATCAGCACCAGGTCCGGCACCTGCTCGGCCATACACGCCTGGATCTCGGCGGCGGTGGTCGCGCGCGACGGCCGGACGGCGATGCCGCCGTTACGCAGGATCGTGATCAGGACTTCCGCCTCTTCCACCGACGATTCGATGAAGAGGACGCGGATGACGTTGTCGTGTTTCATGATGTGATTCGACTACCGCAGTTCTACCCTGCGCAACGTATACCCGCTGCGCGCCCCCTGTAACGCGGCCCGGCGGCACGAGGCTGCCGGGAACGAGCCCATACTAACGCGCGAAATCGGCAATAGGACGCTTTGAGGCGTCGCCGGGCAATTCACGTACCAGTTTTGGGACGAGGTACCCGGGAAGCCGCGCCCGCAGCGTCTCTACCAATGCCACCGCACGGGCATCATCGACCTCGAAATGTGTCGCGCCGGTGACCTTGTCGAGCTGGTGCAGGTAGTAGGGCAGCACGCCGGCGGCGAACGAGCGCTCGCACAGGTCGGTTAGGGCGTCCGCGTCGTCGTTCACGCCGCGCAGCAGCACCGACTGGTTGAGCAGCGTGGCCCCGGCGTCACGCAGGCGCGCGCAGGCGGCATCGACCGCGGCGTCGAACTCGTTGGCATGGTTCGCATGCAGCACCACCACCTTCTGCAGCGGCAGCCCGGCCAGCCACGCGACGAAGGCGTCATCGACGCGCTCGGGCAAGACCACGGGCAGGCGGGTGTGGATGCGCAGGCGGATGACGTGGGGCAGGCCGGCCAGGCCGCGGGTCAGTTCCTCGAGCTTGTGCGTGGCCAGCGACAGCGGGTCGCCGCCGGAGAGGATCAGCTCGCGGATCGAGGTGTCGGCCGCCACGTGGGCCAGCGCGTCACGCCAGCCGGCCGCCGCGGCGATTTCCTCGCCGTAGGGGAAGTGCCGGCGGAAACAGTAACGGCAGTTCACGGCGCAGGACCCGCTGGCGATCAGCAGGGCGCGGCCGTCGTACTTGTGCAGCAGCCCGTGCCCGGCCTTGGCGGCCATGTCGCCTACCGCGTCCACGCTGAAGCCCGGCGCCTCGTCGTGTTCGGCCCGCTGCGGCAGCACCTGGCGCAGCAGGGGGTCGTCCGGGTCGCCATGGCGCATCCGGGCCACGAAGGCACGGGGCACGCGCAGGGGAAAGCCGGCGTCGTCGGCCGGCAGGAGGTCGGTGCGGTGGGCCAGGCCGACGGCGGCGAGGAGTTCCCCGGCATCGGTGATGGCCTCCCGCCAGGCCTCGCGCCAGCCCTGGGCTGGCGTCGGTAGGCGGGGAGTGGGGCTTGCGGTTATCATAGTGGGCCTATTTTAGCCGCCCTGTGGGCGGATTCACCTCTGGAGCAAGCAACACATGGCGACCCTTGGCCTCAATGACGTCAAAACGGGCAAGAAGATCCTCCACAACGGCGACCCCTGGGTCATCACCGAAGCGGAATTCGTCAAGCCGGGCAAGGGCCAGGCGTTCACGCGCATCCGCGTCCGCAACCTGAAGGACGGCCGCACCACCGAGCTGACCCTGAAGTCCAGCGACTCGTACGAAGAAGCCAACGCGATGGATACCGACGCCAGCTTCTCGTACATCGAGGGCACCGGTAACGAGCGTGAGTGGATCTTCATGCACGCCGAGACCTTCGAGCAGTACCGCGCCAACCTGGCCGCCATGGGCGACGCCTGGAAGTGGCTGAAGGGCGACGAGCAGTGTGTCATCACCCTGTTCAACGAAACCCAGATCATTGCCGTCCAGGCCCCGAAGTTCGTCGAGCTGAAGATCGTCGAGACCGACCCGGGCGTCCGTGGCGACACCTCGGGTGGCGGCGGCAAGCCGGCGACGCTGGAAACCGGCGCCGTGGTCCGCGTCCCGCTGTTCGTCAACCAGGACGAAGTGATCAAGGTCGATACCCGCACGGGCGAATACGACAGCCGCGTCAAGTAAGGCGGCGTCGTTCGACCCACGCAACGGCACGGCCGCCCCCAGGGCGCCGTGCCGTTCGCTTATCAGGGGCTGTGAAAACGCCCGGCACGCTTCGCGAGGCATCCATGAGCTCCAACGAAACCAAGCAGATCGACCTCCTTATCGAAGCCCGTTGGGTGGTTCCCGTCGAACCGCACGGCGTCGTGCTCGACGACCACGCGGTGGCGATCGACAAAGGCGAAATCCTGGCGATCCTGCCCGCCGACGAAGCGCGCCAGCATTACGCGCCGCGCGAGCGCATCTCGCTGGGCGAGCACGCGCTGATCCCGGGCCTGGTCAATGCGCATACGCACAACCCGATGACCCTGCTGCGCGGCCTGGCCGACGACCTGCCGCTGATGACCTGGCTGCAGGAGCACATCTGGCCGGCGGAAGGCCGGGTGATGGGCCCGGATTTCATCCGCGACGGCGTGGAACTGGCCGTGGCCGAAATGTTGCGCGGTGGCACCACCTGCGCCAACGAAAACTATTTCTTCCCCGATGTCATCGCCGCGACGTATCGGCAGATGGGTTTCCGCGCCGTGATCGGCCTGCCGGTGATCGATTTCCCGACGCCGTGGGCGAAGACCGCGGACGAGTATTTCCAGCGCGCCGAAGAAGTCCACGACAGCCTGCGCGACGAGCCGCTGCTCACCACCGCGTTCGCGCCGCACGCGCCTTACACGGTGTCGGACGAGAACTTCGAGCGCATCCGCGTGCTCTCCGAACAGCTCGACATCCCGGTGCACCTGCACACGCATGAAACCGCGCAGGAAGTGGAAGAGGGCAAGGTCCGCGACGGCATGCGTCCGTTCCAGCGCCTGCAGAAGCTTGGCCTGGTGAACGAGCGGCTGATCGCGGTGCACATGACCCAGCTGACCGACGGCGAGATCGCGGCATGCGCCGCGGCAGGCGTGTCGGTGGTGCATTGCCCGGAGTCGAACCTCAAGCTCGCCTCGGGCTTCTGCCCGGCGGAAAAGCTGCGCGCCGCGGGCGTGAACCTCTGCATCGGCACCGATGGCTGCGCGTCCAACAACGACCTCGATATGTTCGGCGAGATGCGCACCGCCGCGATGCTGGCCAAGGCCGTCGCAGGCGACGCGGCGGCGTTCGACGCGGCCAGCGCGCTGCGCGCCGCCACGCTCAACGGGGCGAAGGCGATTGGCCTGGGCGACCGGATCGGCTCGATCGAGCCGGGCAAGCGCGCCGACCTCACCGCGGTGCGCCTGGACGACCTTGAAACCCAGCCGCTGTACCATGTGGCTTCGCAGCTGGTGTACGCCACCGGCCGCCACCAGGTCAGCGACGTGTGGATCGATGGCCAGCGCAAGCTGGACAACAAGACCCTGGTCGGCATCGACGTCGATGCCATCCGCGACAAGGCGCGGGGCTGGCGCGAGCGGATCGCGGCCGCCGACGCCGATACGGCCGCGTCGTGAACGCCACGACCGGCTCGCATACCGTTATTCCTGAGGTTTTTTCGATGCAAACCAACGCCAACGTCAGCGCGGAAGAAATCGCCCGTTTCGAAAAGCTCGCCGCGCGCTGGTGGGATCCGGACGGCGAATCGCGCCCCCTGCATGACTTGAACCCGGTCCGCACCGCCTACGTCGCCGGCCGCGCCAACCTGCGTGGCGCGAAGGTGGTCGACGTCGGTTGCGGCGGTGGCCTGCTCAGCGAGGCGCTGGCCCGCGCGGGTGCCAACGTCACCGCGATCGACCTGGGTGCGAAGCTCATCGAGATCGCGAAGCTGCACCTGTTCGAATCGAACCTGCAGGTGGACTACCGCGTGCAGTCCTCCGAAGAGCTTGCGGCGAGCGAAGCCGAAACCTTCGACGTGGTCTGCTGCATGGAGATGATCGAGCACGTGCCCGATCCGCTGGTGCTGATCCGTGACCTCGCCGCCATGCTCAAGCCCGGTGGCCAGCTGTTCCTGTCGACGCTCAATCGCACGCCGGCCGCGTTCGGCGCGGCGATCGTCGGCGCCGAATACCTGATGCGCCTGCTGCCGCGCGGCACCCATCATTACGCCCAGTTCCTCAAGCCCTCGGAAGTGGCCGGCATGTTGCGTCGCTTTGGCCTGGAGCTGGAAGACATCAGTGGCCTTGCCTACAACCCGCTGACCCGCAACGCGAGCCTCACCGGCAGCACCGCGGTGAACTACGTGCTGTCGGCGAGGAAGCCGGCGTGAGCATGCTGCCGTTCACGCCGGAAGGCGTGTTCTTCGACCTCGACGGCACCCTGCTCGACAGCGGGCTGGACCTGCACCACGCGCTGGTGTTGCTGTGCGCGGAGCAGGGCGTGTCGCCGCCCGCGTACGACGCCGTGCGTCCCGTGGTCTCGCGTGGTTCGCGCGCCATCATCGCCGTCGGCTTCCCCGACCGCGACGAAGCGGGCGTGCTTGCGCTGGTGCCGCGTTACCTCGCGCTTTACGAAGCGAACATGGCCGCGCACACCGTGGCGTTCGCGGGCATCGAGCCGATGCTCGCGGGGCTCGACGCCGCGGGTATCCGCTGGGGCATCGTCACTAACAAGCCGGGTTTCCTGACCGATGCGCTGCTGCCGCAGGCGGTGCCGCACTGGCAGCCGGCCGCGGTGGTCTCCGGCGACACGCTGCCGGTGAAGAAACCCGATCCCGCGCCGGTGCTGCTTGCCTGCGAGATGGCCGGCTGCGCGCCGGCACGTTCGGTGTTCGTCGGCGACGATCGCCGCGACATCCTTGCCGGCCGTGCCGCCGGCCTATTCACCGTGGCCGTGCGCTGGGGCTACCTCGATGGCGGCGATCCGGACGCGTGGGACGCCGATGTCGTGGTCGACCATCCCGACGACCTGTCGCGCCTGCTCGGCCTGAAGGTCGTGGCATGACCGACGGCGCCATCCAGAGTTACGTCGACAAGTGGCTGGCGATCCAGCCGCAGCAGCGGGTCGCGCTGGGCTTCGTCGATCCGGCCGTGCGCGACGAGCGCGTGGCCCTCGCGGCGCTTGAGCAGGAACTGATTTCGTCCGCCTACGGCATCCGTGAGCCGGCGGTCGCCGCGGCCAAGCTGCAGTGGTGGGCCGAGGAGCTCTCCGGCGCGGCGGCCAGCGGCGGTCGGCATCCGCTGACCAAGGCGCTGTTCGCCAGCGCGCGCGCGCGGACGATCGGCGCCCAGCGCTGGATCGACCCGGTGTTGGCGGCGATGGCCCAGCTCGAGCAGGGCACCCCGTCCGACTTCGCCGCGCAGGTGGCCGCGTCGCGCAACATGCACGGTGCCCTCGCGGCGCTGGAAAACGCGTGGTGGTTCGGCGCGGATGCGCCCAGCGATGCCGCGGCCCGGATCGCCACGCTGTCGCACCTGGTCTTCGCGCTGTCGCGGCTGGAGTTCGATGCGGACCGCGAGCGCCTGCCGTTGCCGATGTCGCGGCTGGCCCGGCACGGCCTGAGCCGCGGCCAGCTGAAGGACGACTCCCCGGCCCGGCGCGAGGCGATCAAGGCGCAGCTGGACGAGCTGGCAGCCGGCCTGCGCGCGGCGCTGGCGACGGGGGAGCCCCTGAGTACCTTCCGTGGCCTGGAGGGCCGTACGGCGCTTGCCACGGCCAGGGGCGCCGCACGCGCCGCCGAGCCGTTCGCCGAGCTGCACCGGCGCCAGTCGCGCACCGGCCCGGCCACCGCATTCCGTGCCTGGCGTGCTGCCCGCGAGGCAGGACGCTTGGGCTGAACGGACCGTTTCCGGGCACACACCATTGAGCCCACGCCCAAGGCCCCCATCTCGGCGGGGAGCCCGGAACGGCATACGTACCAAGGAAAACCGATGTACATCCAAGATTCCCCCAACCGTCTGCTGCCCGACGTCGCGTCGCACGAGCACGCGCTGGTCTACGGCACGCTCGACTGGGTCGGCATGGACGGCATGGAAATGCCGGTGGCCTTCGACGCCGGCGACGGTGACGTGCGCGGCACCAGCGCCCGCGTCGGTGCCTTCGTCAACCTGACCCAGCCGGAGAAGCGCGGCATCCACATGTCGCGGCTGTACCTGCTGGTCACCGAGGCGCTCTCGGCCGGCCCGCTGACCGTGGGCGGCATCCGCGCGCTGCTGGGTGAGTTCCTGTCGTCGCACGAAGGGCTATCCGACCATGCGCGCATCACCATCCGCTTCGAGCACCTGGTCCGTCGCCGTGCGCTGAAAAGCGATAACAGCGGCTGGCGCGCCTACCCGATCACCCTCGATGCCACGCTCGCCGGCGGCGCGTTCAAGCTCGAGGTGACGACCGACGTGGTCTATTCGTCCACCTGCCCGGCGTCCGCGGCGCTCTCGCGCCAGCTCATCCAGGACAGCTTCGCCAGTGCGTTCCCGGCCGACCAGGCGGTGGATCGCGAGACCATCCTGGCCTGGCTCGGCACCGAACAGGGCATCGTGGCCACGCCGCATGCCCAGCGCAGCACGGCGACGATCCGGGTGGCGCCGACGGGCGAGGGTACCTTCAACCTGATCGGCATGATCGACCGCGTCGAAGCGGCGCTCGGCACGCCGGTGCAGACGGCGGTGAAGCGTGCCGACGAGCAGGCGTTCGCGCTGGCCAACGGCGGCAACCTGATGTTCTGCGAAGACGCCGCGCGGCGGATCCAGACCACGCTGGAAGCCGACCCGGCCATCGGCGATTTCCACGTGCGCGTCGCGCACCACGAAAGCCTGCATCCGCACGACGCCGTCGCCTTCGCCTCGAAGGCGCGCTGATCACCGCTGATCCTCGCGCGCCGATCGGTAGGGCCTAGCGGATCCCCGGCAGGAGCAGGGGATCCAGCCGCACCCCGAACCAGTTGAAGCCCCAGTGCACGTGGGGCCCGGTAGCCCGGCCGGTCTTGCCGGCGGCGCCGATCACCTCGCCCTGCGACACGTGCTGGCCGACCTTCACGTCGATGCGCGACAGGTGCAGGAAGTTCGACGACAGGCCGAACCCGTGGTCGAGCAGGACCGTGCCACCCGTGAGGTAGAGGTCGGGCTGCGCGAAGGTGATCACGCCCGCCGCGGGGGCCTTCACCGGCGTACCTTCCGGCACGGCGATGTCCATGCCCGAATGCGGGGCCTTGGGGTCGCCGTTGTAGATGCGCTGGTTGCCGAACCGGCCGCTGATGCGACCCGTGACCGGCCAGGTGAAGCCGTGGTTGAAGTCTTCCCGCGCGTCGTCGCGGTTGCGTGCGGCGACCACCTGGGCCTGCTCGCGTTCGATCCGTGCGGCGATGTCCGGCGGCGGGTTCACCGTCTTCGGCGGGACGCCTTCCACCCGCTCGATCGGCCAGTCGCGCGGGGTCACGGTGACGCTGTAAGCATGCCCGGCGACGTCAACCCTGAGCGGCCCGGCCTCGTCACGGCCGGCGCCGAACACGAACACACCGTCGGCACCGACGTGCACTGGCTTGCCATTGACCTGCACGGCCGAGCCGGGCGGGGCGTGGGCGATGACCAGCGCGCCCTGCGACATCGTCGCCGGGACGTCGCTGGTCGTCGCGCCAGCCGTCATGCAACCCATGGAGCCCAGTAGGAGCGCGCCTGCGGTTGCGAATTTCCTCATCGATCGAACTCGAGGCGCTGGCCGCGCACGGTGGTGTCCACCTGCTTGCCGTCCCAGGCCCGCTGGCCGTTGACGAAGGTGGCCGCGATGCTGGTGCTGAAGGTGTAGCCCTCGAACGGCGACCAGCCGCACTTGGACAGCACTTCTTCGCGGGTCACGGTGTGCGGCTTGTTCGGGTCGACCAGGACCAGGTCGGCCGCGTAGCCCTCGCGCAGGAAGCCGCGATGCATCACGTTGAACAGCTTGGCCGGGTTGTGGCACACGGTCTCGACCACGCGCTCCAGGGTCAGCTTGCCCTCGGTCACGCGCTGCAGGGCACCCTGCAGGGCGAACTGGACCAGCGGCAGGCCGGACGGCGCCTTGTCGTACTTCTGCTCTTTCTCCTCGAGCAGGTGCGGCGCATGGTCGGTCGCGAGCACGTCCAGGCGGCCCTCGGCCAGCGCCTTGGTGATCGCCTCGCGGTCGGCCTCGTCCTTGATCGCCGGGTTGCACTTGATGAACGAGCCCTTCTCGTCGTAATCGGCCTTGCCGCCGAAATGCAGGAAGTGGACGCAGGTCTCCGCGGTGATCCGCTTGCCTTCGATCGGGCCCGGTTCGAACAGGGCCAGCTCGTCGGCGGTGGAGATGTGCAGCACGTGCAGGCGGGTGTTGTGCTTGCGGGCCAGCGAGATCGCCAGCTTCGTCGACTTGATGCAGGCCTCGCGCGAGCGGATGTGCGGGTGCTCCCACATCGGGATGTCCTCGCCGTACTTCTCGTGCGCCTTGGCCAGGTTCGCATCGATCATCGGGGTGTCTTCGCAGTGCGTGATGATCGGCACCGGGGTGTCGCGGAAGATCCCGTCGAGGGTTTCCGGGTTGTCCACCAGCATGTTGCCGGTCGAGGCGCCCATGAACACCTTCACGCCCGGTGCGGCCTTGGGGTCGAGCTTGCGGATGTGTTCGAGGTTGTCGTTGCTGGCGCCCATGTAGAAGGCGTAGTTCACGATCGAGGTTTCCGCGGCGCGGGTGTACTTGGCCTCGAGCGAGTCGCGGTCCAGCGCGGGCGGCTTGGTGTTCGGCATCTCCATGAAGCTGGTGATGCCGCCGGCGGCGCAGGCGCGCGACTCGCTGGCGATATCGGCCTTCTGGGTGAGCCCCGGCTCGCGGAAATGGACCTGGTCGTCGATCATCCCCGGCAGCAGCCAGAGGCCCGTCGCGTCGATCACTTCTTCATCACGTTCTTTTGCCAGGTCCGGGCCGATCTTTGCGATTTTTCCGTCCCTGATACGGACGTCGGCGCGGTAGCGCTGGTTTTCGTTGATGAGTTCGGCGTTCCTGATGAGCCAGGCGTCAGTCATGGGTATGGACTCCTTGGGCGCCGCATCGGCGCAGGACAAATTGGTCGGGTACGGGATCGTGGCCGCCTTCGCAAAGCGGCTGGCAACGCAGGATGCGCCAGCCCCCCAGCAGGGTGCCGCGCCACGGGCCAAAGCGGGCTATGGCAATCCGTGTGTAATCGGAACAGGATGGATGGAACCGGCAGTTGGCCCCAAGCAGGGGGCTCAGCCACCGCTTGTAGAACGTCAACAGGAAGAGGAGGAGGCGGGTCACTTTCTCTCAGGCCAGGTGGGTGCCGGCATCGGGCGCCACACAGTATCCCAGAAGACAGGTTGCTGGGGTAACGCATCTGGGCTATAACACCCCGCCGCCACGGCCACCGAGGTGAAGGAAATGGCGAAAGTCGCTCGTAGTTCCACCGTTGCCACGGCAGCCGCCAAGAAGGGCGGGGCAGGTGACGCGAAGAAGGCCAGGACGGCAACGGCCGGGGCAAAAGCGCCCGCGAAGGTGACGGTCCGCGCAGCGGCCAAGCCGGCCGCGAAGACAGCGAAACCGGTGGCCAAGGCCGCCCCGAAGAAAGCTGCGGCGCCTGCGACCAAGGCGGCCGCCAAGCCAGCTCCCAAGCCCGCCGCCGCCAAGAAGGCGCCGGCCAAGGCCGCACCTGCTCCAGCACCGAAGGCGGTGGCCAAGGCCCCCGCGAAAGCCGTGACGAAGGCCGTGGCCCCCAAGCCCGCGCCCGCCCCGGCGAAGAAAACCGCAGCGCCGGCCAAGCCCGCCGCCGCGAAAGCATCCACGAAGCAGCAGGTGAAGGCGACGCCGCCACCCGCTGCGGCACCGGCACCCGCGGCGAAAGCCGCCAGGGTCGCCAGCGAACCCGTGAAGCCCGCAGCTGGGCGCACGGCGTCCGCCGTCGGTGCCGCCTCCCCATCCAGAAACGAGAAGTCCGCGCACGCCAGCATGAACAGCACCACTCTTGAAAACGGAATCACGCGCGAAGACGGCCGCTATGCGCTGCCGGCTTCTACCATCATCGACCTGCCGAAGGGCTACCGCCCGGGCAACGATGAGGAATACATGAACCCCAAGCATCTCGCTTACTTCCGCAACAAGCTGAAGGAATGGCGAGAGCAGCTGGTCGAGGAATCGCGCCAGACCATGGACAACCTCCGCGAGGAAGTCCGTGACGTTGGCGACGAAGCCGAGCGTGCCACCCGCGAGACCGAAAACTCGCTGGAACTGCGCACGCGCGACCGCTACCGCAAGCTGATCTCCAAGATCGACAAGGCCCTGCGCCGCATCGAAGAAGGCCGCTACGGCTTCTGCGAAGAGACCGACGAGGAAATCGGCGTGGACCGCCTCGACGCGCGTCCCATCGCCACCCTGTCGCTCGACGCACAGGAACGCCGCGAGCACCTGCAGAAGCAGATGGGCGACTAACCGTCACCCGTCCCGTAGTACGAAAGAGCCCCGCCAAGCGGGGCTTTTTTTCGCCTGCCCCCCCTGTAGGAGCGCGCCTGCGCGCGACCAACCGCGGCCCTGACGCCTACTCGCCGCCGCTGTGATCCTCGTACCACGCGTCGGTGAGGAACTCCGAAGGGACAGTATCGACTGCGGGATCAAGCCCTCGTCCCCTGAGACGAGCTAACCACTCATGCCGTAAGGTCTCGGGGAGCCGGTGTCCGCTCCAGGGGCAGAAGGAAATCCGAATGTAACTGCTCCCACCGTCCAGGACGGACAGACCGTACTCCCTGAACTTTTCAACGAAGACCACCGAGGATTCATAGTCTTCGCAAGCAGCCTGCAAGTCTTCGCAACAATGTTTGAATTGAGTCAGGTCCATCCCACTCTCCCTAAAAATGTAGTTTCCTTTGGCCGATCACGATCTTTCGGCTGGTTAAATCACGCCGATTTTGTATAGCGAAAAGATAAGCATCGCCATGAAAAGGATGCCAGGAAGGAAAAGCCAGCGAACCAGATCACGCAGCATGTCTTTTGTAGGAACGCTTTGTATCACTGCGGCGTACCGTAGAAGTAGATCCACTTTCTCTTCGTTCGGTGCGTAGGTGCGCTCACGTATTTGATGCGCAATCTTCGTGAGTTCATCATCGCTGTATCCTTCGAAGTCTCCATCGACGAAGAAGTCCGTGGAAAGCACAAGTGACTCGGCCTTTTCTCTGTCACTGCCGGGCTTGAAATGACAGTGGCTGCACCTGGCCATGGGTGATCGCTTCTGACTTCCGCAGTCAATGCAGATGGATCGATGCATCAGATCAATGACCCAGCTCATCGTCGCGAAAAACTACACGAGGAAGCGCGTATCGATTGCGACCGCGTCCGATCGCAGTGCTGTTTGAGCTGATGGGTTGCTCGTTCCCAAGACCGATAGGCGTAAGAAGACGTGTCGAAGGGACGCCGTGCTCAAGAAGCCACTGGTTAACCAGTGCCGCGCGTCTGAGTGATAATTCGAGGCATTCTTTGTTGATGCACTCCGACGAGTCGGTCTGGGCTACAACCTGGATCTTGTAGCTTGCGGGCAGCTTGTTAATCACCGCCAGATCCATGGCCAGAACTTTTTCCGAGCCTTCCGTGTCTGACAACGCTTGGGACAAAGTAGTCGACTTTGAAGGCATGCTTGATTCGAAGAACACCGGGTCGATTGTGTACTCCGTGGCGCTGGTGCGGCCAGACAAGATCAATAGCGTGATCGTAAAAACGAGCAGCAATGGTGTTCTGTGTGTCGCGTTCACCTTATTGCTCCCAGTTTCCTGCCCCAGCCATCGCCGACGCACGCGATCTCAGCTGGATCCGACCGCCAGCGAGCAGAAACATAAGCAGACAAGTGCGACGATCCATCTCGACCCCTTTCCCTGAGTGACCGAAGGATGCCTTCGAGGGCAGGGCGCCCACAAGTGGGGCCCGGGGAGGTCCCAACGGTGCACGCATCGCCCCAGCCATGGGCGTTGACGAACGCACGCGCAGGAGTAGCATATCCACCAAGCCTCGCAGGACAGACCCGCGAGCCACGCCAACCGTGAGGGATTCTCATGGCATTTGATTACCTGGTCTTCATCGGCCGATTCGAGCCGTTCCACGTCGGGCATGCTGCCGTCGCCCGCCACGCCCTGGCCAACGCCGGCAAGCTCATCGTCCTGGTCGGCTCGGCCGACACCCCGCGTACTATCCGCAATCCCTGGACCGTCGCCGAGCGCACGGTGATGATCCGCGCCGCGCTCAGCGACGTCGCCGACCGCCTGGTCATCCTGCCGCTACGCGACCACCTCTACAACGAGGCCCAGTGGGTGGCGACCGTGCAGCGCACCGTCGCCGACGCCGTGCGTCGCGACGGTGGGGCGGAAGACGCCAGCGTCGGCCTGATCGGCCAGCAGAAAGACGCCAGCAGCTACTACCTGCAGGAGTTCCCGCAGTGGCGCCTTCTGGACGTGGGGCATACCGAAACACTCTCGGCGACCGACTTGCGCCGTTACTTCTTCGAAGCGGCCGGCGAGCAGGGGCGTGGCGCGATGCGCATGCTCGAAGCGAACCTGCCGCCACCCGTGTTCGAAATGGTCGAGGCGTTCCGCCGTAACGGCGGTGCCTATAACGACCTGGTCAACGAATACCGCTTCATCGCCGACTACCGCGCGGGCTGGGCCAGCGCGCCGTACCCGCCCACCTTCGTCACCACGGATGCCGTGGTGGTGCACTCCGGACACGTGCTGCTGGTACGTCGCCGTTCGGAGCCGGGCAAAGGCCTGTGGGCATTGCCGGGAGGCTTCGTCGGTGGCGACGAACCGATCCTCGATGCCTGCCTGCGCGAGCTGCGCGAGGAAACCCGCCTGAAGCTGCCGGCGCCGGTCCTGCGCGGCTCGATCAAGGGCCAGCACGTGTTCGACCATCCGGAACGTTCGCTGCGCGGCCGCACCATCACGCATGCCTTCCACTTCGACTTCCCTGCGGGCCCGCTGCCACCGGTGAAGGGCGGCGACGATGCCGAAAAGGCGCGCTGGTTTCCGGTCAGCGAAGCACTGGACATGGGCCCGCGACTGTACGAAGACCACCTGTCCATCCTCGAATTCTTCCTTGGCCGCGGTTGAGCGCGGCACACACCGCCTGCGGACAGACCGCGGGCTTACCCCTGGGCGCGAAGGAGCTTCACGTCATGCGTTATCTTGATAACCTGATCCTCAACACCGACAGCTACAAGGCGAGCCACTGGCTGCAGTACCCGCCGGGTACGGATGCCACCTTCTTCTACGTCGAATCGCGCGGCGGCATGTACGACCGCACCGTCTTCTTTGGCTTGCAGGCGATCCTCAAGGAGTGGCTGTCACGGCCGGTGACGCATGCGGACGTGGACGAGGCCCGCGACTTCTTCGCCGCGCACGGCGAACCGTTCAACGAGGCAGGCTGGCGTCGCATCGTCGACGTCCATGGCGGTCGGATGCCGATGCGCGTCCGCGCGGTGCCGGAAGGCAGCGTGGTGCCGACCCACCAGGCGCTGGTGACGATCGAATCGACCGACCCGGAAGCCTACTGGCTGCCGAGTTACCTGGAGACCCTGCTGCTGCGCCTGTGGTATCCGGTGACCGTGGCGACGCAGAGCTGGCAGGTGAAGCGCGTGATCGCATCGTTCCTGGAAAAGACCAGCGACGAACCGGCCGTGCAGCTGCTGTTCAAGCTGCACGACTTCGGCGCGCGTGGCGTGTCCAGTGCCGAGTCCGCCGCGCTGGGCGGCATGGCGCACCTGGTCAACTTCCGTGGCACGGATACGGTGCAGGGCGTGCTTGCGGCGCGGGCCTATTACGGCGAGCCCATGGCCGGCTATTCGATCCCCGCCGCGGAACACAGCACGATCACCAGCTGGGGCCGCGATCGCGAGGTCGACGCGTACCGCAACATGCTTCGCCAGTTCGCGAAGCCCGGTTCGCTGGTCGCCGTGGTCTCGGACAGCTACGACATCTTCCATGCGATCCGTGAGCACTGGGGCAAGGCCTTGCGCGACGAGGTGATCGCCTCGGGCGCCACGCTGGTCGTGCGGCCCGATTCCGGCGATCCGGTCGAGGTCGTGCACCAGTGCATCGCCTTGCTCGACGAGGCGTTCGGCAGCACGGTGAACGGCAAGGGTTTCAAGGTGCTCAACCATGTGCGCGTGATCCAGGGCGACGGGGTGAACCCGCAGAGCATCCGCGCGATCCTCGAACGCATCACCGGTGCCGGCTACGCCACGGACAACATCGCCTTCGGCATGGGCGGCGCGTTGCTGCAGAAGGTGGATCGCGACACGCAGAAGTTCGCGCTGAAGTGTTCGGCGGCGCGGATCGACGGACGCTGGGTCGACGTGTTCAAGGCGCCGGTGACCGATGCGGGCAAGTTCTCGCAACGCGGCCGGCTGACCCTGACCCGGCATCGCGAGTACGGCACCTGGAAAACCGTGCCGATTCCCGAAGGCATCGCCCGCGCCGAGGACATGCCGCTCGACCACGGCTGGGAGCATGCGATGGTGACGGTGTGGGAGGACGGGGTGCTGGTGAGCGACCAGGCGTTTACGGAGGTGCGGGCGCGGAGTGAGGCGGCGATTTCATGAACCCGGGGGCAGGGGTGGGGTGCCGGGTATTGGTTTTCGCGCGCAGGCGCGCTCCTACACGCGAATGTCTTATCCGGCCAACACCGCCGCCGCATACGCCTTGATCCGCGCCAACATCGCCGCGAGCCCGTTCGAGCGCGTCGGCGACAGATGCTTGGCCAGCCCGATCTCCTGGATATAGCTCGGCTCGGTGTCGACGATTTCCTGGGCCGAGCGATCCGAATACACCCGCAGCAACAGCGCGATCAGCCCGGAGACGATGGCCGAATCGCTGACGGCTTCGAAGTGCAGGCGGGAGGCATCGCCCGAGGGCACCAGCCACACCATCGACTGGCAACCGCTGACGCGGTTGTCTTCGTTCTTCTGATCGTCAGGGAAGGCGGGCAACTGCTTGCCCAGGTCGATCAGGTACTGGTAACGCTCGGTCCAGTCGCTGAAGAAACCGAATTCCTCGGCGATGGCGGCCTGTGCCTCGGCGGCGGTGGCTTCCTGGGGTTCGACGTATTCGTTCATGCCTTCACCACGCTCCAGCGCGTGCCCTGCGCGCCGTCTTCGATGGCGATGCCAAGCGCCTTGAGCTGGTCACGGATGGCATCGCTGCGGGCAAAATCCTTCGCTGCGCGGGCGGCGCGGCGTTCTTCCAGCAGGGACTCCACCAGCGCCGCGTCGACCGCGTCGCCGGGGTTGCCCTGGCGGAACCATGCTTCCGGGTCTTCCTGCAGCAGGCCGAGCAGCGCACCGCCGCCGACCAGGGCCGCCTTCGCAGCGATGCGCTCGTCGCCGGTGGCCTTGCGCGCGGCATCGGCCAGCTGCGAGATCTCCGCCAGCGCCTGCGGGGTGTTGAGGTCGTCGCACAGCGCGGCCTCCACCGACGCGGGCACCACCGGCTCGCCGGTCGGCACGTCCGCCATGTCGCGCAGGGCACCGTACCAGCCGTCGAGCGTGCGCACGGACTGCGTCAGCGCGGCATCGGACCAGTCCAGCGGCTGGCGGTAGTGGCCGCGCAGCAGCATCAGGCGCAAGGCTTCGCCCGGATGCTTGCCTAGCAGCTCATGCAGCTGCAGCACGTTGCCCAGCGACTTCGACATCTTCCTGCCGTCGAAGGTGAGCATGCCGTTGTGCAGCCAGTAGCGGGCGAAGGTCTTGCCGCCATGGGCGCAGACGCTTTGCGCGATCTCGTTCTCGTGGTGAGGGAAGGTCAGGTCGACGCCACCGGCATGGATGTCGATGGTGTCGCCCAGGTGGGCTTCGCTCATCGCCGAGCATTCGATGTGCCAGCCGGGCCGGCCGCGGCCCCAGGGGCTGTCCCAGCCGGGCAGGGTATCGTCCGACGGCTTCCACAGCACGAAGTCGCCCGGGCTGCGCTTGTAGGGGGCCACCTCGACGCGGGCGCCGGCGATCAGCTCGTCCGGGTCGCGGCCGGAGAGGGCGCCGTACTCGGGGTAGGACTCCACGTGGAAGAGGACATGGCCCTCGGCCTCGTAGGCGTGCCCTGTCGCGATCAGGCGCTCGATCATGGCGATGATCTGCGGGATGTGCGCCGTGGCGTGGGGCTCGACATCCGGCGGGGCGACGCCGAGGCGGGCGATGTCCTCGCGATAGGCCTGGGCGTAGCGGTCGGTGATCTCGCTGATCGGCACCCCGGCCGCGGCGGCAGCCGTGTTGATCTTGTCGTCCACGTCGGTGATGTTCCGGGCGTAGACCAGGTTCGGGTAATGCCGGCGGATCAGCCGGGCCAGCACGTCGAACACCACCGGCGGCCGGGCGTTGCCGATATGGATGTAGTTGTAGACCGTCGGCCCGCAGACGTACATCGTGACCCGCTGCGGATCCAGCGGAGCAAAGGCTTCCGTGCGGCGGGACAGGGTGTTGTAGAGCGAAATCGTCATCGTGGGTCCGTGGGCGGGCCGGCGGCCGGGGCCGGCCTGAAATAGTAGCAAGGCCGGGGGATACCCGCCCACGCGCGAGCGCGGAATTGGTTGACAGGCGGCCTGCCGGGCTTTCCGTGGAGACATAAGCGTGGATTCAGCGTGATCTTGATGAAATGGCGTCCAGTAGGCGCTTTCCTGCGTCTGCCTGGAGGTTTTCCTACATGTCTCGCCTGCTTCTCCCCGCTTTGATCCTCGCGGTTTTTGCTACCGGTGTCAGTGCCCAGGATCGCTATGGGCCGCCGCCGCCCCCGCCGTCGCAGTCGGCGGGTCCGGACGACAATACTCATTTTGGCTGGGCGGACGTGCTGCGCGTCGACCCGGTCTATGGCGTGGCCCGCGTGGAAACCCCGCGGCAGGAGTGCTATGACCAGCAGGTGGTGACCCGCCAGCCAAGTAGCGGCAGCGCGGCCGGGACGATCCTGGGCGCGGTGGTCGGTGGCGTGCTGGGTAACACCGTGGGCAAGGGCGACGGCCGCAAGGCGGCGACGGTAGCTGGCGCGGTGGCCGGCGGCGTGGTCGGCAACAACGTGTCGCGTAGCGGTGGCTCGGAGTACCAGAGCACCGAGACCCGCTGCCGTGACGTGAGCTCGGTGACCGAGCAGCGTCGCATCGCCGGTTACGACGTCGAATACCGCTATCGCGGCGAGGTCTACGTGTCGCGCCTGAACTACGATCCGGGCGAGCGTCTGCGGGTGCGCGTGAGCGTATCGCCGGCGGACTGACCCCAGTCCCGCTGGATACCAGAAAGGCCGCGAGCAATCGCGGCCTTTTTCGTGCGCCGGCCGCGGCGCTCGGGCGTGGCCGCAGGCGCGGCGCTCGGGCGTGGTCGCAGGCGCGGCGCTCGGGCGTGGTCGCAGGACCAGCCCTCGGCGCCCACCCTCGCTGCTCAGACAGGTCCTCCGCGCTCGACAAGGTTGGCCGCAGCCGCGGCCCATGTACTTATCGCCCTACGGGCGCTCACTTGTGCGGAACTCGCCTCGAGGGTAGGCCCCGAGGCCTGTTCTTGCAGCCCGCCGCAAGCCTTGTCTGTAGGAGCGCGCCTGCGCGCGAAAATCCAACGGGGCGGGGATGATGGAACCTGATTCATCGACTCGTTCGAACACGCTTTGGAATCACGTTGAAATGATGATCCCGGGCGCTGGTACCTGATGTGTTTAGGCGATCCCAATTCGCGCGCAGGCGCGCTCCTACAAGAGCCGCCGTTGCGTCGGGCCGTCCGACCCGGCGTGCGGGGACGTGGAAGAAGAGCCCTCGGCGCCTACCCTCGAGGCGAGTTCGTGGCGGCGAGGGGGCCGGGCGGAAGAAGCCCGAAGGGGGCCGGCCACGATGGCCGGCCGTTCTTGTTGAGGCAGGATGCCGAATCAAGAACCTCCGCCCGGCACCCGGTGCGCGGCCGCAGGCCAATAGATAAACGGGCTGCGGAGCAGCCCCTCCCTGTCGCACGCCAGAACGCTGTCTGAGCAGCGAGGGTAGGCACCGAGGGCTCTTCCTGCCGCCACGCCCGAGCGCCGCGCGGCGGTCGGCCGCAACGGCACCCCCAATCGCCCGCAGGCGCCCGTCAGCGTGGGGGCGCCAGTACGGTGAGGGTGATGCGGGCGAACGGCCCGTTGCTGGCCACGGCGGTGATCTGGTGGGTGCCGGGGGTGTCCAGGGCGATCTGCACGGGCGCATCGCCCGCGGTATCGGCCTGCCAGCGGCCGTCGAGCAGCCAGGCCACATGCTGCGTGGTGCCCACGGCGGTCAGGGTCGCGCGCAGTGGGCGGGTCGCGTTCGCGGGCTGGCGTAGCGTGCTCTGGTCGGCGAGGCCGGCGATGCGGATCGGGCCGACGGCGTCCAGCGAGTCGGGCGCACAGCCCGGGGCGAGCGGCGGCAGGGCGCTGGCGCTGAGATCGTCGGGCGAGAGCCAGGGCGTGGCGAGCGCCGGCCAGCGGGCGATCGTGCGTATCGTCGTCGACGCGGGCCGGCAGCTGGCGCTGAGGCGCCGGCCCTGCGCGTCGACGCGGAGCTTCACCAGGCCGCTGGCCCACGCCGTGACGCCGCGCTCGGCAAGCGTCGGCGGCACCACGCCGTCGAGCGACCAGCCGTTGACGTGGCGGCGGCAATCGGCAGGCGACGTGTTCGCGGCGAGGGCGCCGAGCGGCCAGCAGACGTCGACCGCATGCACGCTCGCGGGGCGCGCGTCGAAGTGGCCGCTGTGCGTGGCCGGCAGCATGGCGTCCAGCGCGAACAGCAGCGGCAACGCCGTCACCGCGCCGTACTGGCCCGGCGAGGGCGTGCCGTCGGGCCGGCCGATCCATACGCCGACCGTCCAGTCATCGTTCACGCCCACCGCCCATGCATCGCGATAGCCATAGCTGGTGCCGGTTTTCCAGGCCAGCGGACGGCGCGTGCTGGCACTGCCCTGGATCGGCGCGCCTTCGACGTCGGCGGGATTGGAGCCGAGGACGTCGCGGATGATCCATGCCGCGCCAGGCGAGAGCATCCGCCGTTCGCGCAGCGGATCGCTGGCGGTGTAGCGCACCGGCGCGGCAATCCCGTGGTTGGCGAGCGCGGTGTAGGCACCGACGAGGTCTTCCAGGCGCGCCGACGTGCCGCCGAGGATCACCGACAGGTTGGGCGTGGCGCCGTCGGGCAGGCGCAGGGCGAGGCCGCCGGCGGCGAGCCGCGCGGTGAAGCGGGTTGGCCCGACATGGTCGAGGATATCCACGGCCGGGACGTTCAACGAACGCTGCAAGGCCTCGGCGACGCTCACCGGACCGTGGAAGCGTTCGTCGAAATTGGCGGGGCGATAGCCGTCGAAATCCTCCGGGCCGTCGACCAGCAGGCTGGCCGAGCCGACGATGCCATCGTCGAGCGCGAGCCCGTAAAGAAACGGTTTCAGCGTGGAACCGGGCGAACGCCATGCGCGCACCATGTCGACATGGCCCAGCCGCATCGGATCGGCGAACGCGGCGGTGCCGACGTAGACGCGCGCCTCGCGGGTGACGTTGTCGACGACCAGCACGGCGGCGGAGGTGCGCGGCGGCAGCCGCGACAGGTACGACGCGACGCGTTCCTCGACGGCGCGCTGCAAGGGTGCATCGATGGTGGTGGTGATCCGCCGCTGGTCGGGGGCGGCGGCATGCAGGCGCTCGGCCAGCAGGGCGGCGTCGAGTGGCGAACGGAGCGAGCGTGCCGCCACGGCTTCCATCGCCGCATCCTTCGCGTCGGCGGCGTTCCAGACGCCGAGGTCGCGCATGCGCTGGATCACCTTGTCGCGCGCGATGCGGGCGGCACCGGCGTGGCGGTCCGGACGCAGGCGACTCGGCGACTGCGGCAACACGGCGAGCAGCGCGGCCTCGGCCCGTGACAGGCTTGCCGCGGGTTTGCCGAGGTAAGCCCACGAGGCCGCTTCGACGCCTTCGATCGGGCCACCGAACGGTGCATGGTTGAGATAGAGGTCGAGGATCTGGGCCTTGCTGAGGTGCGCCTCCAACTGGAGCGCGCGGAAGATCTGCACGAACTTGCCACCCACGGTATGCGGGATCGGCATGATGCTGCGCGCGACCTGCATCGTGAGCGTGGAGCCACCCGACACGATCCGCCCATGCAGGGCGCCTCCCGCGGCACCGCGGATCAACGCCCACGGATTGACCCCGGGGTGCTTCCAGAACCAGCGGTCTTCGTAGGCGAGCAGGGCCTGCAGGTACAGCGGCGAAACCTGCGATGCCGAGACCTGGTATCGCCACACGCCGTCGCTGTCGGCGAACGCACGCAGGGGCGTGCCGTCGCGCGCGACGACGACGCTGCTGAGCGCACTGGGCGCGGGAAGGCGAAGGGGAAAGATCCGGTCCATCGCCACCGCGATCAACGCCACGGCGGCGACGGACAGGAGGGCGGCCCGGCCTAAGCGCCGGGCCCTTGCGTATCTCACGGTTCAACCACCGTGATCGAGGCCGGGGTGGTCTTGCCTACGCCACGGATCGACGGGCGATACATGTCTTCGACCAGCGGCGGCGGCACCACGTACGTGCCCGGGGTCACCGCACGGACGATGTAGAACAAGCGCACGGCCTGGCCCTGGCGCAGCTTCACGGCAGCGGCGTAGCGGTCGTCGCGGTATTCCTCGTGCTCGGCGACCTGGGCCGTGGCGTGTTCGGCCAGGTCCATGCCATCGATGACGGTGCCTTCCCACTGGCGCGCCCCGCCGAGGTTGAGGTTCTCGACTTCCAGGCCACCCGGGACGAGGTCGGTGACGATCGCGTCGGGCATGTCCTGGCGGGCTTCGATGGTCAGCTCGGTGATCAGCGTGTCGCCTTCTTTCAGCGAGCTGCCTTCCCAGGCCTTGCCATCGGTGGTGAACCACGCGCGGCGAACGTCGACCTGGCTCGGGTCGGCGGCAGGTGCCTTGCCCGGAACGCCCGCGATGTCGAGCGTGGCGAACACCGTATCGGTGCTGTCCGGCTGCACGGTGACGCCCGACGCCATTTCGACACTGCTCAGGTCGCGCACCCACAGCGTCTTGCCCGCGGGCACGGCTTCCGTGCCGGCGCCGACATGCAGCGTCGCGGAGAGCGGCTTGCCGCCACCGGCGTCGAAGGTATGCGCGACGCGGGCGATCGACACCTGTTCCTGCGTGCTGAGGTGCGACCACGACCAGTGGTAGTACGTGGTCTTTTCCTCGGCGCTATGCGTGCGGTTGGTGACGTTGCGCGCCCAGTCGACCAGCTTCGCGTCGTATTCGGGCTTGTTCATCGCGAAGGCGTGCGTCAGGGCCACCATCTGGCCAAGGTCGCGCAGGTCCGAGCCGTAGTCGCCAACGTACCAGGGGCGTTCCTTCGTCCAGGCGAAGGCTTCGTCCACGGCCTTGCGGCCACGCTCTTCGTCACCCATCAGCTTCAGCGCGATGCCCAGGTGCACCAGCGGCAGCGGGCCCACCAGCTTGTCGCGATCGTTGTCGAAGATCGTGCGCAGCGTGCCCAGCGGCGCGCGGTTGACGCGTGCGAGCACGAAGCCGCTGTAGGCCTCGTCGGCGATGCGCATGTGGTCGTGCTGTTCGAAGCCGTAGTACGGATGGCCACCGGCGAGGAGGTCGTCGTTCAGCGCCTTCAATGCCTTCTGCAGCACTTCCTGCGGGATCACGAAGCCGGCATCGCGGGCGTCCAGCATGAAGTCCACGACATACGGCGTCATGAAGGTCTGCACGGGGCTGGTGCCACCCCAGAAGCTGAAGTGCCCCTTGTCGGCCTGGAACGACGCGATGCGTGCAAGCGCCGCCTCGACCGCCGACTGGCGACTGGCCGGGTTGAGCCCACCCACGCCGAGTGCCTTGCCGGTGGCGTCGTCCATGAACAGGGCGGCGAAGCCCTTGCTGGTGGTCTGCTCGATGCAGCCGTACGGGTAGTCGAGCAGGTTCTTCAGCGCCTTGTTATAGGGCAGCGGCGGCAAGGTGCTGAGGGTGACCCGCGCGTTCACCGTAGACGGGGTGTACGCGTTAGACAGGCTGCCGTCGAGCTTGACCGGCTTGCCGCCTTCGATCGCCATCGGCACCGTCTGCACCTCTTCGGGCCAGCCGCTGCGCACGGTGAACTCGAAGTGGCGGTCGACGGTGAAGTCGTTGAGCTCGGCGTGGATATCGATCTTCGCCACGCCAACGCCCGCCGCGGCCGTGACCGGCATGCTGAGGATCGTGCCGGCGCCGTTCTTCAGCGTGGCCTGCTGGGTCGGGTTGTCGACATGCACCAGGCCATCGGTCTTCACCGTGACCTTGGCGATGCCATCCTTGCCGGACATGTTCTTCAGGTCGACGGTGATGCGTGCCTTGTCGCCGCCGGCCATCACCCGGGGCATGCCCGGCTCGACCACCAGCGGAGCGCGCACGACGACCTGGCCTTCCGCATGGCCGAAACGCTGGTCGGTGAAGGCGAGGGCGGAGACGCGCAGGGTGCCGTTGAAATCGGGCACGTCGACGCTGACCTTCGCGTTGCCGCTCGCATCGAACTGCACCGGGCCGGCGAACAGGTCGACGATCTTGATCTTCGGGTTGGGACGCTGTGCGTGCGGCAGGCCGTTGCCGGACATGTCGCCACCGTAACGCACCTTCGCGACGGTGCCGTCCATGGCTTCGATCACGCGGCTATACAGGTCGTAGGCGTCGATGACCATGGCGCGCGGCGCGAACATCCACGTCCATGCATCGGGGACGGGGTAGTTGGTGATGTTGAGCACGCCCTGGTCGACGGCGGCCAGCGTGACGAAGCCCTTCTGGCCCGCCAGGCCGTCCGCGTGGACGGTGACCGGCAGGGGCAGGCCGGGACGCATGGTGGCCGGTGCCTGCAGGGTCAGCGGCAACTGGCGGTCGTTGCGGTCCATCGCGACGTGCTCGATGCCCATGGCGCGTGCCGGCGTGGTCTTGTCCGAGGCCTTGCCGCCGCGGAACACCAGCGCGACGACGTGCACGTCGTGGCGTTCCCAGTCAGCCGTGACCGGGATCTCGAAGGTGCTCCCGGCCTTGGCGTCGATGTCCTTGGTGTAGAGCAGGTGGTCGCTTTCCACGAGCAGCACGCCCGGGCCCGGCTGCGGCGGGGTCACGGTGACCTTCAGGGTATCGCCGGTGCGATAGCGCGCCTTGTCGAGGGCGAGCTTGACCTTGTCCGGGCGCGACTCCTTGCCAAGGTTCTGGTCTTCCCAGCTGTAGCCGGCGAAGAACGGGAAGTTGGTGGTGAGCTTGGTCGCCGGGTCGTAGACCTCCAGGCGGTAACCGCCCCATTCGACCGGGAAGTCGAGCTTGACCCGCTGGCCCGCGACGACATCGATGTCGCGCTCTTCGATCAGCTGCAGCGAGACGTTCTCGTTGGATTTCCAGTCGTCGCCGTGTTCGTACAGCCAGTAGAAATCGCGCACCTCGCGCTGCAGGCGCACCTTCAGGTGCTGGCCGGCGACGAGCTTGCCATCGACGTTCGCGCGGACGATTTCGAAGCCGGCATTGCCTTCGCTTTCCGCACCCTGCTTCGGATCGAACAGCGGGCGCACGCCGACCAGTTCCGGCGCGGGCCAGAAGGTGCGATTGAGCACGCGGGTGACGGCGCGGCCGCCGGATTCATAGACGCTTCCGGACACGATCATCGCGTAGGGCGTGGTCTGCGGCAGGTCGCCGGGCAGGCTGATTTCCTGCGTCGCGTTGCCCTTGTCGTCCAGGTGGTCGTCGACCGCGTCTTCGCTGGGCGTGCTGGACGGTGCCAGCGGATCGCCGAAGAAGGTGTCCTGCATCGACGCGACCGGGTGCTGCTCGGGCTTGACGAAGACACGGGCGGTGAAGCGGTTGCCGGCGGCCGGGGCGCCGAACAGGTAGCTCGAGGCGACGGTCATGTCGAGCGCCTCACCGGCCATGACGCGGGCCTGCTGGCTGTCCAGGGCCACCTTGAGGCGCTCGGGGAGGAATTCCTCGACGTGGAACGGGAAGGCCTGCACCGATTCCTTGCTGGCCGGGTCGAGGCGGAATTCCAGCTGCCACAGGCCGGTGGCAGCGTCGGCGGGCAGGGTCTGGCGGAGCTCGAAGTAGTTGAGGTCGCGCGGTTCGATCTTCGTGTCGGCCAGGGCACGGCCGTCGGGCTGCTTCAGGCGCACGTAAACGGGCTGGGCCTTCATCGCCTTGCCGTCGTAGTCGCGCAGCAGGGCGGAGACGCGCATGTCTTCGCCGGGGCGATACAGGTCGCGGCCGGACCACGCATACACTTCGAAGGGCGCCTGGCGGCGGCCGCTGACATCGAAGTTGGAGACGTCGAGCGCCGGCCGGTTGAACGGCAGTACCGACACGTCCTTGTCGTGGCGGGCGATCAGCACGTCGTTGCGGTCGGGCTTGTAGGCCAGCAGCGCGTTGCCGTCCTTGTCGGTCTTTGCCTTGAGCTTCGAGCCGCCGCTCTCGTCGGTGATCTCGATGTCGACGCCAGCGATCGCGCTGCCGTCTTCAAGCGATGCGACGTGGAGCAGGGCGTTGTCCTTGTACACGCGCAGGTGCAGGCCAAGGTCGCTGACGAAGAAGGTGGCGGTGTCGTACTCGTCGCGGAACACGCCGCCGCGACGAAGCACGGCCATGTAGACGCCGGGTTCCTTCAGCTGCGGGATGTCCTGCACGGGGATGTAGCTGATGGTGCGTGCGTTGGGCGCGCCCTTCAGCGTGTAGTGGTTGGCGTAGACCGAGTCGCCGATCGTAGTGAGCGCGATGCGTGTCTGGTCGCCTTCATTGCAGTTGTCGTAATTGGACGGGTCGTGGTCGAGGTCGTAGTTGCCACGGCGCTTCTGTCCGGGGTAGCTGCAGAACAGCTTCGAAAGGGCATCGTCATGGACGCGGAAGAACTCGATGCTGGCGTCTTCGACGTTCATGGAGACGACCGGCAGTCCACGGGTGCCCCGGGCGGGTAGCACGCTGCCGCGCGAGGCGAAGCCGAGTGCCGGCGGCAGGTTGCCGGAGAACACGTCGCGTTTTTCGTCGGCGGCGAAGGCGTGGCCGCTGGCGGCGAGCAGGCTGGGGTGCACGGTGACGGCGTAATGCTGGTTGGCCTGCACGTAGGGGAAGACCAGGGTCTGCTGGTCGTCTTCGAGCTGCCAGCTGCCCTTGACCGGGGCGCCCTGGCTGTCGGTGACCTCGACGCGTTTGTCGAATTCCTGCGACGCGGCGATCTTTTCGTTGAATTTGATCGCGAGCTGGGTCTGGTTGTCCTGGTACCGGCTGGCGGCCGCTTCGATGGCCAGGCGGTCGGGTGCCGTTTTTGCCTTGTTGGCGGCGGTTCCTTGTAGCTCGGGTTTGTCGCCGTCGTGCTTTCCGCAGGCGGTGACGAGGGCGATGGCGGCGATGAGGCCGCACACGACGATTCCGCCGCGGAGGCGGCGGGTCTTTCCTTGGCTCGACATGTTGGTTTCCCTGGTTACTGGAGACAGTGTCGCAGGAAAATATGGCGCCGTGGAGGCGGCCGCATGGCGCGGCGCGTGCAGGCTGCGCGCAACCGAGCTTGCCGTCGTGCCCGACGTTCGCGCGGCGCTCGTGCGTGGTCGCAGGACAGCCCTCGGTGCCTACCCTCGCTGCTCAGACAGGTCCTCCGCGCTCGATAAGGTTGGCCGCAGCCGCGGCCCATGTACCTATTGCCCTACGGGCACTCGCTTGTGCGGAACTCGCCTCGAGGGTAGGCACCGAGGGCTCTCCTCACCGTGGCAGCGAGGTCGTGTAGGAGCGCGCCCGCGCGCGATCCAAGACGCAATGGCACGGCCGCAGCCATTGAACCGCTGTTGCCTTGACGCATTTCGCCCGCACCCGGTATCTACTGTCGCGTGGCCCAACATCCGTTTGGCCCAACAACCAGGGATAGGGTGCTTCGATGCCTCATGGACGATGGATGACAGCCTGTGCAAGGCGAATCGGTGGAATGGCTGCCGTGTTGTTTCTGGCAACGCCAGCTATCGCGATGGCGGCGGCGCACGAAGATCCCACCGAACACCGCCTCGCAGCACTCGATGCGTCGGCACCGAGCGACCTGTCGCCGGCGGACACACGTCTGTTGTTTGAAACGCTGGCGTCGTCGCGTTTGCTTGAGCGTCCCGCGTTGGCCCCGGCGGTGGTCGAGCGGGTTGGGCGGCTGATTTTCCGGGCGAAGGCCGATCCGGTGGGGCAGCAGACGTATCTGGACGATTACCCGGGGCTTTGGCGGCGGATCGGGGGGGATGTGGATCCGCTGGGGCTGGCGAACCTTGAGGATCGGGTGGCGCGGAGCGAGGGGCACCCGCAGCTCTATGGGACGTTGCCGCCATCGTCGTTGGACTATCCGGCGGCGGATGCCCAGCGTAACTATGCGTCGGCCCGGGACATGCTCGGGGTAGCCGTGGACGCCAGGGTGGTGGCGGGCGTCGATGTCGTGCCCCTGGCCATGCGGCCGGCCCGCCCCGTGCCCCTGCCGGGCGTGCGCGCGGAGCTGCTCCGGCTGGGCGAGATCGACCAGGCGGTTCGCCGCTGGCCGGACAATCCGACTCCAGCGCAGGAGAAAGCCCTCATCGCGGCCATGGAGAAGGCCGACGCCTATACCTTGCCCCGCCTGCGCACGATCTACCACGCCCACGGCATCCCCGCGCCAGCGCAGGTCGGCCGGGCAGCCACCCACAGCGCCTTCCTCCTGATCCAGCACGCGATCGCCGACCCCGGCCTCATGCGCTCGGCGCTCGCCCAGGCGAAGTGGATGACCGCCCATGGCGACCTCCCCGCCATCGACTACGCCCTGCTATCCGACCGCGTCGACTGCGTCCTCGACCACCGCCCCCAGCAATTCGGCACCCAGGGCTCCCGCAACCCAGCCAGCCACTGGTATTGCCCCATCGCCGAGCCCCTGGGCGTCAACACACGCCGCGCCGCCCTGCACATGGCCCCGCTGAGCCGTGAGGAGATTTACGGGGCCAGCGGCAAGGCGGGTGGATAGGGGCCGGCCTCACGGCGGCATTAGATTTTAGATTTTCGCGCGCAGGCGCGTATCCAGGTTGCGGCTGCGCCGCCATGTTTCCCGATTCGCGCGCAGGCGCGCTCCTACATGAGCTGAGCGGGCTGCAAGAACAGGCCTCGGCGCCCACCCTCGAGGCGAGTTCCGCACAAGAGAGTGCCCGTAGGGCAATCAAATACATGGGCCGCGGCTGCGGCCAACCTTGTCGAGCGCGGAGGACCTGTCTGAGCAGCGAGGGTGGGCGCCGAGGGCTGGTCCTGCGACCACGCGCGAGCGCCGCGGGGAACCCCGGCCAGCGACACCCCCTCGGCGGGACGAGGCAGGCTGTTGCGCAGCGCACCAATCCACGGCATTATCGACGCTTCACCTTAGAAGACCCCGCCGTGTCCCACGCCGACTACACATCGAACGTCTACACCAGCGCCCGCATGGCCGCAGGGATGACGTCCCGTGCTCGTCGACCGTACATCGGACACCCGGCCGGGTAGGCTGTCGCGCGCATTTCATACGCAACGACTAAAAAACCCGGCCCCGTGCCGGGTTTTTTCGTTCTCGATTCCCCATTCTCTCCCTTCATCCCACGGCCCCGACAGGCCACCGACCGATCTGGACCGCCATGACCGTTCGCCACTTCCTCAACACCACCGACTACAGCCGCGCCGAAATCGACGCCCTGCTCGAGCAGGCCGCCGAGTTCAAACGCTCGCCCCAGGGCCAGCAACTGGCCGGCAAGTCCATCGCCCTGATGTTCTTCAACCCGTCCATGCGCACCCGGACCAGCTTCGAGATCGGCGCCTTCCAGATGGGCGGCCACGCGGTGGTGCTGGCACCCGGCAAGGACGCATGGCCGATCGAATTCGAGGTCGGGAGCGTGATGGACGGCGACACCGAGGAACACATCGCCGAGGTCGCCCGCGTGTTGTCCCGCTACGTCGACATCATCGCCGTCCGCGCCTTCCCCAAGTTCCAGGACTGGCAGGTCGACCGCCAGGACAAGGTGCTCAAGGCCTTCGCCCAGTACGCCACGGTGCCGGTCATCAACATGGAGACCATCACCCATCCGTGCCAGGAGCTGGCCCACGCGCTGGCGATGAAGGAACACCTGGGCGACCTGCAGAACAAGAAGTACGTCCTGACCTGGACCTACCACCCGAAGCCGCTGAACACCGCCGTCGCCAACTCGGCGCTGCTGATCGCGACGAAGATGGGCATGGACGTCACCCTGCTGTGCCCGACGCCCGAATACGTCCTCGACCAGCGCTACATGGATTTCGCCGCGCAGAATGCGCAGGAAAACGGCGGTTCGCTGCAGGTATCGCACGACATCGAAGCCGCCTACAGCGGCGCGCACGTCATCTACGCCAAGAGCTGGGGTGCGTTGCCGTACTTCGGCCGCTGGGACGAAGAGAAGGCCATCCGCGACGCGCACAAGCACTTCATCGTCGACGAAGCCAAGATGGCCCTCACCGACAACGGCCTGTTCAGCCACTGCCTGCCGCTGCGCCGGAACATCAAGGCCACCGATGCCGTGATGGATTCCCCCGCCTGCATCGCCATCGACGAAGCGGAGAACCGCCTGCACGTGCAGAAGGCCGTGATGGCCTCGCTGATGGCGCAGCCCGGTGTGAAGTCCGGCCTCGGCTTCTGATCGCATCCCGGGGCGCCGGCGCCTGCCGCCGTCGCCTCGTCGTAACCCTTCCGTGTTTGCCTTGATCCCCTGAACGCCCTTATTTCCGGAGCCAGCATGTCCAGCAAAGATATCGTCCTCGCCTTCTCGGGCGGCCTCGACACCAGCTTCTGCGTCCCCTACCTGATGGAGCGCGGCTATGCCGTGCACACCGTGTTCGTGGATACCGGTGGTGTTTCCGCCGAAGAGCGCGAGTACATCGAGCAGCGCGCCAACGAGCTCGGCGCCGCGTCGCACCGCACCGTCGATGCCTCGCAGGCGATCTGGGACAGCTTCGTCACCCCGCTGATCTGGGCGGGCGAGTTCTACCAGGGCCAGTACCCGCTGCTGGTCTCCGACCGCTACCTCATCGTGAAGGCTTCGCTGGAGCGCTGCGACGAACTGGGCACCAAGCTGTTCGCGCACGGCTGCACCGGCATGGGCAACGACCAGGTGCGTTTCGACCTGACCGTGAAGGCGCTCGGCGACTACACCATCGTCGCCCCGATCCGCGAGATCCAGCGCGAACACACCCAGGTCCGCGCCTACGAGCAGAAGTACCTCGAAGACAAGGGCTTCGAAGTGCGCGCCAAGACCAAGCACTACACCATCAACGAGAACGTCCTGGGCGTGACCATCTCCGGCGGCGAAATCGACGCATGGGAGATCCCGGAAGAGGGTGCCGTGGGCTGGTGTGCACCGCGCGCCGAATGGCCGTCCGAACCGCTGCGCATCGAGCTGGGCTTCGACAAGGGCACCGCCACCTCGCTCAACGGCAAGGCCGCGACCGGTCCGGAAATCCTCGCGTACCTCAACCGCGAACTGGCGAAGTACGGCGTCGGCCGTAGCCTCTACACCGGCGACACCAACATCGGCCTGAAGGGTCGCATCGTGTTCGAGGCGCCGGCACTGACCGCGCTGCTCACCGCGCACCGCGCACTCGAAGAGACCGTGCTGTCCAAGCAGCAGAACCGCTTCAAGCCGGAAATCGGCCGCAAGTGGACGGAAATCGCCTACGAAGGCTTCTTCAACGACCCGATCAAGGCCGACCTCGAAGCCTACCTGGTCAGCACGCAGCGCAAGGTCGATGGCAAGGTCATCATCGAAACCCGTGGCGGCACCGTCTACGCGGTCAAGGTCGAATCGAAGAACCTGCTGCACTCGAAGAAGGCCACTTACGCGCAGGCCGCCGACTGGGGCGTGGCCGAAGCCGAGGGCTTCATCAAGCTCTACGGCATGAGCTCGACGATCTGGGCCGAAGTCGACCGAGCCAACGGCGGGAAGTGATCGAGAACCCATGGATAAGCTCCTGAAGGAAACACTCGACCACCTGCGTGCGCTCGTGTCGTACGACACGCGCAACCCGCCGCGTGAGATCGGTACCGATGGCATCTTCGATTACCTGCGCGCGAACCTTCCCGGGTTCGACGTTCAGGTGACCGATTTCGGTGCGGGCGCCGTGAACCTCTACGCCGTGCGTGGCACGCCGAAGGTCCTGTTCAACGTGCACCTGGACACGGTGCCGGACAGCCCGCACTGGACCGCCAGCCCGCACGAATTGCGGGTGACGGAGGACCGTGCGATCGGCCTCGGTGCCTGCGACATCAAGGGTGCGGCCGCCGCGCTGGTGGCCGTCGCCAATGCCTCGCAGGGCGACATGGCCCTGCTGCTGTCCACCGACGAAGAAGCCAACGATGCGCGTTGCATCGACGGTTTCCTCAAGGACAAGCCGGCCTATGACGCGATCATCGTCGCCGAACCCACCAAGGGCCAAGCGGTGCTGGCGCATCGTGGCATCCACTCCGTGCAGATGCGTTTCCAGGGCCGCGCCGGGCATGCGTCCGGCGAACAGAAGCCGTCGGACAGCGCGTTGCACCAGGCCATCCGCTGGGGCGCCGCCGCGCTGGACCACGTGCAGGCGCTGTCGCACGAGCGTTTCGGCGGCCTCACCGGCCTGCGCTTCAACATCGGTAAGGTGGAAGGCGGGATCAAGGCCAACGTGATCGCACCCACCGGCGACGTGCGCTTCGGCTTCCGCCCGCTGCCGTCGATGGACGCGGACAAGCTGCTGGAGACCTTCCGCACGCTGGTCGAGCCGGCGCCGGTGGAATACGGCGAGACCTTCCGCGGCGACTCGCTGCCGGCCGGCGACACCGCCACGGCCGAGGCGCGCCGCCTCGCCGCGCGCGACCTCGCCGACGAGCTGGAGATCCCGGTGGGTAACGCCGTGGACTTCTGGACCGAAGCCGCGCTGTTTTCCAAGGCGGGTTACACCTGCTTCGTCTACGGCCCCGGCGACATCGCGCAAGCGCACACCGCCGACGAATGGGTCGCCCTCGACCAGCTGGGCCAGTACGCCCAGACCATCCTCCGGATCGTCGATCGTGGAATCTAAAAACACCCGCAAGACCATCGTCCGCCTGCTGTCCGCGATGGGTAGCGCACGCGAGATCCAGCAGTACCTGAAGCGTTTCTCCCAGCTCGACGCCGCGCGTTTCGCGGTGGTGAAGGTGGGTGGCGCCGTGCTGCGCGACGAGCTGGCCGACCTCACCTCGTCGCTGTCGTTCCTGCAGCAGGTCGGCCTGACGCCCATCGTTTTGCATGGCGCGGGCCCGCAGCTGGACGAGGAACTCGCCGCCGCCGGCATCGTGAAAAAGACGGTGAACGGCCTGCGCGTGACCTCGCCCGAAGCGCTCGCCATCGTCCGCCGCGTGTTCCAGTCGCAGAACCTGCGCCTGGTAGAAGCGCTGCAGGAAGTCGATACGCGCGCCACCTCGGTGCCATCGGGTGTGTTCACTGCCGACTACCTCGATCCCGACCAGCTTGGCCTGGTCGGCAAGGTCCGCTCGATCAACCTCGCACCGATCGAGGCCAGCCTGCGCGCCGGTTCCATCCCGGTGATCGCCAGCCTTGGTGAAACCGACTCGGGACAGATCCTCAACATCAACGCCGACTTCGCCGCGAACGAACTGGTCCGGGTGTTGCAGCCGTACAAGATCGTGTTCCTCACCGGCACCGGTGGCCTGCTCGACGGCGACGGCAACATCATCGATTCGATCAACCTGTCGACGGAGTTCGACCACCTGCTGCAGCAGCCGTGGCTGCATTCGGGCATGCGCCTGAAGGTGGAACAGATCAAGGACCTGCTCGACGACCTGCCGCTGACCTCGTCGGTGTCGATCACGCGCCCGGCCGACCTGGCCAAGGAGCTGTTCACGCACAAGGGCTCCGGCACGCTGGTTCGCCGCGGCGAACGCGTGCTGCGCTTCGAGTCATGGGACGGCGTCGACCTGCCGCGCATGCGTACGCTGATCGAATCCAGCTTCGGCCGCACGCTGGTCGAGGACTATTTCGAGCGCACCGACATCTACCGCCTGTATGTGTCGGAGAACTACCGCGCCGCGATGATCCTGACCATGGAAGACGGCTTCGCCTACCTCGACAAGTTCGCGGTGCTGGACGAAGCGCAGGGCGAAGGCCTTGGCCGTGCCGTGTGGCAGGTGATGCGCGACGAGAACCCGAAGCTGTTCTGGCGCTCGCGCCACGGCAACGTGATCAACCACTTCTATTACGCGGAGTCGGACGGCTGCTACAAGCAGTCGCGCTGGAAGGTGTTCTGGTACGGCCTGGACAACTTCGCCGACATCGAGCGTTGCGTCGCGCATTGCGCCACGCGCATCCCCACCTTGCAGGACTGACTCCAAGCCATGGCTACCAAGACCATCGGTATCGTCGGCGCACGCGGCCACACGGGCGCCGAGCTGATCCGCCTCATCGCCCGCCATCCTTCGCTGGAACTGGCCTTCGTTTCCTCGCGTGAGCTGGATGGCCAGCGACTGGCCGAGCACAACGACGTGTACAAGGGCGAGCTCGCCTATAGCAACCTCGATCCGGCGGCCGTGGCCGGGCAGGGCGTGGACGTGGTGATCCTCGCCCTGCCGAACGGCAAGGCCGCCCCGTACGTGGAGGCGATCGACCAGGCGGGCGGCGCGACCGTGGTCATCGACCTGTCGGCCGACTACCGCTTCGACGAGCGCTGGTACTACGGCTTGCCGGAGCTGTACCGCGATCGCTGGCGTGGCGAGAAGCGGATCAGCAACCCTGGTTGCTACGCCACCGCCATCCAGTGCTCGATCGCACCGATCAAGGACCTGCTTGCCGCCCCGCCGGTGTCGTTCGGCGTGTCGGGTTACTCCGGCGCCGGCACCACGCCGTCGGACCGCAACGATCCGGACAAACTGCGCGACAACCTGATGCCGTACTCGCTCACCGGGCACATGCACGAGAAGGAAGCCAGCCGTCACCTGGGCGTGCCGGTGGAGTTCATGCCGCACGTCGCGCCGCATTTCCGTGGCCTCACGGTGACGACCAATCTTTACCTGGCCAAGCAAGGCAAGCGCGAAGACATCGTCGAGCGCTTCCAGTCGCGCTACGCGAACGAGAAGCTTATCCACGTGGTGGACGAAGCACCCTGGGTCAGCCAGGTCGCTCACAAGCATCACCTCGAGGTCGGTGGCTTCGCCATGTCGGTCGACGGCCGCCGCGTCGTTGTCGTCGCCACGCTGGATAACCTGCTCAAGGGCGCGGCTACCCAGGCCATGCAGAACGTGAACCGTGCGCTCGGCTTCGACGAACTCACCGCTATCCCGCTTTAAGGATCCGACCATGACCCAGCCGCTCTGGCAGAAATCCGACACGCAGGTGGACGCGAAGATCATGCGCTTCCTCGCCGGCAACGACGTGGTGCTCGACCGCGAGTTCTTCCTGCATGACATCACGGCCAGCAAGGCGCACGTGGAAGGCCTCGCCAACATCGGCGTCGTTTCCGCCGACGAGCGCGACGCGCTCAAGCGCGAGCTCGATGCGCTCGCCGCCGATTTCACCGCCGGCGCGTTCGTGCTCGACGAGCGCTTCGAAGACGGGCATTCCGCCATCGAAGCGCGCCTGACCGAACGCCTCGGCGATGCCGGGCGCCGCGTGCACACGGGTCGTAGCCGGAACGACCAGATCCTCGTCGCGACCCGGCTGTGGTTGAAGGACAAGCTGGGCACGCTGGAAGCCCTGTGCCGCCGCATCGCCGAAGTCTGCCTCGAGCGCGCGGCGGGCGACGCTTTGCCGATGCCGGGGTATACGCACATCCAGCGCGCCGTCGTGTCGTCGACCGGGATGTGGTTCGCCGCCTTCGCCGAAGCCTTCATCGACAACACGCTGCGTGCGCGCCAGGCGATCGAGCTGATCGATGCCAACCCGCTGGGAACGGCGGCCGGCTACGGCGTGAACGTGGCGCTGGACCGCGCGCACACCACGCAGGCGCTGGGCTTTGCCCGCATGCAGGTCTCGCCGATCTACGCCCAGCTGTCGCGTGGCAAGTTCGAGATGGCCGCACTGGATGCCGTGGGCACCGCGTTGCTGGACACGCGCCGCCTCGCCTGGGACCTGTCGCTGTTCACGACGGCGGAGTTCGATTTCGTGAAGCTGCCGTCGGAGTACACGACGGGTTCGTCGATTATGCCGAACAAGCGCAATCCGGACGTCGTGGAACTGCTGCGCGCCAGCTACGCCAGCGTCGCCGCCGCGCGCACGGAGATCGAGCAGCTGCTTTCTCTGCCGTCGGGTTACCAGCGCGACCTGCAGTTCTCCAAGGGCTCGCTGTTCCATGGGTTCTCCATGGGCCTGGGTGCGCTGGAATTGCTGCCGGACATGCTCGCGCGCTTCGAATGGAAGGCCGAGCGGATGCGCGCCGCGATCGAGCCAGCGATGTACGCGACCGACGTCGCGATCGAGCAGGCCGTCGCCGGCGTACCGTTCCGCGATGCCTACCGTGCCGCGGCGGAAACCGCGGCGTCGGCGGGTGATGGCCGCACCCCGGAATCCAGCCTCGCAGCACGTACCTCACCCGGCGCCGGCCACGACCTGATGCTCGACGTCCTGCGCGCCAGGCTGGGCTGAGCCGGGCGTCCTGCGCCGGGCATCTCTGTAGGAGCGCGCCTGCGCGCGAATGGGGTGGAGAAGAGCGTAGCGGGTATCGAGTTGAGAGTTGAGAGTTGAGAGTTGAGAGTTGAGAGCAGGAGCCGGTTGTCGCTCTTACTCGTTACTCGTTACGCTCAACTCGTTACACCCCCACCAGCCTCCATTCGCGCGCAGGCGCGCTCCTACAACATCAACAGCGCGTGTGGATGGAGGTTCGATGACGACGCCTTTCGCCGAACAGTCCCTGCCTCCCTGGCGGCGTGCGGTCCTGAAGGTCGGTAGCAGCCTGCTTACGAACGCCGATGGCGCGTTGAGCGGTGAGCACGCCGAAGCGCTCGCGGACTTCGTGACCGCGAGTCGCCGGGCGGGCAGGGAAGTGATCATCGTCTCGTCGGGGGCCGTCGCCGCGGGACGCGGCCTGGCGTTGCCGGCGGGTGGCAGTGGTCTCACTGGTCGCCAGGCCCTTGCCGCGCTCGGCCAGACCCGTCTCGTCGCGCTGTGGCAGGGTTTCTTCGACGCGCCGGTGGCCCAGGTCCTGCTCACCCACGACGACCTGCGCAACCGCCGTCGCTACCTCAACGCCCGTGCGACGCTGCGCGAACTGCTGACGCTGGGGGCGATCCCGGTCATCAACGAAAACGACACCGTCGCCGTCGACGAGCTGAAGCTCGGCGATAACGACAACCTGGCCGCGATCGTCGCGGCACTGGTCGATGCCGACGTGCTGTTCATCGCCTCGGATATCGCCGGCCTGTACACGGCCAATCCCCGGCTGGATCCGCTCGCCGCACCCGTGCACGAGGTCCTCGAGGTGACGCCGGCGCACATGGCGAGCGCCGGCGGGGCCGGCAGCGCGGCCGGCACGGGTGGGATGCAGACCAAGCTGGAGGCGGCGATCAAGGCAGCGGCCGCCGGGATCGAGACCCTGCTGTTCGACGGGCGCGATTCGGCAAGCATCGCCCGACTCGCCGACGGCTACCTCACCGGGACCCGGCTGCACGCCCCGCGGTCGCGCCTTGCCGCGCGGAAGTATTGGCTGCGTCACGCCCCGGCCCTGGGCAGCGTCAGCGTCGACCCGGGCGCGGTGGCGGCGCTGCTCGAACGGGGTGCGTCATTGCTGCCCGGTGGGGTTCTGGGGGCGGTGGGGGAGTTCGCCCGCGGCGACGTCGTCGACGTCGCTGTGGATGGCCGGGCGGTCGCGCGTGGCATCGCCCAGTACGCCGCCGCGGACGTCCGTCGCATCGCCCGTCGGCATACACGTGACATCGAGGCCACGCTCGGTTACAGCTATGGGGAGAACGTCATCCACCGCGATGACCTGGTCGTCCTGCCCACAACATGAGGTCCTGATGAGCGCGCTTCGAGACCATGCCCTGGCTTGCCGCGACGCGGCGCCGGCGATCGCCGCGCTGGATACGGCCGCCAAGCAACGCCTGCTCCACCGCATGGCCGATTACCTGGCCGCCGACGCGGCCGTGGTTCTGGAGGCGAACGCGCGCGACATGGACGCGGCACGCGAGGGCGGTACCGGCGCGGCGATGCTCGATCGCCTTCGCCTCGACGGCCAGCGACTGGCTGGCGTCGTCGCCGCCATCCGCCAGGTGGCGGGCTTGCCCGACCCGGTAGGGCAAGTGACCCGCAGCGAAACGCGACCCAACGGTATCCGGGTGGAGCGCGTGCGGATCCCGCTCGGCGTGATCGCGATGATTTACGAGGCGCGGCCCAACGTGACCGCGGACGCCGCTGCGCTCTGCCTGATGGCCGGCAACGCGGCCATCCTGCGCGGTGGGTCGGACGCCATGCATTCGAACCTGGCCATCGCCGCGTCGTTGCGTCGTGCCCTGCGTGACGAGGGCTTGCCCGAGGCCGCGGTCACGGTGATCGACGACACCAGCCGCGAGGCGATGGTCGAGCTGCTCCAGCTCACCGATATCGTCGACCTGGCCATCCCGCGCGGCGGCGAGGGGTTGATCCGGTTCGTCGCCGAACATGCGCGCGTGCCGGTCATCAAGCACTACAAGGGCGTCTGCCACCTGTACGTCGACAGGGACGTGGACGACACGCTGGCCATCGACCTGCTCATCGACGGCAAGACCAGCCGACCCGGCGTCTGCAATGCGCTGGAAACGCTGCTGGTCCACCACGACATCGCGCCATCGTTCATTCCGAAAGCCGTCGCGGCGCTGCATGCGCGTGGGGTGGAAGTGCGTGGCGACCACCTGACCCGCATGCTCGCCCGCGATGTCGTGCCGGCCTCGGATGAGGACTACGCGGCGGAGTTCCTCGATCTGGTGATCGCCGTACGCGTCGTCGCCGATATCGACGAGGGCATCGCCCATATCCGGCGCTACGGCTCGGACCACACCGAAGTCATCGCGACGACGGACACCGTCGCCGCCGATCGCTTCGTCAAGGCACTGCGCTCGGCCGTGGTCATGGTCAACGCGTCATCGCGCTTCAGCGACGGTGGCGAACTCGGCCTCGGCACGGAGATCGGCATCTCCACGACGCGCCTGCATGCCTACGGCCCCATGGGTGCGGAATCGCTCACGGTGGAACGCTTCGTCGTGCGCGGGAAGGGGCAGACGCGCCACCTGGCGTGAGTCGCGTGGGTTCGCGCCTACGCGGATTCGCGACGTATCCTGATTTCGACCTGGCCTCGACCTGCCGAACATGGCGGGACGTCGGGATGAGGCCAGGAAAGGACCGTGCACATCAGAGCCACGATCACCGCGCTCGCGCTCGCGGTGCTCCCTTGCGCAACACGAGCAGGCGGCAAGTCCGTTGATGGCTATCGTCACGCGGCAACGGACCCCGCCGTCACGCGCGCGGAAGCCGGACTCCGAGCCGCTCGGGAAGACGTGGTACAGGCCGAGGCACGACGCCTTCCCACGATCGGGTGGCGCGCCGGTTGGTCACACAAGCTCGTCCACGACCATGCCCTGGCGTGGGATCGGCTGCGCCGTGGCGACGTCGGCGAGGCACCATCGGTCGCCGCCTCCCATGGGCTTACCACCCGCACGATGTCCCTGCATGTTGCCGTGCCGGTCTGGAACGAAGAAGCGCGACAGGACGTCCTGGCCTCCCGGGCCGCCCTGGCGGCACGCCATGCCCGGTTGGAAGCCGAAGGGCTAGCGGCAGCGGCACGCTTCGCTCGTGCCCGCCTGACGGTCGAGGTGGCCCGGGAGCGACAGCGCATCGCCTCGGACAGCGAACGGAACCTGCAAGCCGTGGCCCGGCTGGCCCGCCTGCGTGGCGAGGTCGGCACGCTCGGTTTCGGTGGCGTGGCGGAAGCCGCAGCGCGCCACGCCAGCTCGGTGAACGACCTCGCCGATGCATCCGTCCGCCTCGCCGACGCCCTTGTCGCGCTCGGTCTCCTCGGTGGCGCTGGTTCGACGCGCGGTGCACCCGGGGCAGCCGGCTCGGTCATGCCCGCAGCGTGCGTCTCGACGGGAGAGCAGGCGTCCCGGATGTCGCTTTCGCATCCCCGCGTCGAAGCGGCGCGCCACGACATAGCAACCGCCCACCACCGCGTGGCATCCATGCGAGCGGCCCTGCTTCCGACCGTAACGCTGCAGGCCGCCTACGCGACGACGACCTCATGGGCGCTGCATGGTGGACGCTCGGCGGCACGCGTGCCGAACAATGGCCGGCCGGTGGCATCGGTGGCGATCACGTTCGCGATGCCGTTGGGCGAGTCGCTGAGGGGCTCATCGCGCCTACGGCAGGCCATCCATCGTCTCGACCAGAGGCAGGACGACATGGCGATCGTCCGTACCGAAGTGGACGTCGCTGCGCGTAGGGCACTCAGGAGGGTGCAGTCATCGGTACGCATCGTTCGGGCACAACGCGATGCGCTGGAGGCCGTCAACGGGTCGACGGCTGCCGCAACCGCGGGCCTGTCCGTGGGGCTGCGGAGCATGTCGGATCTCCTTGCCGCAGAGACGCGGGTCGTGAGCCAGCGACTGGCGTATCTTGGCGCACGCGAAGTGCATGAGGGGAACGCGATTTCGTTATGGGAAGCGATCGGCGGCTGCTGGTCGCCGCGCGTGCCTGGGGTCGAGAAGCATCTCGAGCGTCGAAGCACGCCTGGATGGTTGAGACATTTCTCGGCGAACACGGCCGCGCGGCAAGCGACCGATCGCCAGTGATGGGCGCCGAGCCGCTGATATTGACGGTGAGGATGGGCCATTCCGGGTGGCGAGCCTCATTCGTGTATGGTCTGGCGTCCGTTCCAGGTTGCCCGGTTCCTCCCCTATGACCTTGCGTTCCCCACCTACCGGCGCGAGCGGCCCCGCCGCCAGCAAGAATCGCCTCAAGTCCATCATCGGCGGTTCCACCGGCAACCTGGTCGAGTGGTTCGACTGGTACGTGTACGCCGCGTTTACCCTTTACTTCGCACCGCACTTTTTTCCGAAAGGCGACCAGACAGCGCAGCTGTTGAGCGCCGCCGCAGTGTTCGCCGTGGGCTTCGTGATGCGCCCGATCGGTGCGTGGATCATGGGCGTCTACGCCGATCGACGCGGGCGCAAGGCCGGCCTCACGGTGTCGGTTACCCTGATGTGCGTCGGCTCGCTGATCATTGCCTGCACACCGTCGTATGCAACGATCGGCATCGCCGCACCGGCCCTGCTGGTACTGGCGCGCATGATGCAGGGGCTGTCGGTCGGTGGCGAGTACGGTGCCAGCGCGACCTACCTGTCCGAGATGGCGGGCAAGGACCGCCGCGGCTTCTTCTCCGCGTTCCAGTACGTCACCCTGATCTCCGGACAACTGCTCGCCATCCTCCTGCTACTGGTCCTGCAGACCGTCATGGCCAGGGAGACGCTGAACGATTGGGGCTGGCGCATCCCCTTCGCGATCGGTGCCGTGCTCGCGATCGTCGTGTTCCGCATTCGTCGCGGCCTGGCCGAAACCGACAGCTTCAAGAACGCGCAGGGAACGACCGCACCGAAGTCGGGTTTCCTCGTTCTGTTCCGTGAGCACCCGAAAGAGACCCTCCTGGTCATGCTGCTCACCGCCGGCGGCACGCTGGCGTTCTACGCCTACTCCATCTACATGCAGAAGTTCCTGGTCAACACCAGCGGCTTTAGTCGGGAGACGGCAAGCCAGATCAATGCGGTAACGCTGTTCGTCTTCATGCTGCTGCAACCCGTCGCCGGCGCACTCAGCGACCGCATCGGCCGCAAGCCCTTGATGATCGCCTTCGGCATCCTCGGCGTGCTCGGCACCTATCCCATCTTCAGCACCCTGGAGACCACCCGCGATCCGGTCATCGCAGGCCTGCTGGTGATGGCAGCCCTGGTCATCGTGACCGGGTACACCTCGATCAATGCGGTGGTGAAAGCCGAACTGTTCCCGGCACACATCCGCGCGCTGGGCGTCGCCCTACCGTATGCGCTAGCCAATACGATCTTCGGTGGCACGGCCGAGTACGTCGCGCTAAGCCTCAAGGACGCCGGATGGGAGCAGGGCTTCTACTGGTATGTCACCGCGATGATCGGTATATCGCTCCTGGTGTACCTGCGCATGCGCGATACACGAACGCAAAGCCTCATCGTCGAAGATTGACCGGGACCTCCTAGCAGAGGCATTCGTAGGAGCGCGCCTGCGCGCGAATGAAACGCATGGCGGCAAAGCCGCAGGGGCTATCCTCTGCCATGGCCCGAGCGCTGCGAGGACGGCCAATCGCGCGCAGGCGCGCTCCTACAAGAGCCGTCGCTGCGTCGGGATTGCCCGTGCGTCGGCTGTCCCACCCAGCTCGCGACACGGATGAAGAGAGCCCTCGGTGCCTACCCTCGAGGCGAGTTCCGCACAAGTGAGCGCCCGTAGGGCAATAAGTACATGGGCCGCGGCTGCGGCCAACCTTGTCGAGCGCGGAGGACCTGTCTGAGCAGCGAGGGTAGGCACCGAGGGCTGTCCTGCGGCCACGCATGAGCGCCGCGCGGACGGCCATCGCGCGCAGGCGCGCTCCTACAGGGGGGCGGTTCGGCCGGAGGCCGGGAGGCATGCGCCGCAACGCGGCGAACCGCATTGGCGACGCGTTACAGCGCGCCGCGCAGGATCGCCCGGATGCGTGCGGCGACCTCGGCCATGGCCGGCCAGCAGCGTTCCAGCGCCGCGAGGAACTGCCCGCGATCGATGGCCACGGTCTCTGCGCGGCCGCCTTCCTCCGGCGGAAATTCGATCAGCAGGCGGCGGCCGTCGATCCACGACTGCGTGCCGGCGAGGAAATCCGGATCTTCGTAGCGCGAGGAGCCTGCCGCCGGCGGCATCGCAAACGCGGTGCGGCCCTCGGCGGGCGCATGCTTCAGCAAGTCGATGGCGATCGCATACGAGCCGTCATTGTCTTCCAGGTCCAGGTTCACCCGATCCAGGTTCGGACCGAGGAACAGATCCATCGTGCCGTTCAGCGCCACGTGCTTCGTGTAGCCGTCCAGCCGGGCACGCCGGTCGGTCAGGACCGGGCGCAACAGCGCCGCGTAGCGATCGGTCAACTCGGCATGGTCGCGCAGCCAATCGCTGCTGACATCGATCACGCCAACCTGATGGTCACCCCGGCTCACCTCCAGCCCGCGATGGCGGACGGCGTCGGGCAGGTCCGGCAGCGACACCGGCAGGCCGCCGGCCTTCATGCAGAACAGCGTGCGCCCCGGCACCAGGCGCAGCCAGTGCGTGGTCGCCTGCATGGCAAAGCCATCGCCGCGCTCCACGTGCGCCGCCGGATAAAGATCGCCGATGCTCATGCGTGCTTCGCGCGCCAGGCTTCGATCGCTTCCACGGCGCCCAGGCAATCGGCGAAGCGGTTGTAAAGCGGGGTAGGCGACAGGCGGATGACGTCGGGTTCGCGCCAGTCGCCGATCACGCCGCTCGTTTCGAGGTGGGCGAACAGCGCACGGCCCGCCTCGCGTCCGGCGCGCACGCGCACCGAAAGCTGTGCGCCGCGCTGCGCTGGATCGCTGGGCGTGACGATGTCCAGCGTGTCGTCCAGGCGCGTGCGGATCAGCCAGTCGAGGTACGCGGTGAGGCGCCGGCTCTTCTCGACCAGGCGTGGCATGCCGGCACGCACGAAGATATCGAGCGAAGCCCGCAGCGGCGCCAGCGCGAGGATCGGAGGATTCGACAGCTGCCAGCCGTCCGCGCCCGGGGTCGGCACGAAGTCCGGGCCCATCTGGAACCTGGTGGTCTTGTCGTGGCCCCACCAGCCGGCGAAGCGCGGCACGTCCGCGTGTGCGTGGCGTTCGTGGACGAACGCCCCGGCGACCGCGCCCGGGCCGGCGTTGAGGTATTTGTAGGTGCACCACACCGCGAAGTCCGGGCCCGTCGCATGCAGGGACAGCGGCAGGTTCCCCGCGGCGTGGGCAAGGTCGAACCCGACCATGCAGCCGGCGGCGTGGCCCAGCTCGACGATCCGGGCAAGGTCGAACACCTGGCCCGTGCGGTACTGGATGCCCGGCAGCAGGATCAACGCCACGCGATGGCCATGCTCGGCGATCGCCGCCTCGATGGCATCCATCGACAGCGTGCCGCCGGGGCCGTCGGGCTTCAGTTCGATCAGGTCGGTCGCCGGGTCGAAGCCGTGGAAGCGCACCTGCGATTCCAGCGCGTAGCGGTCGGTCGGGAACGCACCGGCTTCCATCAGGATCGCCGGACGCGAGGCGGTCGGCCGATAGAAGCTCACCATCATCAGGTGCAGGTTCACGCCCAGCGTATTCATCGCGACCACTTCATGCGGCTTCGCGCCGACCACGTCGGCCATCGCGTCGCGTACATACTCGTGGTAGTGCATCCATGGCGAGCGGCCGCGGAAATGCGCCTCGACGGCGAGCTCGGCCCAATCGTGCAGCTCCGCTTCGATCGCCGCACGCACGCTCTTCGGCTGCAGGCCCAGCGAATTGCCGCAGAAATACAGCGTCTCGGCACCTTCGTGCGGCGGGATGTGGAACTCGTCGCGGAAGCGGCGGAGCGGATCGTCGGCGTCCTGGGCTTCGGCCCAGGCGCGCGTTGCTTCAAAACCGGTCATGACGAAAACCTGATGGATCAGTTGGGCATGGAGCTGGCGACGGATGCGCAAGCTTTGTCGAACGTGGCAGCGAATTTGGCATCGGCGGCAGGGCGCACGCAGCGCAACTGCACGGCGTATCCGCTGGTGAAGAAATAGCGCTCGTAGTAATCGAGCTTCACCGTGCCTTCCTTCGCGGTGTAGACATTTTCGGTCGGTGCCTTCGGCTTGCCGGCCGCGTATTCCTTCAGGTTCGTGGCGCGATTGCGCAACTCCCCGGAGAACTGCTGGAACGCGACGAGGTTCGCCGCCGGCTTCATGGTGATGGTGACGCGCGCGAGGGTCGCGTCCGCATTGCTGGCGCCCGGTACTTCGAACACCTGCGATTCGCCGTCACCGTTGGACTGCATGATCAGCGTCCAGTTGTCCGGCACCGTGAAATGGACATTGCCGCCACCCATGGCGACATCGGTCGCCCCGATGGCCGGCGCGGCCAGGGCAAGGGCAAGCGGAAGGGCGCGCAACTTGCGAAGCATCGGACGTGTTCCCCCGTGAAGATTCGCCATTCTGGCACAGGCATCGCGGCGTGGCCGCGACGCGGGTGTGCGCCAGGTCACGCCACGGCGGCGACGGGCTGGAAGCGCGAGAGCGGGACGCCCAGCCAGTCCAGCGCGGTGCCGTGGAACAGGCGGGCACGCGTGGTCTCGTCCAGGCCCAGCGCGTCGATGCCGCTGCCCGGTTCCTGCTCGCCGAGCGGGAAGGGGTAGTCGGTACCGAGCATCACCCGGTCCGTGCCCACCGTGTCCAGCAGGTAGCGCAGGGCGGCGTCGTCGTGCACGCAGGAATCAAAGAACAGCCGCTTGAAATAGTCGCGCGGGTTACGCGCGTTGTCGGTCGCGACCAGGTCGGGGCGCATGCGGAACCCGTGCTCGATGCGGCCGATGGAGTAGGGGAAGCTGCCGCCACCATGGGCGAGCATTACCTTCAGGTCGGGCAGGCGTTCGAGGACGCCACCGAAGATCAGCGAACACGCCGCGCGCGACTGCTCGGCGGGCATGCCAACCAGCCAGGGCAGCCAGTACTTCGGCATGGAATCGGTGCCCATCATGTCCCACGGATGGACCAGCACCGCGGCACCGAGGTCGGCGGCCGCTTCGAAGAACGGGAACAGTTCCGGCGCGTCGAGGTTCCAGTCGTTGCAGTGCGAACCGACCTGCACGCCCTGCAGGCCCAGCTCGCCGATGCAGCGCTCCATCTCGCGGATCGCCAGGTCGGGCGACTGCAGCGGCACCGTACCGATGCCTGCGTAGTGCCGCGGGCGCGCCTCGCAGACCTCGGCCATGGCGTCGTTGAGATGGGTATGCAGCTCGAGCGCCTGGTAGCCCTTAGCCCAGTACGAGAACATCACGGGCACCGTCGACACCACCTGGACGCCCACCCCGAAGCGGGCGTAGTCGGCGATCCGGTGATCCATGTCGAAGGCGGATTCCCACACTTCGCGGAAGAACTTGCCGCCGCGATAGATGCGGTGGTGGCCGCCGCTGTGGGTCATGACCGGGAAACGATCGTCGCCGAAGCGCGAGGCCAGGTCCGGCCAGTCCTTCGGGAGGATGTGCGCGTGGGTGTCGATCTTCAGCATGGCCCGAGTGTAGGGCCGGCACGGGCCGGGCGCCTCTGGCGGTGCAGCAAACCCACCGCGGGCGTGCGCTGGCGCCCGCTCAGGCCGGTGCGGTGCTGCGCCGGTTCACCACGTGGGCGATGGTGTCGACGTTGTCGGTCAGGCGGTCGGTGAGGCGTGCGACGGCATCGGCGAACTCGCGATCGGGATGGCGCGACAGGGCCTCCACCAGGGCGCGTTGCTGGTCGCGCAGGCCGGGTGGCAGCTCGACCGGCTCGGCGAGGGTGAGAGCTTCGCCCTGGCGGCGAAGCTCGGAGGCGGCCTCGCGGATGAAGGGCCCGACGTGTTCCCAGCCATCCGGCACCTCGCCGACGTCGATCAGCGCTTCCAGGGTCATCCCGGTGCGCGCGACACGGTTGCCGTTGGCGAACAGGGTCTCCGCCAGCTCCTGCAGCAACACAGGCGTGCCCGGTTCGGCGCGCATGCGATCGACCGAGGCCTGCGCGTTGGTGCGGGCGGTACGCACGGTGGTGCGCACCTGGTGGCGGGTGGCGCGGTCGTCGGGCTTCACCAGCGCGTCGAGGTAATCGCCGTAGGCGCAGAGCATTTCCGACAGTGCGGTGCGTGCACGGTGGCGTTCCCAGGAAGGCCATAGCACGTAGGCAAGCAGGGCCATCGCACTGCCCAGCGCCGTGTTGAGCACGCGGTCGGACATCGCATTGAACGGGTCGACGCCTTCGAACGAGAGCAGCACGACCACGGTGCCGGTCAACGCGGCGACGGCGATGCCGTAATGCGCACCGGCCAGGTAACGGAAGCCGACGCAAAGCACCGCCATCACCGCGATGTGCGCCCAGGCGACGTCCGGCGAAAGGCGCAGGACGAAGGTGGTCAGCATCAGGCCCAGCACGGTGCCGACGACGCGGAGCAGGCCGAAATTGAACGTGGCGGCGAAGTCGGGCCGCAGCACGATGGCGGCGGTCATCGGCAGCCAGTAACCATGGGGCAAGTGGAAGTACCGCGACACGACGAAGGCCAAAGTGAGCACGACCGCACAGCGCACCGCGTGGCGGAACGCCACCGATTGCGGGGTGATGTTCGCGCGTAGCGTGGCCCACGGCGAGGTGCTGCGCAGTGTTTCGGGCAGGGCGGTTTCCTCGCGCTGGGCACGCAGTTCACCGCGGCTGCCGGCCCAGTTGGTATTACGCACCACGGCGGCCAGCTGGCCGGACAGGGCCTGGATGTGTGCGGTGAGGCCCATGCCCGTGGCACCGGCGGAGAGCAGGGCGCGCTCGCTGGCCTGCAGGGTGGCCAGTGCACGCTGCGCGCGCTCGGGCGGCTCGGCGGCATCGAGGGCCGCGGCGGTGGCCGCGAGCACCCGGGCGGCGTCCTGGCGGAACATCTCGCCCATGCCGTCGCGACGAGTCTCCAGCTCGGCCATGGCGACCAGCTCGAGGCGGATGCGCTCGGCCAGCTCGAGCAGGACGCGGAACGCTTCCATCGCGCGGCCGCGCGCATGGTGGCGGCCCAGCAGGAAGTTCTGCAGGTCGTTCATGCCGTCGGACAGGCCCGGCGCTTCGCCGTCCTTCTGCGGTTTGCGCGCGAGTTCGGCCAGGCCGCGATACACCGTCGCCAGCGCGCGGCGTTCGGGCAGGTAGCGCTGCAGTGGCCATGCGGCCACCGAAAAAAGCGCGAGCAACATGCCGCCGGCGAAGATCAGGCTGCCACCGGCCAGTGCATCGCGCCAGTCCTTCGGTACCGCGGCGCAGATCACCAACAGCAGCATGCTGGTCATGCCGACGCGGGCGATGTCCGGGCCGAACACGACCAGCAGGCCGCCGAAGAAGCCGCAGGCGATGCAGGCGATCGCCATCAGCGCGACCTGGTCGCCGATCATGAAGCCGACGAGGCCGGCCAGGCCGGCGGACAGCGCGGCGAGGAACAGCCGGCTCAGGCGCTGCTGGTACGGTCCCGGCTGGTCCGAGAACATCGTATCCAGCGCGCCCGCGGCAATGCCGATGCCGACCTGTGGATAGCCGGCGTAGAGGCCGAGGATGAGGGGAAGGATGACCGCCGCCGTGTTGCGCAGCGCGACCCGCATCGGTACGTCGGGCCGCTTCGTCCGGATCAGCGTCTGGACGACGCTCGCACGAAGCGAGTAGGTCGGTGATCCCATCCCGCCACTGCTCCCGGTTAGGACGCGCGCCCCGCGAATTCACCCGTGAGGGTATTCACCGTGACCTTCTCGCCGTTGGTGATGTACTCGGGCACCTGCACTTCGATGCCGGTGTTGAGCTTCGCCGGCTTGTTGCGCTTGGTTGCGCTGGAGCCCTTCAGTTCCGGGGCGGTGTCGACCACGGTGAGCACGACGCTGCTGGGCACCTGCAGGCCGACCGGCGCATCGTCGATCACCTGGATGTAGTAACCCTCGGCGTCCTCGACGATGTAGCCGGCGTTGTCGCCGACGGTGGACGCATCCAGCGTGTACTGGGTGTAGTCCTCGTCGTCCATGAACACGAACGCGTCGCCGTCCATGTACGAGAACTTCGCCTGGCGGCGGGCGAGGTCGACTTCCTTCAGCTCGTCGTCGGCGCGCACGCTGAGGTCGAACTTGCGGTTGCCGGGGATCGAATACAGCGTGAAACGGTAGGTGACGTTGCCGCCGCGCGCCGAGGGCGAGCTGCGTTCGATGTCGCGGACCTGGTACACGGTGCCGTCGTTCTCGACGACGTTACCCTTCTTCACTTCGGATGCTTTCATGGCGTTGGCGTTGTCAGGTGGTGATTATTTCGGGGCGAGGCGCACGGCGCCGTCGAGGCGGATCGTCTCGCCGTTGATGTAGCGACTGGACACGATGAAGGCCACCGTATCGGCGAACTCTTCCGGCTTGCCCAGGCGCGACGGGAACGGAATGGAAGCGGACAGCGATTCCTGCACCTGCGGCGGCATGCCGTCGACCATCGGGGTCCAGAAGATGCCCGGGGCAATGGTGTTCACGCGGATGCCGAAGCGGGCCAGTTCGCGGGCCATCGGCAGGGTCATGCCGACCACGCCGCCCTTCGAGGCGGAGTAGGCGGCCTGGCCGATCTGGCCTTCGTACGCGGCCACCGATGCGGTGTTGATGATGACGCCGCGTTCGCCGTCGTCGCCGGCGTGGTTGGCCTGCATGAGCTGCGCCGCGGCCTTGGCCACGTTGAAGCTGCCGATAAGGTTCACCATCACGGTGGTGCTGAAGGTGGAGAGCGGCATCGGGCCTTCCTTGCCGAGCACGCGGCCCGCGCCGAGGATACCGGCGCAGTTGACGACGACGTTCAGGCCGCCCATCGCCTTCGCGGCAGCGGCGATGTTCGCGACCACGCCGTCTTCGGAGGTGACGTCGGTGCGCTGGAAGCTTGCGTGGGAACCGAGCGTGGCAGCGGCGGCATGGCCCTTCTCTTCGTTGACGTCGAAGAGGGCGACCTTCGCGCCGGCCGCGACGAGGCGCTGCGCGACGGCGTGGCCGAGACCGGATGCGCCGCCGGTGATGACGGCCCTGACCTGTTCGAGCTGCATGGAAAACTCCGGGGATAGCGGGGTAAAGACACGCAGTTTAGCCGAGCGCGGCAGCGTGGATGTGTCGCGCTGCCGCAAAAGGCGGCAATGGATCGACCGGCTTTCGCGCGCAGGCGCGCTCCTACAGGAGCAGGTCGTCGAGTTTTGCGCTGGCTGCCAGCGTGGCGAAGGGGATCACCGGGACGGGAGGCACGGCGGGTTCGCCCATGAACTTGCTCCACACACCGACGTCCCACCACTGGCCGAGTTTGTAGCCGGCCTTCGGCCACACGCCGGCGGGGGCGAAACCCATCGCTTCGTGCATGGCGACGCTGGTGTCGCCGGGCAGCGTGATCACGCCGACGGCCTGGTTGATGCCCTGGCGGTGCATGGTTTCCAGCAGCACGCCGTACAGGCGGCGGGCGATGCCGCGGCGACGTGCCTTTTCATGGACGTAGATGGATGTCTCGGCGATCCAGTCGTAGGCCGCGCGTTCGCGGAAGCGGCCACCATAGGCATAGGCGATCACTTCGCCGGCGTCTTCCCAGACCAGCCACGGATGCGTGCGCAGGCGGGTCGCGATGCGCTCGGCCATGACCGCGTCGCCGGGCAGGTCGGTTTCGAAGGTAATGGCGCTGCTTTCGACGATCGGGGCGTAGATGGCGTGGCAGGCGGCGGCGTCGGCGATGGTGGCGATGCGGATCAAAGCGGCTTTTCCATGAAGATGCTGGCGGGGCTGGCGCGATGATCGCCGAACGGCGGGCAGCGGCGATAGCCGGCGCGCTCGTAGAGTTCGATCGATTCCGTCTGCGCCGTGCCGGTTTCGAGCCGGACCAGCCGGCTTCCGGTGCCGCGCACCTGCGTTTCCAGCGCTTCCAGCATCTGCTTGCCCAGGCCCATGCCGCGGCAGGCGGGCAGCACGTACATGTAGTTCAGTTCCACGTAATCGCCGTGGTCGAGGCTGGCGCCGCAGGCCAGCGGGGTGCCGTCCACGCGCGCCGTCATGAACGTCACGTGCGGCCGTTGCAGGCTGTCGACGGTGACCGAGGCCGGCACGGCGGGGTGCCGGTCCAGGTCGGACAGGTAGCCATGCAATTGCTCGATCAGGGCGAGCACGTCGGGCTTGCCGGGATCGTCGATGGCAAAGGCAAGCGAAGGCGGCTTCGGCGCGACGATGAGGTCGCCGTCGTTGAGCCCGCGCAGGAAGAAACGATCGCAGCTGAAATGGCCGGTGCCGCCCATCGGTGCATCGATGCGGGTGAAGCCGTGGCGCATGTACACCGCCTGCGCCGCATCCATGCCGGTCAGGGTTTCCAGGTAGCAGCGCGTGAAGCCTTCGCGCCGCGCGGCGTCCAGGCACAGCCGCATCAACCGCGACGCTGCCCCGGTACCGCGTGCCTGCGGAAGGAAATACATCTTGCGCAGCTCGCAGGTTTCGTCGTCACCGCCTTCCAGCGGCGCGATGCCTGCGCCACCGACCACGCGGCCGTCGATTTCCACCACGAAGTACGCCTTGCGATGCCCCCGGTACGCGGCGGTCATGCTGTCGACCTCCGCGTCGTGGATCGCAAAACCGGGGCCGTCGGCGCCGAATTCAGGCATGACGGCACGGATTACCGCGGCGACCTGGGCGTCGTCACGCGGCTCGATGGGGCGGAGGATGGGGTCGGGGGTCGGCATGGGGTTGGTCGCGGTGACGTCGGGGCGATGGGGAGGAGCGTTGAGAGTACCGGGTTGAGAGTACCGAGTTAGAGCCGGAGGCGGGCGGCCCCGCTTTTCACCCGGTACTCTCAACTCGATACTCGATACGCTCCTACTTCGCCGTCCGGGCCCGCGTCACCCGGCTGGCCGTCTCCTTGCCCAGTTGGGCTGCCAGCCACGCGCCGACCTGGACGAGCTTGTCGAGGTCGACGCCGGTGGCCATGCCCATGCCGTGCAGCATGTAGGCGACGTCTTCGCTGGCGACGTTGCCGGTGGCGCCCTTCGCATACGGGCAGCCGCCGGTGCCGGATACGGCGCTGTCGACGACGCGTACGCCTTCCTCGAGGCAGGCGAGGATGTTGGCGAGGGCCTGGCCATAGGTGTCGTGGAAGTGCACGGCGAGGGCGGCCATCGGCACCTCGGACGCGACCGCGTGCAGCATCGCGCGGGCCTTCGCGGGGGTGCCGACGCCGATGGTGTCGCCCAGCGATACCTCGTGGCAGCCCAACTCGTGCAGGCGCTTCGCCACGCGGACCACGTCGGCGACGGGGACCTCGCCCTGGTAAGGGCAGCCGAGCACCGTCGACACGTAGCCGCGTACGGCGACGCCATCGGCGCGTGCCCGTTCCATCACCGGGACGAAGCGGTCAATCGATGCGTCGATGCTGGCGTTGATGTTCTTCTGGTTGAACGCCTCGGAGGCGGCCGTGAACACGGCGACCTCGCTGGCGCCGACCTCGCGGGCACGCTCATAGCCCTGCAGGTTGGGCACGAGCACGGGATAGACGACGTCGGGCGCCTTGCGGATGGCGCGGAAGACCTCGGCGGCATCGGCCAGCTGCGGCACCCACTTCGGGCTGACGAAACTGGTGGCCTCGATCGTCTGCAGGCCGGTGTCGGAAAGGCGGTCGATCAGCTCGATCTTCACCGCCGCGGGCAGCATCGCCTTTTCGTTCTGCAAGCCATCGCGCGGGCCGACTTCGACGATGCGGACATGGTTGGACGGGGACATGCGTAGCTCCGGTCAGGCCGATTCGGCGAAGCGGACGAGGACGCTGTCGGCGTCCACGAAATCGCCTTGCACGGCCGAGATGGACTCGATGAGGCCGGCACGCGGCGCCTTCAAGGCTAGTTCCATCTTCATCGCTTCCATCACCAGCAGTTCCTGGCCTTCCTCGACGGTGTCGCCCACGGCGGCGCGGACCAGCACGATGCGTCCGGGCATGGGTGCCACGACCTGGCGGGCATGGCTGCCGGCGGTGCCCGCCCAGGCAAACGCGGGCGCGCGCTCGAACAGCCAGCGGCGGCCTTCGGCGTCGTGCACGCGAACCCGCGGGCCGTCGGCCTGGAGGGGGATGCGCCGGGCCTGCCCGTCGAAACGCGCCGACAGGGCGCCGTCGGCAAGCCGCGCACCGTCGACGGTGCAGGTCGCGTCGCCGTGGCGGAGCACGTAATGGCCGGCATGGCCGTGCGCGTCCACCTCGTGGCGCACGTCGCCTTCCTGCAGCGCCATCACGCGCTTGCCGGGATGGCCCAGTCGCCACGCATCGGCGCCGCCCCAGGGAGAATGCGGGTCGCTGGCGACGTTAAGCGGCGTGGCTTCGTCGGCCATCAGCAGGGCGACGGCGGCGGCGAAGCGCTCGGTATCGCCGGCCTTCGTGTTGCCCGCAAGGAATTCTTCGAGATGGCGATCGAGGTAGCCCGTGTCGATGCGGCCTTCGACCACCACCGGATGGCGGACCAGGCGCTCGAGGAAGGCGACATTGGACTTCGGGCCCACGATGTTGACCTGGGCCAGCGCCGCGCGCAGTCGCTCCAGCGCATCGACACGGTCTTCGCCGTAGACGATCAGCTTGGCGATCATCGGGTCGTAGAAGATCGTCACGGTGTCGCCGGCGACCACGCCACCGTCGAGCCGGACATGCCGTGAAGGAGTGGGCAGCGACAGCGACAGCAGCTTGCCGGAGCCGGGCAGGAAGTTGGCTTCCGGGTCTTCCGCGTAGAGGCGAACCTCGATGGCGTGGCCGTGCGCCTTGACCTGCTCCTGCACCAGCGGCAGGGCTTCGCCGGCGGCGACGCGCAGCTGCCATTCGACCAGATCGAGCCCCAGCGTCTCCTCGGTCACCGGGTGTTCCACCTGCAGGCGCGTGTTCATCTCCATGAAGAAGAACTCGCCGTCCTGGCCGACGATGAATTCGACGGTGCCGGCGCCGACGTAGTCCACCGCGCGTGCGGCGGCGACGGCCGCGTCGCCCATGCGGGCGCGGCGCGTGGCATCGAGGAAGGGCGAGGGCGTTTCCTCCAGCACCTTCTGGTAACGGCGCTGGGCGGAGCACTCGCGTTCGTTGAGGTGGATGATGTTGCCGTGAGTGTCGCCGAACACCTGGAATTCGATGTGTCGCGGATGCTCGACGTAGCGTTCGAGGATCACCCGCGTGTCGCCGAACGCGTTCGCCGCTTCGCGCTGGGCCGATGCCAGCGCCTCGGCGAAGCCCGCCGCATCGCGGACGATGCGCATCCCCTTGCCGCCGCCGCCCGAGGCGGCCTTGATCATCAGCGGGAAGCCCGTTCGCGCAGCCTCCGCGGCGAGCGTCGCCGGATCCTGGTCGGCACCGTGATAGCCCGGCACCAGCGGCACCGCGTGCTGCTCCATCAGCGCCTTCGCCGCGGCCTTGGAGCCCATGGCGTCGATGCTCTCCGGGCGCGGCCCGATGAAGGCGATGCCGGCGGCGGTGCAGGCGCGTGCGAATTCAGTGTTTTCGGAGAGGAACCCGTAGCCCGGATGGATGGCCTGGGCGCCCGTCTTCAGCGCGACCTCGATGATCGCCTCGCCGCGCAGGTAGGACTCGGCGGGGCGGGGGCCGCCGATGGGCCAGGCCTCGTCGGCCAGCCGCACGTGCTGGGCGTCGGCGTCCGCGGTGGAATAGACGGCGACGGTGCGGATGCCCAGGCGGCGGCAGGTCCGGATCACGCGGCAGGCAATTTCGCCGCGGTTGGCGATCAGAATGCAGTCGAACATGGGGCTCCCGGCGGGACGGCGATGGGGTGGGGAAAAGCGAGAAAACTAGCAGATCCGGGCCGACTGGCGGGTTGCGGCGCAGCATCCGGAGGCCTCCGGATTTGCACCGCGGCGGCGCCTCCCCTAGCCTTGGAACCACGCCGGGGACGCCCTATGTCTCCCATCCCCCTCCCAGAACGAGATTTTTTCATGCAGATCGGCAATCGCAACGTCGTTTCCTTCCACTACACGCTGACCGACGACCAGGGCAACGTCATCGACAGCTCGGAAGGTCGCGAGCCGCTGGCCTACATCCATGGCGAAGGCCATATCGTCCCGGGCCTCGAAAAGGCGCTCGAAGGCCGCCAGGCTGGCGACCAGTTCAAGGTCGACGTGACCCCGGAAGAAGGCTACGGCCTGCGCCATGACGAACTGATCCAGGTCGTGCCGCGCGCCGCCTTCCAGGGCGTCGAAAACCTCGAGCCGGGCATGCAGTTCCAGGGCCGCAACGACCAGGGCAGCATCAACGTCACCGTGTCGAAGATCGAAGGCGACAACGTCACCGTCGACGGCAACCACCCGCTCGCCGGCCAGACCCTGCACTTCGCCGTGGAAATCACCAACGTCCGCGAAGCGTCGGAAGAAGAGCTGTCGCACGGCCACGTGCACGGCGAGGGTGGGCATCACCACTAAGAGTAGAGCGTACCGGGTACCGGGTATCGAGAAGCGGGTAAGAGCGAACAAACGTCGCTCTTCGCTCCCACTCGATACCCGGTACTCGAAACTCGAAACGCTCTAAGACGCTCTCAGTACCAATCAAGCAACGACACACCCACGCCCAAATACGTGGCCCGGTGGTTGTAATCGATCATGCTTTCGCCGTAGCCGTTGAACACTTCCAGGTAGCCGCGGAGGTTGTTGACGACGGGGAAGCTCCACGTGCCGCGTAGCGAGCCGTGGGAACGGTCGCCGCTGCGGAACGAATGGCGTGCCGTGAGGCCGAATTCGTTGCTGCCCATCTCGTGCACGACCTGGATTTCGCCGCGACCCATGTAGTCCTGGATATCCGGGTTGTCGTCGTCCTTGCGGGCTTCGGGAATGCGCCACCACGGGCGCAGCATCACCGTCCAGCCTTCGCGTTCGAAGCCAAAGTCAGCCACGACGCGGTTCCAGCTGCGCGAGAGCGGATCGGGGCGGCCGTTGGACTGGTGGTTGATGCCGATGTCGACCATCCGGCCATTCCAGCCGAAGATATCGTAATGCGTGGCGAACACGAGCAGTGCTTCCGGCTCGTAGTTGGTTTCGCGGAACGGGCGCGAATTGTCCTTGTTGTAGACCTGCCAGCGGGACGACTGGGTGTAGCCCACCCACAGGTCGCCGTTGTCGCCGAACAGGTTTTCGATCGCCTTGGTTTTCAGGCTGATCTGGAACTTTGCCTCGACATTGTCCAGCTGCTGCGGAGCCGGCACCGTGTGGTCGGGCGCGGGGCTGTGCGGCGTGTTGTTCTGGTTGGTCGTGCCAAAGAAGGGCAGAACGTACGTCGGCTTGTAGCCGCGCAGGTTGAGCGTGCCCAGCTTGGATTCGGGCGACAGCTCCCAGCGGCTATCGAGCAGCGATAGCGGACGCGCGACATTGCCCGATTCACGGGTGGCGAGGTCGACGCTGACCGAATTACCCTTGGCATCCTCTTTTTTCACAGCCTGCGGCATCTGCGTCCGGCCGACGGCCTTGTCGTAGCAGAGCAGGCGCTGCGAGTCCGTTTCGATCGCCGAGCACGCGCGGATATCGGTCGGGCTCGGATTCTGCGCCAGCGCGGCGCCGGCGTGCAGACACGCCAAGGCGCCCAGCGCGCCCATGGCATAGGTACGTTTCATGCGGTGTTACTCCTTCAAGCCCCTGCTTGGACGAAGGAGTTTATCTGCCGCAAATGTGTGAAAAACGTGTTTAGCGCAACTTCGTGCGACGCGGGCCCAGGATCGGGCCCGCGCCGGGGGTGAAGCGTTCAGTCGTTACTCACCGCCACCTGCACCCGAGTGGGCAACCCACTTGGTGTACTCGGCCTTGCTGATCCGGCCGTCGCGGTTGCTGTCGGCGTACTGGAAGTCGTTCGCCAGCAACGGATAGGCCGAAGCCTGTTCAGGCGTGATCGACGCCTTGCCGCCGGAAAGCGTCTTGAAGTCCGGCGCCGGGCCGGCCGGCTTGGCCGCTGCCGGACCACTGTTCACCGAGACCTGGCCCTGCGGCGTGGGCATGCTCGTGCCGCTGGTCATGCCGGTATCGCCCGGCGGCGGGGGAGGCGTCGGCGGGCCAGGCGGCATGGGTGCCGGCGGGCCGGGCGGCGGCGGGGGCGGCGGCGGTGCATCGCCGGCCGGGGGCGGCATCGCCGGATCCGGAGCCTGGGTGGTGGTCGGCGTATCGCTCGGCGGCGGCGGGGGCGTGGCTTCACCCGGCGGCGGAGGCGGCACGGTCTGGCCCGCGGGCGGAGGCGGCAACGGCGGGTTGTTAGGCATGGTGGACTGTGCGAACGCAGTGCCTGCCAGGAGCAATGATGCGCCGAAGGCAACGGCGCGTACTTGCATCTTCATCGAAAAGCCTCCTCTCGTGGACGTGGTGGGGCATCGCGAGGCGGTGCTTCGCGACATCATTGCCGACGCTAGCAAGGGGCGATTTAATGGCTGCCCAACTGCTGGAAGGCCTCCACCGTGGCATCACGCGTATCCGACGGCACCTCCACGGGGAGCGTGGTCCGGCTTTCGCCGCGCTCCGCGCAACTGCTGCACCTTGCCGCGCAAGGCCTGTTGAAACGCGCGACGCGCAAGGCGCGCAGGCCCGACGTGCCGGCCACCATCGCCCGGATGGGCATGCTGCAGATCGACACCATCCATGTCGTCGCCCGCAGCCCGTACATGGTGCTGTTTTCCCGACTGGGTGCCTACCAGGCCGACTGGCTGGACGAAGCGCTCGCGGACGGCCTCCTCGCCGAAGCCTGGGCCCACGAAGCCTCGTTCGTGCCCTCGGCGGACTACCACTTCCATCGTGACTACCGGCGCGGGCGGGCAGGACACTGGGCGCACAAGATGGCCGAGCGCACGCATGCCGAGGCGCGCGCCGACATGGACGGCTTGCTCGATCGCATCCGCAGGGAAGGTCCCCTGCGTGCCGTGGACTTCGAACGCGATGCGCCGTCCAGCAAGGGCTGGTGGGGATGGAAGCCGGAGAAGCGCTGGCTGGAGGCGTGGTTCGCCCTGGGCGACCTGATGGTGCTTCGCCGCGACCGCTTCCAGCGTGTGTACGACCTGGCCGAGCGTGTCGTGGCGCGCTGGCCGGAGCCGATGCCCTCCGGCCAGCAGGACGAAGCCGCGGTACGCACCCATTTCATCGAGCGCAGCGTGCATGCGCTCGGCATCGCGCGTGCGCGCTGGATCGCGGACTATTACCGGCTCAAGCCGCGGGTCACCGACGACGAACTGCTGCCGCTGGTTGCCGATGGCACGCTCATCCGTGTCGACGTGGAGGGGTGGGACGAACCCGGGTATGTGCACGCCGACCATGCCGGCCTGCTTGACCAGGCCGTGGGCAACACGTTGCGGGCCACGCGCACGACGCTGCTGTCGCCGTTCGATCCGGTCGTCTGGGATCGCGCACGCGCCATCGACCTGTTCGACTTTGAGTACACGCTGGAATGCTATACGCCGGCGCCGAAGCGGCGGTACGGCTATTACGTGCTGCCGATCCTGCATCGCGGCCGCCTGGTCGGGCGGCTCGACGCCAAGGCGCACCGCAGCGCCGGGCTGTTCCAGGTGTTGGGCGTCTGGCTGGAGGAGGGCGTCGCGCCGACGCCGGCGGTGATCTCGGGCATCGCATCGGCGATCTGCGAATGCGCGACGTGGCATGGCACGCCGCGGGTTGCCGTGGAAGGTGCGCAACCGCGCGGGCTGGCTGCCCAGCTCAACCGGGCGTGCAAGGGCTGAGCGACCGGGAGGCCCGGCCGCTCACGGTGCGCAGGTCAGCGGGTCGACGCAGGCGCCGGAGTGTCGGCGCACGACTTACCGTGCAGCGCATCCTTCAGCTGGCTAGCCAGCGAGACGCAGCGGTTCTGCAACTGGTCGCGCATGTCCGGGTCCTGCGACTGGCGGAGCAGGCTGGTGCGCATCATTTCGTAGCGCGGTTCGATCTGGTCGCGGGCAAAGATGCCAGCGGCGAGATGGCAGCTCTTGTAGCTGGCGAGGTATTCGTCGCACGAGGCAATGCCGGTGCTATCCGGCAGCGGACCGGCCTTCGCGGCGGCGGCAGCCGTGGTGCCGGTCTTCTTCGCGGCCGGCGTGCTCGTGACCGAGGTGGTCGCCGTGCGCGGCTTCGCGGTGCTGGACGGGGCAGCCGTCACGGTCTGGGTGGCGGTCGGCTTCGGCTTGTTGTCCGAACAGCCAGCGAGCGCGATGGCGGCGAAGGCCAGCGGAGCGAGGTATTGAATGGCGGTTTTCATGGCAGGTCGGTCCCCCTTGTGGATCCTGGCTCGTAGTGTGCGTCAAATCGCACCGGGGGGTGCGACGCGACCAACGATTTGCCTGAACAGGGGTGAACGTGGCGTTATCGAACCACGACGAAAAACCCGGCATCGCTATTTCTCGCTGGTGAGGGTATGATCCGCCCGCTGTGTTTGCCGGGGTCATAGAGTTACGTTGACCCGATGCCGCTGATCACGGATCTGCCACATCGCTTCGCTCCTCGCGTTTCCTTGCACACCAGTAAGCGGCAGCTTATTCCTAAGTTGCTGGTTCAATTAGTTATTTCGTTTGGAGTGTTACTATGTCGGATCGTGAGATCGGCACCGTTAAGTGGTTCAACGACGCGAAGGGCTTCGGCTTCATCTCGCGCGAGAACGGCCCGGACGTTTTCGTCCATTTCCGCGCTATCCAGGGCAACGGCTTCAAGTCGCTGGCCGAAGGCGAGAAGGTTTCCTTCAAGGTCGTGAACGGCCAGAAGGGTCTGCAGGCTGAGGAAGTCCAGAAGGCGTAAGCCCTCGGATATCCGAACCGCATGGAAGAAGCCCGGCATCCGCCGGGCTTTTTTTATGCCCGGCCCCCAGGCCGATCGCGGCGCGCCTAGGTAGAAATTCCTAAGAAAACGACCGATTTCGCGTTTCCTTCACGTATTTCGACGTGATGGGCGTCAAAAATTCGTCCTATGTAGGCCTTCCCCTACAGAAACCTCGCCGAATGTGGTTATCATCGATCGTACTGTGTCTGCGCGGTCACGCGAGTGACCCGATGTGCGCGCGTTTGCTCACGCTCCATCGCCTCACCCGGTCCTGCATTCCCAGTAAGTCGCCGGCTCGCGAGCCGGGTTTTCGAGTGTGAGTCTAGAGGTGTGTGTGATGGCAACTGGTACGGTTAAGTGGTTCAACGATGCGAAGGGCTTCGGCTTCATCACCCAGGACGGCGGTGGCCCCGACGTTTTCGTGCATTTCCGTTCTATCCAGGGCAATGGGTTCAAGTCCCTCCAGGAAGGCCAGAAGGTCGAGTACGAAGTGACCCAGGGCCAGAAGGGCCCGCAGGCTGACAACGTCGTTCCGAAGTAACGACTTTGCGGCTGGCACAGCCAGTCGCTTTGCAGGAACCTTGGCTCCGCCGGCGCCCCTGTCGCCGGCGGAGCCTTTCCATGTCTGGACCCCGGTAAATGCATGAGCGAACCTGTCCCTGGCGGCATGCGGACGACGCTGCCGTTGCGCATGGCCGATGGGGCCCGCGCCGACCTTCTCCTGTTCCAGCCCGTGGGCCCCGCTCGCGCCGTGCTGCTCTGGGTCCCTGCGCTGGGCGTCGCCGCGCGCCACTACGAGCCGTACGCGCAGGCCCTGGCCGCCCTCGGTGTCGCCGTGGCCGTCCACGAGTGGCGTGGGCATGGTTCGAGCGATCGCCGCGCCGGCCGTCGTAGCAACTGGGGCTACCGCACCCTGCTCACCGACGACCTGCCGGCTAGCCTGGCCGCGCTGGTCGCCGCCTGCCCGGGGCTGCCGACCTACCTCGGTGGCCATAGCCTGGGAGGGCAACTGTCCTGCCTGCTGGCCGCCGCCACGAAGGTGCCGCTCGCCGGCATCGTACTGGTGGCCAGCGGTGCACCGTACTGGCGTCGCTTCCATCCCTGGGTAGGCCTCGCCTACGTGGCCGCGCCCCTGCTTGCCCACGTCGTCGGTCGGCTGCCGGGCCGGCAGATCGGCTTCGGTGGTAACGAAGCGCGTGGGGTCATCGCCGACTGGGCGCGGACGGGTCGTACGGGCCGCTATGCAGCCCGCGGCTTGCCCGCCGACCTTGAGGCAAATCTGAGGCGTCAGCATGCCCCCGTGCTGGCGCTGCGCCTGCGCGACGACTGGCTCGGCCCCGAGCCATCCTTGCTGTACCTGCTGGACAAGATGCCGGATGCCCCGCGTACGCTCGGTGTCGTGGCGCCGGAGGACCTCGCCGGCAGCAAGGCCGACCACTTCGCGTGGATGCGCGTGCCGTCGCGAATCGCCGCGCGGGTCGCCGCATGGATCGAGCAGGCCTGATCGGCTGCCGGTCGTCGGCCGGCGGTCATCGGCCAGCGGTGATCGCCCCGCCATCGGTTAGGCTTGGCGCATGAGCACCGACTTCATCGATGGCAAGCAGCGCGACCTGGGCGATGGCTTCACCGTGCGGCGCATGCTGCCGCACCTGAAAGCCCGCCACGTGGGTCCCTTCGTCTTCTTCGACATGATGGGCCCGGCCCACTTCGGCGAGGACAGCGGCATGGACGTGCGTCCGCACCCACACATCGGCCTGGCCACGGTCACGTGGTTGTTCAGTGGTGCGATCCGCCATCGCGACAGCCTTGGCAGCAACGTCGACATCCACCCGGGCGACGTGAACTGGATGACTGCCGGGCGCGGCATCGTGCATTCCGAGCGGACGCCGCCGGACGAGCGTCACCACGGACAGGACCTGCACGGGATCCAGGTCTGGGTAGCCCTGCCGAAGAGCCACGAAGACATCGCCCCCGAATTCCACCACCATCCGGCCGCTTCGCTACCGACGGTCGAGGTGGAGGGCGGGCGACTGGTGGTGATCGCCGGCGATGCCTTTGGCGTGACATCGCCTGTGCGGGTGTTCGCGCCGATGTTTTTCGTCGAGGCCCGGCTGGAAGCGGGCGTGCAACTGCCGATGCCCGTACAGCACGCGGAGTGGGGCGCCTACGTGGTCGAAGGCGCGGCGCGCTTCGGCGGCCTCGCGCTGCAGGCGCTGGACATGGCCGTGGCGCACGACGGCGAACCGCCCGTGCTGGAGACCACCGAACCGTCGCTGGTGATGTTGTTCGGCGGCGCGCCACTCGATGGCGAGCGGCACCTGTGGTGGAATTTCGTGGCGAGCTCAAAAGAGCTGATCGAGGCGGCGAAAGCCGACTGGACCGAACAGGCCGGACGCTTTCCCATCGTGCCCGGCGACGAGCACGAACGGATCCCGCTACCCACCTACTGACGCGGAGTTGTGCATGGCCCGGTTCGCCACGTTTCGCGACTTCTATCCCTTTTACCTCGGCGAGCACGCGGAAGTGCGCTGCAGGCGCCTGCATTTCGCCGGCAGCCTGCTGGTGATCCTGGCGATCGCCCTTGCCATCGCCACCGGCCACCTGGCGTGGCTATGGCTGGCGCCGGTGGGCGGCTATGGCTTCGCGTGGATCGGCCACTTTGTTTTCGAAAAGAATCGCCCAGCCACCTTCCAGCATCCGCTCTACAGCCTCATGGGTGACTGGGTCATGTTCTGGGACATCCTGCGCGGGCGCGTCACGCTTCGCTGAGTGCAACGGACGCGCGCCGCGCCTCGTCAGGCCACTTCGAACGATGCGTTGCGCGGTTCACTGCGCATGCGTCGACGGCTGGCGCTCCATGCCGGCAGGTCGAGTTCGTCGCGCGCACGACGGCACGCGCTGAGCAGGTGTTCCACGTCCTCGTCGTCCATGCCCGCATTCAGGGTCAGGCGCAGCAACGACCGGTTCACCGTGGTCGCCGGTGCGCTGAACACTGAGCCGAACACGCCATGGTTTTCCATGATGTCGCGGACGCGGCCGGTCAGGATTTCCTGGCCCGCCTCGAAGGCGATGATCTGCTCGGTGCCGTCACCGATCGGGAAACCCAGGGCGGTCAGTTCCGCGCGTACATGGCGGGTCACTTCGCGCAGGCGCTCGCGGCGCCAGCCTTCCGACTGGATCACCTGGTGCGAGGCCGACAGCCCGGCCAGCTCGAACGGCAACAGCGACGAACTGAAGATCGCCGGTAGCGCTTCGCAGCCGAAGTAGTCCTTGAAGCGGGTGGTGCAGGCGATGAAGCCGGCGCGCGAGCAATAGGCCTTGGCCAGGCTCGCCGTGATGAAGTGCACGCGGTCGTTCAGGCCGAGGCTGGCGACGAGGCCTTCGCCACGCGCGCCGTGCGTTCCCAGCGAGTGGGATTCGTCGACGACCAGCACGCAACCGTTGGCTTCGGACAGGTCGGCGATGTCCTCCAGCGGCGAGAGGCTGCCGTTGGTGCTGTACACGCTGTCGACCACGATCACGCCCGGGCCATGGCGCAGGATCTGTCGCGCCAGGTGCTGCACGTCGTTGTGCAGGATCGACACGGCCTTTGCCCCGGCGCTGCGAATACCCTCCCAGAGCGAAGCATGCGCAAGCATGTCGACGTAGACCGGCACGCGCTCGCCGGCGATGGACTGGATCAGCCCCACGTTCGCGGCGAACCCGGATTGGGCGAGGATGCCGTCCTCGCTACCCACGGCACGGGCCAGCTCGGCTTCCACGCGATGCAGTGGCTGGTCGGCGTCCTGCTGGAACAGCGCCGACATCATCATGCCCAGGCCGCCGGATGCCAGCGCCTCGCGTTGGGCTTCGACGATCGCCGGATGCCCGGCGATGGCGAGGTAATCGTTGCTCTGCAGCATCAGGTCGCCTGCGCGGGATGTGCGACCGCGCAAAATGTGACGACCACCCCAGTCAATGGCGACCCGTTCTTGGTGAAATCGCTCCACCCGGCGCTGCACGAAATCGGGAAGCGTCGGTGCCCTGGCGATGCGCTGCGCCGCAATAACATGGTCCATGTTTTATCTCTCTCTCGTTGGGGGAATGTCGGGCGATATCGACGGCGCCGCCCGATGGACGACGCGCGCACGCCTGCCTCGCCCAGGCCGGCGCGTGAAATCGAGAGAGGCGATCCGCTCCGGCCCTGGACGTCAGGCGCGGCACGTGCCTGCTGTGAGAGAGGTCGCGCGGATGAGGCGGTCGCAGCGACGACAGCCCGAGCATACGGCCACGCACGCCCGACGGGGCCAGTGAATCCGGCAGCCCCGGGGCGTCAGTGCAGGCAGGTTTGGCTTAGGGTCAGATAAAGCGCGGGCGGCTGTCGGCGGACAGGCTCAGGTCCTGTTCGCGAAGCCAGCTGCGGTACGACTTGACGTGCTGGAGGCGGAAACGCTCCACGTCATCGATGAGGGCGTAGTAATACCACTGCTCGCCGGACACGGCCGTGGCCGCGTACATGTGCGCCTCGGGATTCTCGACGCCCTTGTGGTAGAAACCGTCGCGGGAGTTGAACCAGGGCAGGGCCTCGCCGCTGCGCAGGGCCTCGAGCACGCCCGTGGGAGCACCCAGGTCGGAGGCGATCTCGTAGTGGGTGCGCAGGTCTTCGTCGGTCTGCACCAGCAGGAATCGGCCGATGCCCCACGCATCCACCAGCAGCAGGCCCGTGGGGTTGCAGTGCACGTAGCACTCCACCGGCTGGAACGTGGCGGTGACGCTCTGCAGGACGTCGCGGAAGGCCGGGTCGCGCAGGAAGCGGAAATTGCCCAGGGCGAGCGTTTCCGCCACGAAGGCGCTGGCCCGCTCGAAATAGCGCCGCTGCAACTCGACGATCGCGGTCTGCAGCTTTTCGATCGCCAGGGGATCGTTCTTGCGGATGAAACGGTCGATCACGCCCGAGTTGAAGGCATCGATCGCCGTCGCGTCGTCGGCCCGGCCGGTCAGCAGGATCTTGCCGATATGCGGGTTGGGCAGCCGCTTGCAGAAGGTGATGCCGTCCATTTCGGGCATCGCCTGGTCCACGACCACGACCGAGATCTCGGCGAACCGCTCCGGGTCGTAGACCACCCGGTGGATCGAGTCGATGTCCAGCGCCACCAGTTCCTGGGTTTCGGACGGGCGGTCTTTCCAGCGGTAGAGCCAGCCACCGCCCGGCACCGGGCGGCTGCCATTGTTGCCCATCATCGCCAGCGCGCTGCGTGGCGAACTGAAGGTGCGGACCCGGACCATGGGGTCGAGCAGCAACGGGACGACGTCGAGGTATTCCTCGTGGTCGTCCACGAGGACCGTGGTCGTCGGGAAATGGAAGGGCTGGATATCACCCTGCGAATTCAGCGTCATCACTGCCGGACCCCGGTCTCCGTGCGCGGAAAGGTGAGGGTGAACTCCGTGAATTCACCCAGGTTGGTACGGCAAACGATGCCACCGCCCATATGCTCCATCGCCGCGCGACAAAAAGCGAGTCCTATCCCAAGGCCGGTGATGTTCCCGGTACCCGCGCTGTCGCTGGAATACGAGTAAAAACGGTTGAAAATCCGGGGTAGTACGTCCGGGGGGATGCCCGGGCCGGTGTCGTGCACCGTGATGTGATTGCCGTTTTCGCCTGCTTCTATGAACACCCGGATATCGCCCTTGCCGGCGCGATCGGTATGGAAAAGCGCATTGCGCAGCAAATTGAACAGGACGTGGACCACCAGGGTCTCCTCGCCCATCATCGGGAAATCGCCCGTGGAGGAGAGCGTGATCCGCTCGCGCTCGGCCCGCGAGCCGTAGGGGAACCGGCGCAGGGCCTGCTCGACGCAGTCGCGCGCGCCCAGCAGGGTGAGCGGCACTTCGCCGATCGGCCGGGCCGACAGCAGCAACATGTCGATGATGGTGTTGGCGTAGGTCACCTCGCGTTCCATTACGCCGATGCTGCGCTCCAGGGCATGCAGGTTCTGGGTCCGCATCTCGGGCACGGCCAGGCCTTCGCCCTCGGCCAGGCGATGGCTGCGGATCAGGTCGGGCATGTAGCGGGCGACCGCGCGGGCGGCGATGCGCAGGGAGCCCAGCGGGGTGCGCAGCTCATGGGCGATGTTGTTCGAGGCGGCGGTGAGCGCGTCGATCCGGCTCTGTTCGGCCATGTTGGAGGACACCGTGCAGGTGGCACCGCCGACCATGCCGAACAGCAGCAGCGGGATGTATTCGAGCATCGTGCGCGTGTGCAGCACGGCGTCGGGGGATAGGGCGAAGGCGATGCCGGCCAGGATCGACCCGGTGGTGAACACCAGCAGGAAACTGGTCAGGTCGAACAGCATCATCAGCAGCATGACGCAGGCCATGTGGGTCATGAGCCACGGCGGCGTGGCGTTGCGCAGGGTCATGTAGCCGACGAAGAACGGCATCGCGACGGTCATCGCGAAATACCAGTACGTGGGCAGGTAGGCGCGCAGCCGGCGTGGCCACCACGGCAACAGGGCCAGCGGTATGAAAGTGGCACTGCAGGCCAGCCGCATCGGCAGGTTTTCGTAGGGCTGCGGGAACAGGTAAGCCCACACCGGGTAGTACACCGCCAGGCAGAAGCTGCCGACCACGCCGATCGCGACCATCTTCGGCTGCGAGTAGCGCGTACGCAGCCACATCGTGGTCTCGAACCGGGCCAGCGCGCGCAGCAACAGCCACAGCTGCAGCCGCAGGAACGGCAGGCGGGGCGTGGGCTGGTCGTCCGGAGGGAGCGGGGACATGGGTGGCGTGCGCAGCGTCAGCGGTATTGCTGGTGGCAGGACGAGCAGGCGTCGCCGACCGGCTTGAGCGCCGTGGCGAGGGCCTCGCACGTCGCCGGGGCAGCCGCGATGGCGCCGTCCAGGGCCTGGGTCAGCTTGCCCGCCGCCTCGCCGAAGCCGGCGTCGGTACCCGGGAAAGCCTCGCCGATGTCGCCGGCGTCCTGGCGCATGCGGGCCAGGTGCAGGGCCGATGCCTTGCCATCGCACTGCTTCGCCCGCACGTTGCCCCGGAGCGCGCCCATGTGATGCTGCATTACGGCCATCACGCCGTCATGGAACGGCGTGGCCTGGCGCAGGGCGGAGATCGCGAAGGTGGCGCCCAGCGCGCCTACGACAAGGCCCAGCACGACGAGGAGCAGCGCGCGCATCGGTATTCCATGGCTTGAGACGCAGCCAGCATAGCGGACAAACCCGTTGTTTCAATATGAGATAATGCACATCGAACCCCAGACAGAGACTCAAGTGAGCACGGCCCAGGCCGAACGTTTCGCCGGCATCGAGCGGCTGTATGGCCGCGGCACCCTGGACCGCCTTGCCCACGCGCATGTCTGCGTCATCGGCGTGGGTGGCGTTGGCTCGTGGGCGGCCGAGGCGCTGGCCCGCAGTGGCATTGGCCGGCTGACCCTGATCGACGGCGACGACGTCTGCCTGTCGAACACCAACCGCCAGATGCATGCCCTGGATGGCCAGTACGGCAAACCCAAGGTGGGCGTCGTGGCCGAGCGCGCGCATGCGATCAACCCGACCTTGCGGATGGAGGCGATGGAGCGTTTCCTGACCCCCTCCAGCCTGGACGAGTTGCTGGACCGCAATTACGACGTCGTGATCGACGCCTGCGATGCGATGAAGGTGAAGCTGGAGACGATCGTCTGGTGCCGTCGGCGCAAGGTGCCGCTGGTGACCGTGGGCGCCGCGGGCGGACGTACCGATCCGACGCTGATCCGCGTGCGCGACCTGTCGCGCACGGAGCACGACGCGATGCTGAGCACGATCCGCAAGCGGCTGCGCCAGGAGTACAACTTCCCGCGTAACCCGGATCGGTTCTTCGGCGTGTCGGCGGTGTATTCGTTGCAGAACGTGCAGTATCCGCAGGCGGATGGCAGCGTCTGTGGCGTGCGCCCGCCGGGTAGCGATGCGTTGAAGCTGGATTGCGGCGGCGGCCTCGGTGCCGCGACGCATGTGACCGGTGCGTTCGCCTTCGCCGCCGTTGGCAAGGCCCTCGAGAAGCTCACCACGCGGCCCTGATCGCGCGCAGGCGCGCTCCTACCGGGGGCGGGGCGGGGTGGTGATCGCGCGCGGGCGCGCTCCTACAGGAGGGTGGCGAGTATCTGGAGCGCTTGCGCCAGCCGTTCGGGGCTTTCCTCGGCGGCGAGGCAGAGGCGAAGGCCGCGGCCGGCCTTCGTGTCGTCGGCGTTGAGCGGCACGGGCGGGGTGACGCGAACGCCTGCGGCGAGCGCACGGGCGTAGGCACCGTCGGCATCGGGATGGGGCAGCCATGCATGCAGCCCGCCGGCGGTTTGTAGCGCCGGGCCCAGCGCCTCGCGGGCTTGCGCATGGCGTTCGCGAATCGCCTCGATGAGCGCATCCAGTAACGCGTCGGCCGTGCCATCGGCCATCCAACCGCCGACGATCGCGGGGAGCAGGGCGGGCAGGCCATCGGTGTCCACGCGGATCGACTCGGCGACGTGGTGGTGGATGGTGTCGTCCGGGGAAAGCAGCCAGCCGATGCGCAGGCCGGGGCCCAGGATCTTGCCGATACCACCGGCATGGAGCACCCGTTCCGGGGCAAGGTCGGCCAGCGCGGGCAGGTGGGTGTCGTCATGCGTGCGCAGCGCGCCGTAGACATCCCCCTCGATCAGGGTCAGGTGGTTGCGCCGGGCGACATCGACGATCGCTTCGCGGCGTGCGGGCGACATCGTCGCCGTGGTCGGGTTGTGCAGGGTGGGATGGACGTAGGCGACCCTGGCGCCGGTCCGGCGTGCCGCGGCCTCGAGCGCGTCGGGGAGCATGCCTTCGCCGTCGATCGCCACCGGCACCGGGCGTGCGCCATGGGCGATGACGGCCTGGCGGTAGCCGGCGTAGGTCAGCTCTTCCATCAAAAGCGCGTCGCCGGGGGCGCAGGATTGTGCGAGGGCGAGCACCAGGGCGTGGCGGGCGCCGTTGGTCAAAACCAGGCGGCGCGGATCGACTGCGCTGAAGCCGTGGTGGCGGCGCAGCCACGCGGCGATGGCTTCGCGGACGGCGAGGCTTCCTTCGGCGGCCGGGTAGCCGAGCAGGCTGGTATCCACGGGAAGATTGGCGAGGGCGTCGCGCAAGCGGGCGGCGGGCGCGGCGCGCAGCGGAAGGTTCACGGCGAGGTCGTAGCTCATGGCCGCATTATGCTGTGCGCATGTGGTACGTCTATCTCATCGAATGCCGGAACGGCGCCTGGTACGCCGGGATCACTAATGACCTGGAGGCCCGGTACGCCGCGCATGCCGCCGGCCGGGGTGCGCGATTCACCCGCGCCAATCCGCCGGTTCGCCTGCTCGGCGCGCGGGCATTCCCCGATCGTTCGGCCGCCTCGAAGGCCGAGCACGCGGTGAAAAAGCTGCCACGGGGCAAGAAGCTGGCGTGGCTGGCCGAGGTTTCCCTACCGCCCAGCCCAACCGATGCAGGGGTTCAGTCCGGCAGCGTGTAGGCCAGGTCGTAGGCGTGTGCGCCATCGGGGCGGACGTCGATGCTGAACGTACCGGCGATCCCCTTCAGTTCGTCCGACCCGGAATCCGGGACGATCGTGATCAGGAGCTCGCGCTTGCCGCCAGCCTGGATACCGCGATGGACGAGCGCGAAGCTGCCCTTGCGGCCGTCCACGGTGCCGGAGAAGCGTTCCACGGCGACGTAGGCGGCCGAGTCGGCCTTGTCGGTGCTGGATGCGGTGAGCATCGTGCCCTTCGAGTTGCCGAGCATCGCGCCCTGGAAGGTCTTGTCGAGGGACAGCTGGCCGAGTGCCGAGCCAGCACCGGTGTCCGGCTGGCCCGTCGGGGCGATTTTTACGTCGAAATGGCCTCTGGCATGGTGCGTCACGGTGGCTCCCCAGGCGATGGTGGCAAAGGCTGCCAGGCCGACCAGCGCCGGCACGCGTACCTTCAATGACATACGACCCCCCGGTCGTTGCACAATGGCGCCATGCACGCACGCCGACATACCAAGGTTACCCCGGATTGGCATCGCTGGATCGGCGAGGCGCTGGCCGGGGGCAATGCGCCCGCTGACCTGCTGGCGACGATGAAAGAGCACCATTTCGACGAACGCACGGCGCGCGATGCGATCGCCGACGCGGTGTTCGGTGGCACGGCGCCGCCGGCCGTGGCGTCGGTGGACATGGTGCCGTTCGCCAGCCGGCTGCAGGCAGGCCACGTCATCCGTGCCCCCGATCGGGAGGTCCGCGTGCTGGTCCGTGTGGCCCGCCCGGTCATCGCCGTGCTGGACAACGTGCTGTCGGCGGAAGAGTGTGACGCGCTGCGCAGCATGGCGGCGACCCGGCTCGCCCGCTCCGCGGTAGTCTCGCCGGACTCCGGCAAGAACACCGTGATGTCGATCCGGACCAGCGAAGGTGCCTATTTCCAGCGGGCCGAGAACGCGCTGGTCCAGCGCATCGATGCGCGCACCGCGGCGATCATGGGGTTGCCCGAGGAACATGGCGAGGGCCTGCAGGTGATGCGCTACGGCGTGGGCGGCGAGTACATGCCGCACTTCGATTACTTCGCCCCCGATGAAAAGGGCAGCGCGCCGCACATCGCCTCCGGCGGCCAGCGCGTCTCGACCCTGATCATGTACCTCGAGGACGCGGCGGCCGGCGGCGAAACGATTTTCCCGCGGATCGATTTCAGCTACGTACCGCGCAAGGGCCAGGGCCTGTACTTCGAATACGCGGCCGCCGATGGGTCGCTCGATCCACTGTCGCTGCACGGCGGTGCGCCGGTGTTGTCGGGCGAGAAGTGGATCCTCACCAAGTGGATGCGCGAGCGTGCCTTCGCCGGCTAGAGGCTTGACGGCCACCCGTGACCTCTGGCCTATATCAGCTGCATGACGCGTCCAGCAATCTCGCTGGATCATTGGGGGAGATAAGCAATGCGCCGCAAGGCAGCCAGGGTCGTACTTGTCGTCATCGCGGGGGCACTCAGCTGCGCCACCGGCGCATGGGCCCAGAGCCCGCCACCCAGCGTCCCGGCGCCCGCACCCGCCGCAACGGTCGCCGCGCCCGCCGTCCCGGTGGAGATTCCGTTCGCATCGCCGCATGCCGCCTTCGTTCGTACGCCAAGCGCGCCCGATGCATGGGGTGGCCCGCGTACCGGCAACGAAGCGACCCTGTCCGACCGCGTGGTCTCCTATCGCATCCAGGCGAAGCTCGACCCGGAAAAGCACACCGTGGACGGCCAGCAGCAGCTGACCTGGCGTAACCGGAGCAGCCAGCCGGTCTCGTCCATCTACATGCACCTCTACCTCAATGCCTTCGAAAGCGAGGGCAGCACGTTCTTCACCGAGCGCAACGTGCTCGCGCCGCATGGTGGCTCGCGTGGCATCGGCAAGGTCAAGAAGGGCGAATGGGGTTACATCGACCTGGGCAAGGTCGAGCAGGACGGCGCCGCCCTGAAGTGGTCCTACGTGCATCCCGACGGCGGCCCGGCGACCGACCACACGGTGGTCCGCGTCGACCTGGCCCAGCCGGTCCCGGCAGGTGGCAGCGTCACCCTCGACATGGATTTCCACAGCCAGTTGCCGCGCGTGATCGAGCGCACCGGCTATGTCGGCAAGTTCCATCTCGTCGCCCAGTGGTTCCCGAAGATCGGTGTGCTCGAACTGCCGGGTGAGCGCGGGGCGACGGCGCCGCGCTGGAACGTCCACGAATTTCATTTCAACAGCGAGTTCTACGCCGACTTCGGCGAGTTCGACGTGCACATGTCGGTGCCGAAGGACTACACCGTGGCGGCCGTCGGCGAGCAGCAGGGCGAGCCCGTCGCCGAGGGCAATGACCTCAACTGGCACTTCACCCAGGCCGACGTGCACGACTTCGCCTGGATGGCCGCGCCCGGCTTCAAGACGGTCGAAACCACCTGGTCGCACCCGGGCAGCCCGACCGTGAAGGTCAAGGTGCTTTACCCGCCGGAATACGAAGTCGATGCCCAGCCGGTGCTGAAGGCGACGACCGACTCGCTTACGTATTTCTCCGACACGCTCGGTCCATACCCCTACAAGACGATCACCGGCGTGGTCCCGCCGTTCAACGCCAGCGAAGCCGGTGGCATGGAATACCCGACCTTCTTCACCGCGGATAACGCGGCGGTGATCAAGGCGAAGACGCTCGCGGTCTGGTTGATCGACTTCGTCACCATCCACGAGTTCGGCCATGGCTACTTCTACGGCCTGCTTGCGTCCAACGAGTTCGAAGAGCCCATGCTGGACGAGGGCCTGAACGAGTACTGGGACGAGCGCATGCTGCGCGAGCGCAAGCAGGACGTGTACCTGACCAAGCCGTTGTGGCAGTTCTTCGGCGTGGAACCCGCCGTCGGCGTGTTCGCGCTCGAGCGCCTGATGGCGTCGCTGGCGAAGCCTGCCGACCCGCTGGGCGAGAACTCGTGGGACCGTTTTTCCAGCGAACAGTACGGCACGGTCTATTCGCGCACGGCCACGGCCATGCACGATCTCGAAGAGCGCCTCGGTAAGGACGTCACCGAGAAGGCCTTCCGCCAGTACTACGCGACATGGCATTTCCGTCACCCGTCGATCGCCGACCTGCAGGCGTCCATCGCCGAGTCGTCCGGCAAGCCCGACGTCGTCGCCCAGGTGTTCGAGCAGTATGTCTACGGCACCCAGCGCATCGACGACCAGGTCAAGGACATCACCAGTGACGAAGTGCTTCCGCTGGCGGGTTCATCGACGAAGGACGGCAAGCGCGTCGAGCTGAGCAGCGACGATAACGACGACGCGGTCGACAAGCAGCGCGACGCGTGGAAGAAAGCAAACCCGAATGCGAAGCCGGGCACCGGTCCGTTCCCCTACCGCACGACGGTGACGGTGTGGCGCGATGGCTCGCCCGTGCCGCAGGTACTGAAGGTGACCTTCGCCGACGACTCGGTGAAGACCGTGCGCTGGGACGACCAGCGGCGCTGGGCGCGCTTTACCTTCACGACACCGGTGCAGGCGAAGTTCGCCGAACTGGATCCGGAAAAGAAGATCTATCTCGATCACAACAAGCTCAACGACAGCCGCACGGTGGAAGCGAACCACGCCGCCACGAATCGCTGGACGTCCGACTTCGCCGCCCTGTTCCAGGGCATCTACAGCATGCTGGTGACCCTATGAACGGCCAGGTCAAACGTTCCGCTCTCTCTGCGCTGGGCATGGGTGCGCTAGGCGGCGTGCAGTGGCGCGTCATGTTGCTGTGGATCCTGGTGACCCTGCTGCCCACCGCCGTGGTGGCGCTGCCGATGTGGTCGTTGCTGGACGGCATGCTTGGTTACAGCGCGCATGCCGATAGCTACGCGGCGCACTTCGACGGGCTGATGTTCGGCGACGTGATGCAGGGCCTTGGCCGCGATAGCAGCGTCACCGGCATGGCGTTTTTCGCGGGGATCATCCTCACGCTGGCCATCTCGCCGTTCCTCACCGGCATGGTGGTGGCCACGGGCCGGGCAGGGCGTTCGCTGAGCTTCGGCGCGCTGCTGCAGGGCGGCGCGACGGAATACGGCCGGATGCTGCGCCTGTTGCTCCTGTCGCTGGTGCCTTATGCGATTTTCGCCGCGGCGGCGCATGGCATGTCGTCGTTCGCAAGCGACAAGGCCGACGCGGCGTTGCTCGAGTCGAGCGCCGATACCTACGCGCACATCGCCCTTGGCGTTAGCTTGCTGGTGTTTGTGATCGCGCAGTGCATCGTGGAGTCGGCGCGCGCGGCGTATATCGCGGACATCACCTTGCGTTCGGCGTTTCGCGCGCTGGGCCGTGGCTTCCTGCAGTTCATCCGCCGGCCGTTCGCGACCTTGCTGGTGTACGTGGTGATCACGCTGGTAGGCGCCGTGCTTGCGGTGTTGATTGCGTCGTGGCGTGGGCATACGACGGCGACGGGTAGCGGTGCGCTGGTGGCGTTCCTGATCGTGCAGCTGGGCGTGGTCGTGGTGGCCTGGATGCGCACGGCGCGCCTGCTGGCGCTGTCGCGCCTGGCCGCCGTGAACCCCCACCGCCGCCGCCGCACCGACTTCGCCCCCGCCCTGTAGGAGCGCGCCTGCGCGCGATTGGATGTGCCGTCGAATCCAATCTCCGCGCGGCGTTCGTACGTGGTCGCAGGAAGAGCCCTCGGCGCCTACCCTCGCTGCTCAGACAGCGTTCTGGCGTGCGAAAAGGCGGGGCTGCTCCGCAGCCCGTTTATCTATTGGCCTACGGCCGCGCACCGGGTGCCGGGCGGAGGTTTCTGACTCGACATCCTGTCTCGGCAGAAACGGCCGGCCATCCTGGCCGGCCCCCTGCGGGCTTTTCCCGCCCGCCACCCTCGCCGCCACGAACTCGCCTCGAGGGTAGGCGCCGAGGGCTCTTCCTCCACGTTCCCGCACGCTGGGTTGGACGGCCCGACGCGACGGCCGCTCTTGTAGGAGCGCGCCTGCGCGCGAATTGAGACTGCCCAACGACATCAAATTCCAGAGCCCAGGATCATCATTTCAAAGTGATTCGAAGGCGTTCCACGAGTCTTTGAATCGGTTCCATCGTCCCCGCCCCGTTGGATTTTCGCGCGCAGGCGCGCTCCTACACGCAAATCTCGCGCGGGCTGCAAGAACAGACCTCGGCGCCCACCCTCGAGGCGAGTTCCGCACAAGCGAGCGGCCGTAGGCCGATCAAGTACATGGGCCGCGGCTGCGGCCACCCTTGTCGAGCGCGGAGGACCTGTCTGAGCAGCGAGGGTGGGCGCCGAGGGCTGGTCCTGCGAGAACGCCCGAGCGCTGCGCCTGCGACCACGTCCGAGCGCCGCCGTCCCGCGGCCACGCCCGAGCGCCGCGCGGTTTAGCCGGCGCGGCGGACTTCGCGGTGTGGGGGGTAGTAGGCGAAGAGGTGGGTCGCGCCGCCGAGGAAATCGATGTTATCGATGTGCTCGCCACCGAGGCGCTCGGCGACGTGGTCGGACGCCTCGTTACCGATGCGGACCAGGCTGATCACGCGCTGGGCGTGCATCTCATTCCATGCGAAGTCGAGGATCGCATTGCCCGCCTCGGTCGCATAACCGTGGTGGCGGTGCTCCGGCTTCAGCATCCAGCCCAGTTCCAGGTCCGGCCAACCCTCGGGCTTCATCAGGCCGGCGCGGCCGATGAATTCGCCGGTGTCCTTCAGTTCGATCGCCCACATGCCACAGCCACGCAACGCCCAATGGCCCAGCAGCATGGCCATCGAGCGCCACGCATTCATGCGGTCGAGGGGCTGGCCGTCGCCGATCCAGCGCGTGCTTTCGGCATCGGCCAGCATGCTGGCGTAATCGTCGAAATGGCGTTCGGTGAGCGCGGTGAGTCGCAGTCGCGACGTTTCCAGGACAGGGATATCTGAGTTTGCCATCGAGGTGACCAAAGGTTTCAACCGAGCAGGGCAGCCAGAGCGTGTGTGCTCAGCCGAAGGCTTTCCTGCCAGGACAAGCCGGTTATTTTCTCACCAGTTGCGGCGTCTTCAAAGGCTTCTTCCTGCCCCGGCGCCAGCAAATGCCGGTAATCGACTGTAATTTCAGTGCCTTGCGGCAAGTCTTTGAGAGCGAAAATAAATCCCAGGTGCCAGAGGCCCGTGGGCTGGAAGCTGTGGTTCACGTAACACTCGTCCGGCCAGTCGGGCGACAGCGTGTAGCGGTCCTCGAACCAGCGCGCGGCGGCGTGGAGGTCGGGGGAGCCCTGGATATCGTGCCAGGCGTGGGTCGAGTCGATGGCGTCGGGTGCCGTGACGATGCGCCCCGCGGCGACGGATTCCTCGACGAACAAACCCTTGCCGGCCCCCGGTATGGAGGACTCGGCGATGCGGTAACGCGGAAGGATCATTGGATCTTCAGGCCCCTGTGTCCTGCGCGCGGGCGATTGGCCCCGGCATGGGGCGCGAGTGTAGCGCTTCCACCGCCCAGTGGAAGAGGCCGTCCCGCCCATGCCGGCCTCTCCACCGGACGCCCGGCTCAGCCGCCGGTGCCCGCGGCGGCGGCCTTTTTCGGTTTCGGCGCCGCCGGGGCCTTGGTGGGGGCGGCTTTCGCCGTCGCCTTGCCGCCGTCGACCTGGATCGCATCGCGGTTGCGCTCGACCAGTGAGGGGCCGATGCCCTTCACCTCGGTGAGCTGGTCGGCCGAGTCGAACGGCCCGTTCGCTTCGCGCCACGCGATGATGGCCTGCGCCTTGGCCAGGCCGACGCCATCGAGTGACTGGGCAAGCGTGCCGGCATCGGCGGTGTTGATGTTCACCGGCGTGGACGCGAAGGCGGGCGCGGCGAGGAGGGTGGCAGCGAGGACGAGAGATCGCACGATCATGGAAGAAGCTCCTTCATAGGCTTGGCGCCGGATGGCGCAGGAGAACTTTGCAACCGTGCCAGCCGTGGCATAACCAGCGCCCACGGTAGCGGCGTGTGCGCCGCGGTCGCCGCGCCACGCAGGCCCCGGCCGACATCCCGAAGGCCGCCGCCGTCGGCGCTGCTACAATCGTCCTTTGCCCCACTGAGCAAGGCGTGCCATGGATACCTCTCGCATCAACTCCTTCGTCAGCGGCCTCTGGGACGCGGAAATCGTCCCGCAGCTGGTCGAATACATCCGCATCCCGAACAAGTCGCCGATGTTCGACGCGCAGTGGCGTGAGCACGGCTACATGGAGCAGGCGGTGACGCTGATGGAGACCTGGGCGCGCAGCAAGCTGCCCGCGTTCGACGGCGCCACGCTGGAAGTGGTGCGCCTCGAAGGCCGCACCCCGCTGATCTACATCGACGTGCCCGCACAGGGCATCAACGGCAAGGGCACCGACGAGACCGTCGTGCTCTATGGCCACCTGGACAAGCAGCCGGAGATGACCGGCTGGGCCGACGACCTCGGCCCGTGGACGCCGGTGATCAAGGGCGACAAGCTCTACGGCCGCGGTGGCGCCGACGACGGTTACGCCATCTTCGGATCGCTCGCCGCCTTGCTGGCGCTGCGCGACCAGGGCGTGCCGCACGCACGCTGCGTGATCATGATCGAGGCCTGCGAAGAGTCGGGTAGCTACGACCTGCCGTACTACGTCGACCACCTGGCCGAGCGCATCGGCAACCCCGCCCTGGTCGTTTGCCTGGACTCGGGCTGCGGCAACTACGACCAGCTGTGGCTGACCACGTCGCTGCGCGGCATGACCGGCGGTAACCTCACCGTGCAGGTCCTGGACGAGGGCGTGCACTCAGGCGACGCATCGGGCGTGGTGCCGTCGAGCTTCCGCATCCTGCGTGACCTGCTCAGCCGCCTCGAAGACCAGGAGACCGGCCGGATCGTACCGAAGGAACTGTACGTCGACATCCCGGAGCAGCGCGTGGCCCAGGCCCGCAAGTCGGCCGAGGTGCTGGGCACCGACATCTATGACAAGTTCCCGTTCGTCGAGGGCATGAAGCCGGCCGCCGACGACCTGACCGAACTGGTCCTCAACCGGACCTGGCGTCCGCAGCTGGCCGTGACCGGCGTGGGTGGCATGCCGCCGCTGGAAAGCGCCGGCAACGTGCTGCGCCCGAAGACGTCGGTGAAGCTCAGCCTGCGCGTGCCACCGACGCTGAACGGCGCCGAGGCCGGCAAGTTCCTCAAGCAGTTGCTCGAAAAGGATCCGCCCTATGGCGCGAAGGTCACTTTCGCGCTGGAAAAGGACGGCAGCGGCTGGAACGCCCCGGCGCTCTCGGCGTGGCTGGAAGAAACCGTGGCGCAGGCTTCGCAGGATTACTTCGGCCAGCCTGCCGCGTACATGGGTGAGGGTGGCAGCATCCCGTTCATGGGCATGCTGGGCGAGAAGTTCCCGCAGGCCCAGTTCCTGATCACCGGCGTGCTCGGCCCGCATTCCAACGCCCACGGCCCGAACGAATTCCTGCACATCCCGACCGGCAAGCGCGTGAGCATGGTCGTGGCGAGCGTGGTTGCCCGCCACTTCCAGGAAGCGGCCGGCGCATGACCGACGGCCTCGACACGCTCGCTGGCCGCCTGGCGGCCGTGCGGGCGGGGATCGACGCGGCCTGCCACGCGGCAGGCCGCGACCCGGCCGGGGTCACCCTCTTGCCGGTCAGCAAGACGTTCGACGCCGGCGTGGTCCGCGAGGCCAACGGCCTTGGCCTGCGCCGGTTCGGCGAGAACCGGGTGCAGGAGATCCAGTCCAAGGCGGCCGAGCTGGACGCCCCTGGCCTTGAATGGGTGGTCATCGGCCACCTGCAGACGAACAAGGCGAAGGCCGTCGCCGCGCTCGCCAGCGAGGTGCAGTCGCTGGATCGCCTTGACCTCGCCGTCGCCCTGGACAAGGCACTGCAGGCCCAGGGCAGGGCGATCGACGTGCTGGTGCAGCTGAAGACTTCCGGCGAAGAGAGCAAGACCGGGTTGCCGCCGGGTGACCTGCTGGGCTTCCTGGCCGAGCTCAAGGCCTTCCATTCGTTACGCGTCCGCGGCCTGATGACGATCGCCGAGCATTCCGACGACGAAGCGTTGGTCCGGGCCAATTTCCGCAGTGTGTATCAGTGGCGTAACAGCGCCCGCGACGCCGGTTTCGAGCTCGAGCGGCTGTCCATGGGGATGAGCGGCGATTACGCCCTGGCGATCGCCGAAGGCAGCACGGAAGTTCGCATTGGCAGCTCAATATTCGGGGCGCGGAATTACAAGTACTAATCAGTTCAATTAATCCGTTCCGGCAATCGAGCGCCTGTGACAGGCCCTTTATTCGCTCACATACGTGAAGCAAGTGCCTAAATCTGTTCAGTATTGTGAGTGAATCCGCGTTATTTATTGCGGATTCTCTGAATATTTCCTAGGAATGGCCGTTTTTAACTTTATGCCAACAACAGGGGGGAAGGGGTTTGCTAACTTCACCACTCGTTCACGGTCGTCTCACCTAAACGGCGGCTTAACTTTCACGATGACAGGCCTTCTCGCTCATGCATTTCAAGCGACTGACCGCTCTCGCGCTAGCTACCTGCTGTATCGGTGCCGTTACACCTGCTTTTGCTGACAACGTCCAGGCTCCACAAGGCCTTGACCAATCCGCGACGCTTTTGCTGACCGACCTCCCGGTGTTTGCCCCGGCCACTGGCCTGGCGCAGTCGATCATCCCGGACGTCACCTCCCTGACCGCGCCGAAGCCCAGCACCACGGTGGCTGCGGCCCAGGCTGAACAGGAAGCCGACGCCGTCGACGGCGACGATGACGACGATAGCCTCGTCGCTGCCGCCACCGCCCGCCTCGCCGGCCACGTCGACGGGCATGCCCGCGAAGCGCTGCTCACCTTCGCCATGAAGCTGCGCGACATCCGTTACCACCGCGGCGGCCGTACGCCCACCGCCGGTTTTGATTGCAGCGGCTTCGTCCGCTACGTGTTTGCCCACAGCATCGGCCTCGACCTGCCGGCCAACTCGGCCAGCCAGTTCCTCGCCGGTCTGTCGGTGAAGCGCAACGACATGAAGACGGGCGACCTGGTTTTCTTCCGCACCCGCGGCAAGGCCATCTCGCACGTCGGCATTTACATCGACAACGGCCAGTTCATCCACTCCCCGTCGGCTGGCAAGACGGTGCGCGTGGATAGCCTCAACGAGGCTTACTGGTCGAAGCACTTCGCGGGCGCCAAGCGTCCCGAAGGTATCGCCAAGATCTGACGGGTCCCTTCAACGACTTTTCCGAAACGGCATGCCCAGGCATGCCGTTTTTTTTTGGCCTCCGCTAACGCGGTAGAAATCCACCGACGATGAGCCACTGCTCGAGCAGGTCCGGCCACGTCCGCAGGGCGCGCTTGTCGGCGGCCAGGCCGGTGCCGTGCACGCCCTTCTCGTACACGTGCAGCTCGGCTGGTACACCGGCGCGCTTCAGCGCGAGGAAGTACTCGACGCTGCCTTCGACCGGAATCGTGTCGTCGTCGGCCGTGTGGTAGATGAAGGTCGGCGGCGTTTTCGCCGTGATGTGCCGGATCGGCTGGTAACGCTCCAGGTACGCCGACGTGCAGGTCGACGCGGGGATCTTCAGCGCCTTGCAGTACGCAAGGCCCTTCTGCGCACTGTCGAACATGGAGAAGGCGGGGTAACCGAGGATCACGAAATCCGGCCGCGGGCTTTGCCGGGCGATGGCGTCGTCAGGGCCGCCCGGCACCGGGCCGTCGGCGGTCTCCAGCACGCCGCCCAGGTGGCCGCCCGCCGAGAAACCGATGTAGCCCACCTTGTCCGTTGCGACGCCGTAGTCCTTCGCGTGGGCGCGGACGTACTGCACGGCGCGTTGCGCATCCATGAGTGGCGTGGGCATGGGGTACGTGTTGCCCAGGCGGTAGCGCAGCACGAAGGCGGTGACACCGCGGCTGGCAAACCAGTCCGCCACTTCGCGGCCTTCGAGATCGCCGGCGAGCCCGAGGTACGAGCCGCCGGGTGCGACGATGACTGCCGTGCCGTTGGGCGTGCCGAACGGCGGGAAGATCGAAAGCGACGGGATGTCTTCAACGGCGTGGCCCTTCGCGCCCGGGGGCGTGCCGTTGTAGAGGGGCACCGTGGCCAGGTGCAGCATGGGATCGCCCAGGGGCGTGGCGTCCTGCGCATGGGCGCAGGCGCCGGCGAGGAGGGCGGTCATGGCAAGCAGGCGTGCTTTCACTGGCGTGGGATCCTTCTCGCGGGTCGCCATGCGCGGCGTGGACCGTCGAGGGTACGGTAAAATCGGTCCACGATGCCCAAGCCCACCCACACACCCACCTTCGGCCTTGCGCGGGTCCTCTCCAAACGCGGAATCTGTTCACGCAGCCAGGCCGAAAAGCTGGCGCGGGAGGGCAAGGTGCGCGTGGATGGCAAGGTCGTGCGCGATCCCGAGTTCCGCATTCGTGGACCCGAGCGCATCGAGATCGATGGCGCTGGCGCTACGGAGGCGGCGGCGACGGTCTACCTGGCAATGAACAAGCCGCGCGGCATCGTGGTGTCGGCATCCGACGAGCGCGGGCGCGACACCGTGTATTCCCTGCTGGAAGGCGCGGGGTTGCCGTGGCTGGGGCCGGTCGGACGCCTCGACAAGGCGAGCGAGGGCTTGTTGCTGTTGTCCAACGACACGGTGTGGGCGGCGGGCATCACCGACCCGGCGACGCACGTGCCGAAGACATACCACGTACAGGTCGCCGGCCATCCGGGCGCATCGACGATCGACGCGATGCTCGCGGGCATCGTCGACGAAGGCGAGTGGCTCAAGGCGGGCGCTGCGTCGTTGCTGCGGCAGGGCGAGAAGAACGCCTGGCTGGAGGTGACGCTGGACGAAGGGCGCAACCGACACATCCGCCGGCTGATGTCGGTGCTCGGCTTCGAGGTGCAGCGCCTGGTGCGCGTGGCCATCGGTGGGCTGCCGATGGGCGAGTTAGCCAAGGGTACGTGGCGGCACCTGACGGCAACGGAAGTCGAGGCGCTCCGCCGCCGCTAAAGGCATCTGTAGGAGCGCGCCTGCACGCGATGGGGGATAACGCGACCACCCATCGCGCGCAGGCGCGATCCAACAGCGCCAGTTTTATCAGGCCTTGAGAATGCCGAGCTTCTTGCCAACCCGGGTGAACGCGGCAATCGCCTTGTCCAGGTGTTCGCGGGTGTGGGCAGCGCTCATCTGGGTTCGGATGCGTGCCTTGCCCTGCGGTACCACGGGGAAGAAGAAGCCGGTGACGTAGATGCCTTCATCGAGCAGTTCGCTGGCCATGGCCTGGGCCTGCTTCGCGTCGTAGATCATCACCGGGACGATCGGGTGCACGCCAGGGCGGATGTCGAAGCCGGCCTCGGTCATCTTCTCGCGGAAATAACGGGTATTTTCCTTCACCTTGTCGCGCAGGTCGCCGGCGGCGGCGAGCATGTCGAACACCTTGCTGCCCGCGGCGACCACGTGGGGCGGCAGCGAGTTGGAGAACAGGTACGGGCGCGAGCGCTGCCGCAGCATCTCGATGACTTCGCGTCGGCCGGTGGTGAAGCCGCCGAGCGCACCGCCAAGTGCCTTGCCCAGGGTGCCGGTGACGATGTCGATCTTGTCGAGCACGCCATGGAATTCCGCCGAGCCGCGGCCGGTATCGCCGAGGAAGCCGGTGCAATGGCATTCGTCGATATGGACCAGGGCGTTGTACTTCTTCGCCAGCGCGGTGATCTCATCCAGCGGCGCGATGAAGCCATCCATCGAGAACGCACCGTCGGTGGTGATCAGCTTGGTCCGCGCGCCGGCGGCGTCGGCAGCCTGCAGCTGCGCTTCCAGGTCGGCCATGTCGCAGTTGGCGTAGCGGAATCGCTTGGCCTTGCACAGGCGGATGCCATCGATGATCGAGGCGTGGTTCAGCGCGTCGGAGATGATCGCGTCTTCTTCGCCGAGCAGCGGCTCGAACAGGCCGCCGTTGGCATCGAAGCAGGCCGCGTAAAGGATGGTGTCTTCCGTGCCGAAGAAGTCGGCGATCTTCGCCTCCAGTTCCTTGTGCAGGTCCTGCGTGCCGCAGATGAAGCGCACGCTGGCCATGCCGAAGCCGTGGGTGTCGAGGGCGTTCTTCGCGGCGGCGATCACTTCCGGGTGGTCGGCCAGGCCCAGGTAGTTGTTCGCGCAGAAGTTGAGCACCTTGCGGCCGCCTTCGAGCTCGATCTCGGCGGACTGCGGGGAAACGATGATGCGCTCGGCCTTGAACAGGCCCTGCTCGCGGATGGAGGCGAGCTCGGCGGCAAAGCGTTCCTGGGCGGGATAGGTCATGGGGGCGGCGTCCAGTCGATTGGCGAAAGTCGGATTGTAGCGTGGCCGCCCGGCCAGGCGGCCTTTCCCGATCAATGGAGGCCGAAGTCGACGCGGGTGGTCTTGCCGGGGTCGTCGATGCCCTTGGGATCCAGCTTGGGCGCCTGGACGAAGACGCGTTTATCGTCGACCTTGCCTTGCAGCCACTGGCGCACGGCGTTTGCGCGGCGTTCGGCGAGGTGGCGCAGGGCGTCTGCGTCCACCGGCATGTTGGTTTCCATCAGCGTGCGCATTTCTTCCGGCGGTTGCGACTTCGTCAGGCCGATGATGTTCTTCGGCTTGGGGAACGACGCATGGCGGTAGGCGCGTTCGAGGTACTTGTCCTGCTGTTCCGGCGTGGGCGGGGTGGTGTCGTCGCCCTTGTCGTTGACCTGTTCCTGGTGGACCAGGTCGTCGACCATCACCTTGCGCAGGCCGGCTTCGTCCTTGCTCGCGTCGACGCGGCCGATGATGTCGAGGTTGATCGACGGTTTGTTGGTAAGCACCTTGGCCAGTTCGCCGAGCTTGGTCGCGGCCGCGGGGTCCAGCGCGTCGGAGCCTGGCGCGAACTCCACGTAGCCGAGGTCTTCGCGGCCGCCGCCGGCGGAGGCGAGCAGGCGGAACGGCGAGGTCACGGCCTTGACGATCAGGTTGCCGATGGCGCGCCACACCAGGCCGCCGACGCTGAAGTGCGGATCGTCGAGCGAGCCGGTGACCGGCACGTGGACGTCGATGCGACCTTCGCTGTCGCGCAGGAGGGCGACGGCGAGCTTCACCGGCAAATGGCTGATGCCTTCGCCCTCGATGCGGTCGCCGAAGGTCAGTTGGTCGATGAAGATGTGGTTGTCGGCGTTGAGCTTGCGTTGGTCCAGCGCGTAGTGCACGTCGACGTTGAGCCGTCCCTGCGTGATCGGGTAACCCGCGTAGCGGCCGGAATACGGCGACAGGTTGGTCAGCTGGATGCCTTCCGCCTTCGCGGTGATGTCGAGGAAGGCCACCGGTGCGAGCGGATTGATCGTGCCTTCGATGTCGACCGGGGCATTGCCGTCGAGCCGGCCTTGCAGCGTGAGCGCGGCCGGCGGGGCACCGGCGACGGTGCCGAACGCGCCGATCTTGCCGGTGAGGTCCGTGACGTCGGCGGTGTAATTCGGCTTGATGAAGTTATCGGTGTAGTTGAGCCGGCCCTTGGTGAGGGTGACCTGGCCAATGCGGATGTCGGCTTCCGGCCCCGCGGCGGCCGGTACGGCGACGGGCTCGTCGGTCTTTTTCGGCGCGGGGTTGGCTTGCGCCTGTGTCACGGAGACGGCACCCGGCGCTTCCGGGCTGGCGACGACGTCCTGCAGGTTGAGGCGGCCGGTCGCGTTGACGATGACGCGGGCATAGAAGTCGTCGAGCGCCAGGCCGCCGATGTCGACCCGTGGCACGCCTTCACCCAGCGCAAGCGCCATGTTCGTTGCGCTCAGGGAATTCCAGCGCAGGAAGTCGTCGTTGGTGACCTTGTCCTGCACGCGCACGCGGCCGAGCGTGGCCTTGCCGCGATAACCGATGCGCGCGGCATCCTTCCCGCGATCCGTGTAACGCGCCTGCCCGTCGAGGCTGAGCAGGCCACTGGCCACCGTGACGTTCAGCGGTACGGTGACAAGGGTCTGCAACGGCGCGATATCCAGTTGCGTGGCCTGCAGCGTCAGGTCCGCGTCGAGCGGCGCGGGGCGGACCTTGCCGGTGACGGCGAATGTCCCGTCACCCAGCGCGCCCTTCAGGTCCAGCGCGATGGGCTTGCGCAGGTCGTCGGAAAGGCCGTCTATCCCGAAGGCGCTGGCGGTGAGGTTGATGCCGTTGCGCTTGCCCGGTGCCTTAGCATCGCGCAGCGTCACCCTGCTGTTGCCCAGTCCGACATGGCCGACGCTCCAATGCCAGCCCTGGCCCGCGGGATGCGCCGCACTCGCGTTGGCGGGGAGCAGGCTGAGGATATCGACGTTGCCGTTGGCGAGGCGCTTCACGTCGAGTGCGAGCCCTTCAAGCAGCAACGTATCGATGCGCGCTTCACTCGTGGCCATGTCGACCGTGGCGATCGTGGCCGTGAGCGACTTCCACGTGATGGGCGAGGCCCGGCCGCCATGCGGCACCAGGTTGAAGCCATCGAGCCGGGCTTTCGCCCGTTCCAGCCGTACCGTGGCGGCCTCATGCCAGTCGGCCTTCAACGCGCCATCGGCCGTGAAGCTGCCGCCGGTGATATCGGCGTCGAGCATGGGCGGCGTGAGCGGCATCAGCGGCGCCAGCGACACCTGCCTGACCTCCACCTTGCCGTCGTAGTGGCTTGCAGCCAGGTCAAACGCGCCGACGGTCGACAGCGAGCCACTGGCCAGGCTGGCGGAGACGTGGAGTGCGGCCGGCGGTGCCTTCACGGTGCTCAGCCCGCGCAACGTACCCGTCAGGTTCTCAAGGGTGAGGTGCGCCGGCGCGGGCGCGGCGAGGTCGGCGTAGTCGATGCGCGTGCTTGCGAGCGTCAACGTGTCGATGCGCACGTCCGTCGGCACGGCCTTGGGTTCCGGCTTCTCCGGGCCACCCATCAGCGCGTCAAGGTTGCTCTTGCCGCCGGGCAGCCGCGCGTAGCGCAGGGCGGCATCCTTGATGGTGACCGCACCGAGCCGATAGCGCGAGGTGATCGGGTCCAGCACGGCAAGTTCGGCCTCGCCGCGCCCGATCGCGAGCAGCGCACCGCCATCCTTGCCGGTGACCTTGAGCCCATCCAGCCCCAGCCGACCCTTGATGCGCACGATCGGCTGCTTCTCGCCCATGGCGAAATCCACCACGAGCACGCCGGACAACTTGCCCTCGGGGACGCTGACCGGCAGCGGCGTGGGGATGAAGCCGATGTAGCGGGGCAGGTCGAGCTGGTCGAGGTGGAAGGTGATGGTCGACTCGTGGCTGTTTGCGAAGGGCTTGGTCTGGCCCTGCGCCCTGAACGGGCTTCCGTCGATGGTCATGGCCAGCAGGGGCTGGACGAAAATATCGGTGTCGCTGGGCAGGCTGGCGATGAACGGAATGCCGAGTTCGAAGTGATCCACGCGGTGCTGCGCGTTGAGCACGCGGTCGTCGAAATCGATCTGTCCGCCGTGGATGGCGATGTTGGACAGCGCGAAGCGGGCAGGGCCGGTATCGGGCGCGGCAGGCTCGCTATTGAGGCGCTGGAGAATGTCGGTGAAGTTGAACTGTTGCGGCGCGGTGCGCTGCAGGTGCACCTGCGGGTTGTCGATCCGCAACTCGTCGAGGATCGGCGCCGCGCGGAACAGTGACGCCCACGACGCGTCCGCAATGATCCGCCCGACATCGACGAAAGCCGTCTTGCCGTCCGCTTCGGCCACGTGCACGCGTTCGAGGGTGAGCCGCAGGGTGAAGGGGTTGAAACGTGCGTCGCCCACGCTGACCGGGCGGCCCAGGGCGGCGCTGGCGCGCGTAGCGATCTGGGAACGGATGATCGAGGGGGCGGCGAGGAAGCCGAGCAATGCGAAAAGGACCAGGGCGATACCCAGGCCGAGGGCGATGCGCCGGGCCCGGCGCGACCGGTAGGTAGCGAGGGCGCGGTCGCGTGCGTCCCCCCAGGGGAGGTTCCGCCAGCCTTTGCGAGTGTCCATGCCGACGACCTCTTTCTACGCGTTACCCCCGGCGGAAAGTGTACTCGCCGGGGGTGCGCATGGAATGGGGCGAACTCCTAAAAGCTGCCGCTCCCGTAGGAGCGCGCCTGCGCGCGATCGCGCGCAAGCGAGCTCCTACGGGGATGGGGTCAGGTCCAGCTGCAGACGACCTTGCCGCAGACGCCGGCGTCCATCAGGTCGAAGCCCTTCTGGAAGTCGTCGATCGCGATCTGGTGGGTGAGCACCTTCTGCAGCGGGAAGCCGGTGAGCACCATCTGGGTCATCTTGTACCAGGTCTCGTACATCTTCCGGCCGTAGATACCCTGCAGGGTCAGGCCCTTGAAGATCACCTTGTCCCAGTCGATGCCGGCGCCGCGCGGCATGATGCCGAGCATGGCGACCTTGCCGCCGTGGTACATGCACTCGAGCATGTCGTTGAAGGCGCGCGGGTTGCCGCTCATCTCCAGGCCCACGTCGAAGCCTTCGATGTGCAGGTCCTTGACCACGTCCTTCAGCGACTGGTTGGCGACGTTGACCACGCGGGTGGCGCCCATGTCGGCGGCCAGCTTGAGGCGGTAGTCGTTGACGTCGGTGACGACGACGTTGCGGGCGCCCACGTGCTTGGCGATGCCGGCGGCGATGATGCCGATCGGGCCGGCGCCGGTGATCAGGACGTCCTCACCGATCAGGTCGAATTCGAGCGCGCAATGCGCGGCGTTGCCGTACGGGTCGAAGAACGCGGCCAGTTCCGACGGGATCTGGTCCGGGATCGGCCACAGGTTCGAGGCCGGCATGGTCATGTATTCGGCGAAGGCGCCGTTGCGGTTCACGCCGATGCCGACGGTGTTCGGGCACAGGTGCTGGCGCCCGGCACGGCAGTTGCGGCAATGCCCGCAGACGATGTGGCCTTCGGCGGACACGCGGTCGCCGATCTTGTAGCCGGTGACGCCCGGGCCGATCTCGGCGATGCGGCCGACGAATTCGTGGCCGATGGTGAGGCCGGGGGTGATGGTGCGCTGCGACCACTCGTCCCACTTGTAGATGTGCAGGTCGGTGCCGCAGATCGCGGTTTTTTCGACCTTGATCAGCACTTCGTTCGGGCCCGGGGTGGGGACCGGCACTTCTTCCATCCAGATGCCTTGTTCGGCGTGGCGCTTGACCAGCGCTTTCATCGTCTGCTGCATGGGCTTTCAGGTTCTCGTGGGGGAGGGGCCGCGGGGGCAGGCCAAACCCCGATTATAAGTCCTCCCGCCCCGGCCTGCTGGCTCGACTGGCCTGGCTCCCAGCGGCGCTCGGGCGTTCGGGCACGAAGAGCCCTCGGCGCCTACCCTCGCTGCTCAGACAGCGTTCTGGCGTGCGAAAAGGAGGGGCTGCTCCGCAGCCCGTTTTCCTATTGGCCTTCGGCCGCGCACCGGCTGCCGGGCGGCGGTTCTTGATTCGGCATCCTGCCTCAACAAGAACGGCCGGCCATCGTGGCCGGCCCCCTGCGGGCTTCTTCCGCCCGGCCCCCTCGCCGCCACGAACTCGCCTCGAGGGTAGGCGCCGAGGGCTCTTCCTCCACGTACCCGCACGCTGGGTTGGACGACCCGACGCTACGGCGGCGGCTCGTGTAGGAACGCGCCTGCGCGCGAATGGGATTGCCTAAACACAGCAGGTACCAGAGCCCACGATCATCATTTCCATGTGATTCGATCGCGTTCGCATCATTCGATGAATCAGGTTCCAGCATCCCCGCCCTGTCGCCCAATCGCGCGCAGGCGCGCTCCTACAGACAAGGCTTGCGGCGGGCTGCAAGAACAGACCTCGGCGCCCACCCTCGAGGCGAGTTCCGCACAAGCGAGCAGCCGAAGGCTAATCAAATACATGGGCCGCGGCTGCGGCCACCCTTGTCGAGCGCGGAGGACCTGTCTGAGCAGCGAGGGTGGGCGCCGAGGGCTGGTCCTGCGACCACGTCCGAGCGCTGCTCCTGCGACCACGCCCGAGCGTCGCGCAGAGGTCGGACCCCGAGGCAGGCGCAGGGCGTTGCCAGCGGATGGCGGGCCCCTCTAGGGTGGGCCAGCTTTGGAACCGACGGGACAGGTGAGACGATGCGAATCCGAACCATGATGCTGGGAGCCGCCATGGCTTTGGCGCTGGAAGCAAAGGCAGACGAAGGCATGTGGATGCCCTCGCAACTGCCTTCGATTGCGAAAAACCTCAAGGCTGCGGGCTACAAAGGCAACGCCGCCGACCTCGCCGACCTGACGAAAGCACCCCTCAACGCCGTCGTCCGCGTTGGCGGCGGCACCGGCTCCTTCGTCTCCGCCGACGGCCTGCTGGTCACCAACCACCACGTCGCCTTCGGCGTCATCCAGTACAACTCCAAACCCGACCGCGACCTCATCACCAACGGCTACGTCGCCGCCGACCGTGCCGGCGAACTGCCCGCCAATCCGGACTACCGCGCCCGCGTCACCGTCGGTTTCGACAAGGTCACCGATCGCATCCTCGCCGACGCGAAGGGCAAGACGGGCAGGGCGTACTACGACGCCATCGACGCCGCCAGCAAGGCGCTGGTCGCCGAGTGCGAAAAGGAAGACGGCATCAAATGCAGCGTGGCCAACATGTTCTACGGCCGCGACTTCTACCTCGTGAAACAGATGGAGCTGCGCGACCTTCGCCTGGTCTACGCCCCGCCGCGCGCCATCGGTAACTACGGCGACGAAACCGATAACTTCATGTGGCCGCGCCACGCCGGCGACTTCACCATCCTGCGCGCCTACGTCGGGCCGGACGGCAAGCCGGCCGACTACTCGCCGGACAACAAGCCCTACCACCCGCCGTCGCACCTGCAGATCGCCACCGAAGGCGTGGCCGAGGGCGACTTCGTGATGCTGGCGGGTTACCCGGGCATCACCTATCGCCATCGCACCGCGGCGGAATTCGCCGACCAGGTGGAGTGGCGCCTGCCGACCTCGGTCGCCGTGCTGAAGGCGCTTCAGGACGTGATCGAAGCACAGGGCAGGAACGACAAGGACGCCGCGATCCGCTACGCCTCGCAGCTGCAGTCGCTGAAGAACGGCATCAAGCGCTTCAGCGGTGAGCTGGAAGGCCTCCAGCGCAGCAACGCCGTGGCCACGCGTCGCGACGACGAAGCCGCGATGCTGGCCTGGCTGGCCACCCAGCCGGAGGCGGCGACGCTGAAGCCGCGGATCGACCAGGTCGTCGCGTTGATCGCCCAGGGCAAGGACGTGCGCGAGCGCGACCTGCTGCTCGGCTTGCTGTCGAGCCAGACCCAGTTGATGCGTGGTGCCCTGAACGTCGATCGCCTCGCCGTGGAGCGGCCGAAGGCCGACGCGGCCCGCGAGAGCGGCTACCAGAAACGCGACGAGGAACTGATCCAGAGCCAGCTGAAGCAGATCCAGCGCCGCTATGACCCGACCGTCGAGAAGGCCCTGGTCACCTCGTTGCTCACCCGCTACCAGAAGCTTCCGGCCGCGCAGCACGTGGCCGAGGTGGACGCGGTGTTCGGCACGACGCCGGCCGCGCTCGCCCGAGCGCTGGAGCACATCTATGGCGCGACGAAGTTCGGCGACGAAGCCGAACGGAACCGCCTGTTCGCGGCGAGCCCGGCCGAGGTGGAAAAGAGCGATGACGCGTTGCTCGTCGCCGCCCGTGCCCTGCGCCCGGCGTTGCTGCGCATCGAGGACGAGAAGAAGGGTCGCGATGGCGACCTGATGCGCCTGCGCCCCGCCTACATGCAGGCGTTGATCGGCTATCGCGAGAAGCAGGGCAAGGCCGTCTATCCCGACGCCAACTCGACGCTGCGCGTCAGCTACGGCAAGGTCACGCCGCTGGCGGCACGCGATGCGGTGAGCTACGCGCCGCTGACCACCGTGCAGGGCATCGTCGAGAAGAACACCGGCGTCGCGCCGTTCGACGCGCCGAAGCCCCTGCTCGACGCCATCGCAAAGGGTGACTTCAAGGGCTACGCCGATCCGGCGTCGGGCGCCATGCCGGTCGACTTCCTCTCCAACCTCGACACCACGGGCGGCAACTCCGGCTCGCCGGTGCTCAACGCGAAGGGTGAGCTGGTCGGGCTGAACTTCGACAGCAACTGGGAGGCGGTCAGTGCCAGCTGGATGTACGACCCGCGCTACAAGCGGGCCATCCACGTCGACATGCGCTACATGCGCTGGCTGATGGACAAGGTTTACCCGTCCCCCGCGCTGCTCAGGGAACTGGGCGTGCCCGCACGCTGAAACGCGGACCCATGACCTCCGGCACATAGGCGCCGGAGGCCGTGGCCTGCGATTGTTATGTTGTAACGTTTTTCAGGAGGAATACCCATGCGTCGCCTTGCCCTCGCCGCGGCCCTTGCCGCCGGCCTCGTTCCTGCCGCCCACGCCGTCGAAGGCATGTGGCAGCCCGCGCAGTTGCCGAAGATCGCCGGCATGCTCAAGCAGCATGGCCTGAAGCTCGATCCGGCCACGCTGACCGACCTGACCGCCTACCCGATGGGCGCGATCGTCAGCCTCGGCGGCTGCACGGCGTCGTTCGTGTCGCCGGACGGCCTGGTGGTCACCAACCACCATTGCGGGTACGGCGCACTGCAGTACAACTCGACCAAGGAGAAGAACCTGATCGAGCAGGGCTTCCTAGCGAAGACCCTCGCCGACGAGCTGCCGGGCTCCCCGGACATGCGCGTGTTCGTCACCGAAGAAATCCGCGACGTGACGAAGGACGTCAACGCGAAGCTCACCGCCGGCATGAGCGGCAAGCAGCGCTTCGACGCCATCGAATTGGCGAAGAAAGAGCTGGTGAAGGGCTGCGAAACCGACGGTTATCGTTGCGACGTCTACACGTTCCATGGCGGCTACAGCTACCAGCTGATCAAGCAGCTGGAGATCAGGGACGTGCGCCTCGTCTACGCGCCGCCCGAGTCGATCGGCAAGTTCGGCGGCGACGTCGACAACTGGATGTGGCCGCGCCACACCGGCGACTTCAGCTACCTGCGCGCGTACGTCTCGAAGGACGGCAAGTCGGCCACGTATTCGAAGGACAACGTGCCCTACCACCCGAAGCACGTGATCAAGGTCAACGCCGACGGGCTGGACGAAGGCGACTACGTGATGGTCGTGGGCTACCCGGGCCGGACCAACCGCTATCGCCTCGCCCAGGAAGTGCAGGGCTCGATCGACTTCACGTATCCGACCCAGATCAAGCTCTACCAGGAGCAGCTCGACACGATCGCGGCGAACGGGAAGACGAACCCCGACGTGACGGTGAAGTACGCCAGCCTCGTCGCCGGCCTCAACAATTACCTGAAGAACTTCGGCGGCCAGCTCGAAGGCCTGCGCCGTGCCGACGCGGTGGCCGTGAAGCAGAAGCAGGAAGCCGACCTCGACGCCTGGCTGGCGAAGCAGGGTGGCGCGGAGAACCAGTCGCTGCAGCAGGACATCGCCGCGCTGAAGGCGAAGCTGAAGGAAGGCGATGCGACGCGTGCCCGCGATACCGACCTCGCATTGATCGCGCGCACCCAGCTCCTCTCCAGCGGCATTCGCCTTGCGCGCCTGGCCCACGAGCGGACCAAGCCGGACATGGAGCGCGAATCCGGCTACCAGCAGCGTGACGAAGTACGCATCGAGGGCGCGCTGAAGCAGATGGAGCGCCGCTACGACGCGAAGACCGACCAGGACCTGTTGACCAACGCGCTGGTTCACTACGCCAGCCTGCCGAAGGAGCAGCGCCTGCCGTCGCTCGACCAGTGGCTGGGTGGCGCGAGCACGCGACCGGCGATCCAGGCCAAAGTCGTCGCGCTGTACAAGGGCAGCAAGCTGGGCGACACCGCGGAACGCATGAAGTGGTTCAAGGCCGATGAAAAGACCCTGGCCGCGAGCAACGACAGCGCGCTCAAGCTGGCCACCGCCGTGTTGCCGGACCTGAAGAAGATCGAAGACGCCGACGACGCCCGCGATGGCGAACTGGCGAAGCTTCGTCCGCGCTACATGCAGGCGATCATCGCGTGGAAGGAATCGCAGGGCCTGCCGGTGTATCCGGATGCGAACAGCTCGCTGCGCGTGACCTTCGGCAACGTGCAGGGCGTGGCACCACGCGATGGCGTGGCCTACGCCCCGTTCACCACGGCGGAAGGCATCGTCCAGAAAAACACGGGCGAAGATCCGTTCAACGCGCCGAAGGCCGAGATCGAGGCGATCAAGGCCAAGGCGTTCGATGGCTACGCGTCGAAGAAGCTCGGCACGCTGCCGGTCGACTTCCTGGCGGACCTGGACATCACCGGCGGCAACTCCGGCTCCCCGGCGCTCGATGCGCAGGGCCGCCTCGTCGGCCTCGCCTTCGACGGCAACTGGGAATCGGTGAGCGGCGACTGGCTGTTCAACCCGAAGCTCAACCGCTCGATCCAGGTCGACGTCCGCTACATGCTCTGGGTCATGCACCACCTCGACCACGCCGATAACCTGCTCAAGGAAATGGGCGTTCCCGCGAAGTAATACGCGACGCCGGTGCCCTCCCACGGTCCCTCGGTCCGTGGGAGGGCATTCTGCCGGCGACTGACACGTCCGGCTGCTGGTCTCACCCGAAAACCTCAGTCAGCTTCAAAAGCGCAAACGCGGCAGCATAAAATCCTGCCGATGCCACGAACGGATACCAGCGCGCTTCTGCGTTGATTTTCGACGTCTCGGCAAGGATCTTGAACATTTCCGCGCGGATCTTCTCGCGATCTTCTTCGTCGCGTGCGGCATAACGTGATTCGAATGGAGTGGACATGGACGCTCCGGATGCGTGGATGGGGCTTGACGGCAGTTTGCCGTTACCAACGCGCCGAAGATGTAGGCGAATGACGATCCGGCTTGTCATCCCGCCTTGGGAGTACGGACTTTCGGCAGGTGCCGCCGACCCCTGGGCGGCCTAGGATGGAAGCTGAACGGGGAAGTGACCATGGAAGACATACTCAAGGGCGCGATCAGCGCATGCTGGTTATTCCTCCTTGCTTGGTGGGCCATCAGCGCGTGGGGAAACAAATCTGCCGTGCGCGGCGAACCGTGGCTCACCCGGGTTGTCCTCTACTGGCTCCCGCTCGCGTTGGCGTTCGCACTGCTTGGGCCGAATGCCTGGTTTCGCGGCACCTGGCTCGTCGAGGCATTCGTCCCGCATACCGATCCGGTGTTTGCTTTGTCGCTGGTCCTGGTTGCCTCCGGCGTGGCGCTGGCGTGCTGGGCGCGCTACCTGCTGGGAAAAAACTGGAGCAGCGTGGTGCAGATCAAGCAGGGGCACGAGCTGATCGAGGCCGGGCCGTATCGTTACATTCGCCATCCGATCTACACGGGTTTGTTGCTGGCCTTCGTCGGGTCGGCGCTGAAGGTGGGTGACGTGCGCGGGATTATTGCCGTGGCGATCGTCTTCGTGTCGTTCTGGCGGAAGCTGCGGATGGAGGAGCGGATGCTGGGGGAGACGTTTGGGGACGCGTACGTTGCATATCGGGGGCGTACGAAGGCGTTGATTCCCGGGGTGCTCTGAATGGTGAGGGGTGGGGTAACCTTGTGCGGATGAGTCGTGATCTTCGTCCGCTTGCCATCTTTCTCATGGGCCCGACGGCGTCGGGGAAGACGGCGCTTGCCTGTGAACTGTCCGATCGCTTCCCGTTGGGATTGATCAGCGTCGACTCGGCGCTGGTGTATACGGGGCTCGACATCGGTTCGGCCAAGCCGGACAAGGCGACGCTGGCGCGCTATCCGCATGAACTGATCGATATCCGCGACCCGGCCCTGCCGTATTCGGCCGCGGATTTCGCCGCGGACGCCACGGCGGCCATGCAGCGCGTCGCCGAACGGGGCCAGGTGCCCTTGCTGGTCGGCGGCACCGGCCTGTACTTCCGCTCGCTCCAGCGTGGTCTGTCCGACTTGCCGGAGGCGGACCCGGCCGTGCGCGAG